>DCBE01000009.1 GCA_002313325.1 Flavobacteriaceae bacterium UBA1115
TGGAAGCAATTGGGTGATTAAGATGATAAGCCCTATGGCAGTCATAAATCCAGAAACAACTGGGTAAGGAATATAACGAATATACTTCCCTAGCTTTAGAAAGCCCAATACAACTTGCATCAGACCGGCAAGTATAAATACAGCCAGAATAATAGGTAAGGCTTTTTCAACACTTCCATCATTTGCAGCAATCAGCGTACTTATAATAACCATACTCACCGCCGTCATGGGGGCAGTTGGTCCAGAAATTTGGGTGTTTGTTCCACCTAAGAGTGCTGCGAAAAAACTTAAAAATATCGCGCCATAAAGCCCTGCTGTGGGACCCAATCCAGAGGATACACCAAATGCTAAAGCTAAGGGAAGCGCAACAATACCTGCGGTTAAACCGCCAAAGATGTCACCCTTAATATGAAAGAATGTCTTTTTCATTATTTATTTATTTAAAATTAATACTTAGAAGAAGGAGCATAAAATAACTAAACATACTCGGGGGTGGGGAATCAAGAGTTAAAACAAACTCCCTATGGATAAGGAATTTGAAGTGTGTTAACGATGATCCGTAAAGAAAAAATGCAAATACGGGAAGTTCCGTAACTAAAAAGCTACACTCTTCAATTAGGTCAGTAAAAGCTTTTCCGTCTTTAGGTTTTGGCTCTTCACTTTCTTTTGTAATACTAATGTTTTCAATACTGTTATAATCTAGTGCTGAAAAAGCAACCACAGCTAACTGGGAACAGAAAACCAAACACCAAAATATGTGGATTGTTTTGGTTGAAAAAAATAGGTATTTTTCGTAGTTCAATGGAAGCAGTTTTTTCTTTTTAACACCCGCTAATATACAAATTTCTACTTCACTAAATCAGTCATTTGCTAGATGTATAATAACAAAAATATAGACAGATTGTATATTATTTATTTAATTGCCACCTCTTAATTGTCGAACCACACATGATAAATACAATTATGCATGATTTTAAAAAAAATCAATCGCTAGATGTCATAACCACTGTACAATATTTATGCTAAAAAAAATTTATTATTTCAAATTTGTCAATTTCTGGGAAGAAATCTTAACTAAGCACACAATTATTATCTAAATAATAGCATCACTAACTGTTGTTTGTTTACTGCTAATTCAACGTAATTCGTTAGAGCAAATGTTTGTGTGTGTGCTCATAAATTTATTTGTATGAATATACATGATAGGCTAAATAAGATTATAGATGATGAAAACCCATCAATATCTAAGTTTGAACGCATAATTGGTGTGGGGCAAAACTCTGTGTCGACATGTCTTAGATGAGAGTCTGGTATAGAACATAATGTGTTGCAATGAATTTGCATGCATTTTCCAAATCACAGTATGCAATGGATACTTACGGGAAAAGAATCTAATAATAAAATGACAAAAAATAAAATTAAAGAATTGCTTGATAAAGCAAACCATGAGCTTGATAATATCTCTAATTATTAATACACTTTTTAGAAAAGTCCTCTAATTTAATCTCGCTGTTTGTCCCCTCGCCCATATTTTTTAGTGAGACTACCCCTTTTTGTTGCTCATCATTTCCGTAAAACATCACCCAAGGTGCTTGAATCTGATTTGCAAATTGCATCTGCTTTTTCAGCTTGTGCGCTGTTGGGTAGCAATTGATACGAATACCCATTTTGCGCCATTTTGTAAGAAATGGAACAAGGTCATGCATGTATGCATCACCAAAATGTAACACTACAACATCTACCGGCTGTTTCAGCGAAGTAGGCAACAAATTCAATTCTTCAAGCACAATACACAATCGGTCCAATCCAAAGGAAATACCCAATCCATGAACGTCTTTAAGGCCAAAAACAGCCGTCAAATCATCGTAACGACCCCCAGCGCCTATAGAACCGATAGCAACAGACTCTGGCGGTGCAACCTCAAAAATAATTCCTGTGTAATAATGTAAACCTCTTGCTAGGGTCAAGTCAAAGGACAGTTGGCTTACTTTAAAAGAACTTAAAAAACCTAAGGTCTGACGCAAATGCGCAATGCCTTCCAGCGCATCGGGCTGCGATACCAATATTTCTTCCAATTGATTTAACTGGGACATAACATCACCTGTCAAGTCAAACAAGGGACTTAAGCGTTTCAAAACCGCATCATCAAATCCATTGTGGCGCAATTCGTTAAAAACGCCTTCTAGACCTATTTTATCGAGCTTATCCAGCGCAACAGTAAAAGCTACTATGCGGTCTGGAGCATCTATATAATTAGCAATACCAGCTAATATTGCACGGTGATTTATACGGATGGTTGCCCCTTTAAGAGAAAAGGCATCAAAAACATCATCAAAAAGCTGCATGCATTCTGCCTCTAGAAACGGGCTAACTACACCAACAACATCGGCGTCACACTGCATAAATTCCTGAAAACGCCCGCGTTGCGGCCGGTCGGCACGCCAAACAGATTGAATTTGATAACGCTTAAATGGAAAGTTAATTTCATTTTGATGCTGTACAACAAATCGAGCAAAGGGAACTGTTAGATCATACCGTAATGCTTTCTCAGATATAGAGCTTGTAAATTGACCCAGTGCCCCGTCTTCAAGGGCATTGAGATCTGCTTTTTTTACTTTTTCGCCAGAGTTAAGAATATTAAACATCAAGCGGTCGCCTTCGTCTCCATACTTGCCCTTAAGCGTAGATGACTTTTCCATCGCAGGTGTTTGTATAGGCAGAAAGCCATAGCGCTCAAATTGGGTGCGTATTACATCTATTACATAGTTGCGCTTGGTAACTTCTGCAGGAAGGAAATCTCGGGTACCTTTTGGAATACTAGCCTTATGAGCCATGACGTCAATTTATACAAATATCTTATTTTAAATAAAAAAAGCCGCAAAAGCGGCTTTATGTTTTGAATTTTAGCAGATTTTAATTTTCTGCTGCGGCTTTGGTAACTTCAAAATCTAGGTCTGTATACACCTCACGGTGCAAGCGTATTGATGCAGTGTGCGTTCCTAGCATTTTAACAGAGCCTCCAGCCAATCTGATGGCCTTGCGCTCAATAGGTTTACCAGCTTTGGTCAATGCAGCTTCTAAATCAATTGTTCCAACAGAACCAAATAATTTATTACCCGCACCGGCTTTGGCCTCAATTTTTATATCAAGCTTATCCAATTCCTTGGCGAGTTTTTGTGCATCCTCAATAAGCTTTTGCTCTTTAAAAGCACGCTGTTTAAGATTTTCCGCCAGAACTTTTTTTTCAGATGACGTAGCCATTACTGCAAGTCCTTTTGGAATTAGAAAATTTCTCCCGTAGCCGTTTTTTACTTTAACGATATCGTCTTTGAACCCTAGGTTTTCAACATCTTGCTTTAAAATAAGTTCCATGGCTAGTTATTTTAACAAATCGGCTACATAAGGCATAAGCGCCAAGTGACGTGCACGCTTAATAGAAACCGATAGTTTACGCTGATATTTTAGTGATGTTCCGGTAAGACGACGGGGTAAAATCTTGCCCTGCTCGTTTACGAACTTTAGCAAATAGTCCGCATCCTTATAATCGATATACTTAATGCCTGCCTTTTTGAAACGGCAATATTTTTTTGCTTTTGTCGTCTCAATATCAAGGGGGGTTAAATACCTGATTTCACCTTGTTTTCCGCCTTTACTTTCTTGTTCTATTGACATGTTTTAAGCTTTTATAGTTAAACGATCTCTTCTTTTTTCTGCCCAAGCCTCAGCGTGCTTGTCTAGCTTAACAGTTAGATAGCGCATAACGCGCTGATCGCGACGGAATTCAACTTCAAAAGGTATGATGGCGCTACCGTCAATCTTGAAATCAAGCAGGTAGTAAAAACCACTTTTTTTGTTTTGAATTGCATAGGCGAACTTTTTCAAGCCCCAATCCTCTTTGGCGACAATCTCGCCACCGTTGGACGTTATAAACGTCTCGTACTTTTCTACTGCTTCCTTTACCTGATCTACAGATAAAACGGGATTCAATATGAAAACAGTTTCGTAATGGTTCATATATTGTTTTTTCAGTGGGCAGCGAAAATACGGAATTTCTTGCGTTAGACAAATATGCAAGCCACAATTATTGTGGATCTACATTAACGCTTGCGTTTACTTGGCTAAATGCTCCCACCATTCCAAAGCTCTGCAACAGGTTTGAAAGTCGTTTTTTTGCAGCCGATTGAGAAGTGTCAAGCGGCAGTTTAATTAGTATGTGAAGAATATAATAGTTGCGCACCCGACCAACAGCCGGCGCTACAGGCCCAAGAACATGAGAAAAACGCGCTAGCAGTCCCTTTTTCAACCACTCACCTGCTGTGATAAGCTTAGACATGTTCTTATGCTTTAGTACAATACGGATCATGCGCACATACGGCGGATAGCCAAATTGCTGCCGTTGCTTTATCTGTTTTTGGTAAAATGACGCATAATCGTAATTGCTTATAAAACCTAAAACGGGGTGTTGGGGTTGATAGGTTTGAATGAGTACTTTACTTTTGTCCCCTAGCCTGCCTGCTCTACCAGCAACCTGTGTTAGCACCTGGAAGGCACGCTCATGAGCACGAAAATCGGGGAAGTTTAAAAAGTTGTCGGCGGACAATACTCCAACCAGCGTTACTAGCTTAAAGTCCAAGCCTTTTGTAATCATTTGCGTTCCGATTAGAATGTCTATTTCTTGACGTGAAAAAGCATTGATTAGTTTTCGATGGGCGTGCTTTTTTCTTGTGGTATCCAAATCCATACGTGAAATTCGAGCAGACGGAAACAAAGCCTGTACTTCTTCTTCCAACTGCTGGGTTCCCAACCCTTGGGTTTGTGGTGCAAGTGTGCCACAAGCCTTACAGGCAGGTGTATACTTCTCTGTATAGCCGCAGTAATGACAACGCAAATCTTTCGAAACTTGATGATACGTAAGGCTTACATCACAACTTGGGCATTGCGGTACATGGGCACATTGACGACATTCAACAAAAGAGGCATAGCCACGGCGGTTTTGAAAAAGTAAAACCTGTTTGTTAGATAAAAGGGTTTCTTCAATAGCTTGAATAAGCGGCTGTGCTAAATGACCATTCATTTGTTTTTTTCGATAGGCATCACACAAGTCAACATAGGATATTTCTGGCATTTGCGCATCCCTATATCGGGTGGTCATGCTTACCAACCCATACTTACCCGACTTTGCGTGTGCATAGATTTCAATTGTTGGCGTTGCAGAACCTAAAATAACTTTTGCTTGGTGCATACGCGACAACACCATGGCTGCATCGCGGGCGTGGTAGCGTGGGGAAGCTTCATATTGTTTGTAAGACATCTCGTGTGACTCATCTACTACCACCAGACCCAAGTTTTGAAAAGGCAGTAAAACAGCAGAGCGTGCTCCTAAAATCAATCGGGCTTCTTGTTTGTTTGCCAGTACTTTGTTCCAAGTTTCCGTGCGTTCTTGTGGGCTATATCGGGAATGGTATACCTCTAATTGCTTACCAAAATAAGTGTGCAAGCGTTGCATCAACTGCGTGGTGAGGCCAATTTCAGGCACCAAAAACAACACTTGTTTTGCCTTGGCCAATTGCTGGTTAATAAGATGCATATACACCTCTGTTTTTCCCGAACCCGTTATGCCGTGAAGTAAAACATTGTCTTTTGTTTTCCAGTGAGTTTCGATGGCCGATTTTGCCTCCAACTGATGGTCGCTCAGTGATTTTAAGGGGTCATCTGAAGTAAGCTTTGGTGGCAAGCGATCTATAATGTACTGATGCGTTGCCAATACCCCATTCTTAATAAGTGTCTTTAGCGACGAAGGACTTACCGTATCAATTTTGGAAAATTCCGTCATGATAACTGGCGCCTTTTGCTGCAGAAATGTCAACAAGGTTTTGTATTGCTTTGGCTTGAGAGCAAGTTGCTCCATAACTAACTTCAAAGCATCGTCTCCTTTCACATTTGGGTGAAGTATAACTTCTGTTTGCTGCTTGGGAGTATACTTGGCATAAACCCATTCTTTGAGCGAAACAAAACCGCCTGCTACCAATTCCTTCAAAACGGCATAGGGGTTTTTTATCGAAATTAACTGTTGTATCTGCGCCATGGAATAGGTACTGTTGGTTTCCAATTTTTGAAGCAATACGATTGCATTTTTGGAACCTGTGTTGGGAAGCTGTTCCCACTCATGTGTTACAATCTCCGTTTCACTTTCCAGCAACATCAACGAAGGTATGGCTGTCCGTAACACCAACCCAATCGGTGATTGATAATACTCCGCAATCCAAGACAAGAATTTCAACTGCTTTGACGGTAGCACCGCTTCCATATCAATAATGCTGTCTATTTGTTTGGGGGCGTAGGTTTTTGGATTTACTTGGTGTACGCGCCATGCAATGGCGGTGTATTTTTTACGCTTTCCGAAAGGGACAATGATCCGCATACCCGGCTGAATAACTTTGGCTTCTGCTGAAGTAATCACATACGTAAAGGTTTCATTGAGCGGTAGCGGTAGAACAACATCTAAAAAAAACGACATGCTTAGGCTTGTTTTAGCTTTGCGATGGAAGCATTGAGCTCAAAACCCAACAACAAAACAATTGCATTGAGCCAAATGTACAGCATCAAAATCAGGATGGCGCCAATAGACCCGTAGAACTGATTATAAGAACCGAAATTGTCAATATAAACACCAAAGCCGTATGAAGTCAAGGCAAATAAGCAAGTGGTAACTAGGGCGCCTAAGGAAAAGAAAGTTGAAAATCCCCGCTGGGTACCAAAGTAAAATAGAATGGCACTGACAAGGTAGGCCATGCCCATAAAAAAGGCGATGCGAATCCAAGGTCTTAGCTCAAATCCAAAATCAAATGTTTCGGCCAGCAGCAACTCAAAAAACAAATAACCGGCAATGGAAATAAGCAATAAAATACCCAGCAACACCCCAACTCCCAATGCATAGATGTACTGACGCACAAAATGTCGCGAAAGTGTTATGTGTACCGACTCGCTGAAACCCCCAAAAATGGCATTGACGCCATTGGCCATAAAGAACATGGACAAAACAAAAGTAGTAGACAACAAGCCTGCTCTTGGCTTGGATTGAATGTCATAGAGTACGCTATTCAAAAAATCTTGCGCTTCGGAGGGTGCAATTGATAAGAAGAACGATGAAAAGGTGCTTTCAACGTTATCAATAGGCACAAACGGAATGATGTTAAGCACAAAAATTAAAAAGGGAAACAACGATAAAAAGAAGCTAAAAGCAATACTGCTGGCACGCGTAGTCAAGGTTCCTTTTATAACTCCAATGACATAGAGCTCCAATAATTGGTAGAGCGAAATGGACTTGGCATCGCCAAATCGTATGTTTTGAAGCCAAACCTTAAGTTTATGTTTGCTTTTCCGTAGCATTGTGTAAAGGTAGCTATTAAAACAAAATGCTTCCATGAGAAATGATACCTTAGCAATATGAAAATTCAAGTGATATGCGTGGGCAAAACGCAGCAGGCTGAAATCATGAGTTGGTTGCCGGATTATTGCAAGCGCTTGTCACGCTATACTACATTTGAGTGGCACGAAATTGCCGATCTTAAAAACACCAAAAGCCTTCCTGAAAAGCAACAAAAAACAGACGAGGGAAAACTGATCCTTGCAGCCGTGTGCGCTAGCGACACCCTTATTCTTTTTGATGAAAAAGGCAGCAAACATACTTCCAAAGGCTTTGCGCAGTTTCTTCAAAAAAAAATGAATGCAGGGACTAAAAAATTAGTCTTTGTCATTGGTGGACCTTATGGATTTTCACAAGAAATATACGCAAGAGCACAAGGAAAAATAGCCCTTTCACACATGACTTTTTCTCACCAAATGGTACGTATTTTTGTCGCAGAGCAGCTCTACCGTGCCTTTAGTATTTTAAACAATCAACCCTATCATCACTAATGAAAGAGCTCATATTTGCAACCCACAACCAGAATAAGGTAAAAGAGGTAAAAGCGGTCATTAAGAAGTACAACATCAAAAGCCTGTCCGATGTGGATTATCACGCCGAAATAGAGGAGACAGCAAAAACCTTTGAAGGGAACGCATTGTTAAAAGCCAAACAAATTTATGCGGTATTTAAAACACCCGTGTTTGCTGATGACAGTGGCTTGGAGGTAGCTGCACTAGATGGTGCACCAGGAATATATTCGGCACGCTATGCTGGAGAGGAAAAAAACCACAAAAAAAACAACGCAAAACTTTTGGATGCCTTGGCGCAAACCACAAATCGGAAGGCGCAATTTAAGACCGCTATTGCTTACGTGGATGCCAATAAGGAAATTTGCTTCGAAGGCATAGTGATGGGTGAAATTGCAACGGCACTTAGTGGAACAGGCGGGTTTGGTTATGATCCCCTTTTTATACCAGAGGGGTACAGGCAAACATTTGGGGCACTCCCCCGAGCGATAAAATTAAAAATAAGCCACCGCAGCAGGGCCATTACCGCATTATTTAAGTACCTAAAATCCCTAACGTAATGTTAATTTTATATCAAAACATTGCAGAGCATCAAGGAATGCATTTAGTTTGTATAAGCTTATGATCAAACTTTTTACGCAATTCTTATTTTTAACTGGTTTTTGTACCTTTTTGTATGGGCAAGAGGTGATTGGTATTGTCGAAAATGCTTCAGATCAAAAACCCATATCAACTGTACATATCATCAACCTGAACAAGGTGACCATGTCCATAACCAACAAAGAGGGGGAATTTACCATCGATGCGGAAGTTAACGACACACTTTATTTTTCCTATTTAGGCTATAAACCCATTAAGGTCCGCGTTTCCAATGACTTGGTAAAATATCCCAATACACGCTTTCAACTAACTGAGCTTGCATTGGCGCTTGAAGAAGTAGTGGTACGCCCATACCAACTCACTGGTTATTTGGATATAGATGCGCGAAATGTTCCCATCAACAAAACAAGAAGGTACAGCATTCCCGGACTCCCATCGGGAGGATATGAAGCGGGCAACGGAACACCTCTAGGCGAAATTCGCATTTTACAAGCCATCTCAAATCCTGCTGACTTCTTATATAATATTTTTGGTAAAAAGCCCAAACAACTACGCAAACTCAAAAAAGTGAGGGCAAACAACGAGCTAAGAGATTTATTGGCGGTCAAATACGACAGAAAAACCTTGGAGCAACTCGTCCAAATTGACCGGGTAGATTTAGATGAAATACTGCGCAAATGCAACTTCTCTGATAGCTTTATCAAAGGTGCTAACGACCTGCAAATCTTGGAGGCCATCAGCAACTGTTATGAAGAGTATAAAATTCTCAATCGCTAAAAAAGCTAAATTCAATACCTTTGCATTTTGAAAGCCTATGTTATTAAACAAATTAAGTGCAATCTCACCTATTGACGGTCGGTACCGCCCAAAAACAAAATCCCTAAGCCCATACTTCTCAGAATTCGGATTGATTCAATACCGCATGCGGATTGAAGTGGAGTATTTTATAGCCTTGTGCGAACTCCCTTTACCTAAGCTTAAAGATTTTCCAGCATCGGCCGTGGAAGAATTGCGCAGCGTGTACCGCCATTTTAATTTAGATCAAGCAGAAGACATTAAAGACATTGAAAAGCTTACCAACCACGACGTAAAGGCAGTTGAGTACTTTCTAAAACAAATATTTGACGATTTAAATCTAGGCAAATACAAAGAATTTATCCACTTTGGACTTACCTCACAGGACATCAACAACACGGCTATTCCGCTTTCAGTTAAAGAAGCTTATGAAAGTGAATATTTACCAAAACTTCAAGAACTAATTTCAGCACTTGAAGCGCTTATGACTAGTTGTGAGGGGGTAGCCATGCTGGCCCGCACACACGGACAACCGGCCTCCCCAACCCGTTTGGACAAAGAACTCAATGTATTCAAAACACGTATTGACCAACAGCTTTCAATGATGTCGCAAATCCCAATGGCGGCCAAGTTTGGCGGTGCAACTGGAAATTACAACGCACACAAAGTGGCCTACCCGTCTGTTGATTGGCAAGCGTTTGGAAAAGCATTTGTAGAAAATACACTTGGCCTGCACCACTCGTTCCCAACAACACAGATTGAGCACTACGATCACTATGCTGCACTATGTGATGCTCAAAAGCGCATCAATACCATACTCATCGATTTTTCCAGAGACATATGGACCTATATTTCCATGGATTATTTCAAGCAACAAATTAAAGAAGGAGAAGTTGGTTCTTCTGCCATGCCACACAAGGTCAATCCCATTGACTTTGAAAATGCAGAAGGGAACCTCGGTATTGCGAATGCATTACTATCACACTTATCAGAAAAACTACCCATTTCTAGACTTCAACGTGACCTGACCGACAGTACGGTCTTGCGAAATGCAGGCATGCCCATAGCCCACATGTTGATTAGTTTTGATTCTCTAATTAAGGGAATTGGAAAGCTTGTGGTTAACAAAGAGGCCATACAAGGCGATTTAGGCGACAACTGGGCAGTACTTGCAGAAGCCATCCAGACCATTTTGCGTCGCGAGGGATATCCAAAACCCTACGAGGCATTAAAAGCATACACCCGCACCAACACAGTTATAGATGAAGCTTCTATTCGTGCATTTATCGAAACCTTAGATGTATCAACCGAAGTAAGGGACGAGTTACGTGCCTTGAGACCGGAAAATTATACTGGTATTTAGAGCATTTGGCCTATGGCATCCACTGCATTATCAAGTGCGCCTTCACGCTCAAGTGCTTTGGAGAGTACAACCGCTTTCTCTACCTGCATTTTGCTGCCTATCAAACGTACCAACAAAAAACCTTTATCGCTAGCGGAGCCTAAAAATACAATCTCGTCGGGGCGTTCCACGTTGCCTTCAAGAAGCAATTTTCCTGAAAATTGACGATCACTTACTACCATTAGGGGGTCAAATTGGTCTCCATCAATAATCTCGCGCACTGTTTTTAACTCCTCAGGAAATTTCTCGACATTTGCTGCCGTTTTGCGAAACATCAATACATTGAGTTTTTGAAAAGAATCCAGCGCTGCTTGCTCCTCCTCACTTAAAACCTCATTATTAATGCCCAAAATAGAAGTAGGAATATCAATGACAAGGAAATTGGGGTCCTCAGATTTTTCGACATAATAGAACTGAATACTTTGGGTTTTGGAGCAGCTCGCAAAGGCTACTAAGACGACGAAAGTCAATAGTTTTTTCATCTTATTTTTCATTTAATTTTCCCAATTGCTGGCCACCAGGAATATTCATCTCATTGACAAGCTTGGAAATTTGGGTGAGGTCAATATCACCACTTAGATAGAGTAAGACGGTTTCGGGCTGTCGGTCGCCAAGGTTTATTATATCCTCGTTTATTTCGCTTACGAACATAAGCAGCTTTTTAACTCTTTTGTCATTTTTTTTTGATTTGACATAGAAATTAACATTTGTCCCTTTGTCTCGTACAC
>DCBE01000017.1:0-21544 GCA_002313325.1 Flavobacteriaceae bacterium UBA1115
AAGAAAAGCTATGCTAGAAGACATAGCCATTCTGACTGGAGGAACAGTAATTTCTGAAGATCGTGGGTTTACGCTTGAAAACGCTACCATTGACATGTTAGGTACCGCTGAAAAAGTAACCATTGACAAAGACAACACCACAGTTGTTAATGGCGCTGGCAAAAAAAATGATATCAAAGCGCGTGTCAATCAAATCAAGTCTCAAATTGAGGCTTCAACATCTGACTACGATAAAGAAAAGCTACAAGAGCGACTTGCCAAGCTTTCTGGAGGTGTTGCAGTACTTTATGTAGGTGCAGCTTCCGAAGTTGAAATGAAAGAGAAGAAGGATCGCGTTGACGATGCACTACACGCTACAAGAGCTGCCGTTGAAGAAGGTATCGTTTCTGGTGGTGGTGTAGCACTGCTACAAACGTTGCCAAACTTAAGCAAACTCAAAAGCGAAAATGCTGATGAGCAGACTGGTGTTCAAATCGTTGCTAAAGCCATTGAATCACCCCTACGCACCATTGTTGCAAATGCAGGCGGTGAAGGTTCCGTCGTTGTTGCCAAAGTCATTGAGGGCGAAAACAACTTTGGATATGATGCCAAAACAAACACCTATTGTAATATGCATGAAAAAGGAATTATTGATCCCAAAAAAGTTACGCGAATTGCACTTGAAAATGCTGCTTCTGTAGCTGGGATGATTCTAACTACGGAATGTGCCCTGGTCGACATTAAAGAAGACTCGCCAGCTGCCGCTATGCCGCCTATGGGTGGTGGAGGCATGCCTGGCATGATGTAATTAATCCATTATATGCTGCCCCTTTACGGGGCAGTTTTTTATGTACAAATCCCTACTTGAACATATTGCCCAGCGTTTATACCAAAACCCTGAGCCGCAAGAGTTGTTGGAGTGGGTTTGTGCTGAAATACAACAAAAACTCTCTGCCTACGATTGGGTAGGATTCTATTTTCACAAGCCCGAAAAAAAAGAACTCCACTTAAAAGCATTTGCTGGAAAACCAACAGACCATACCGTAATCCCGTTTGGAAAAGGAATCTGCGGTCAGGTTGCTTTGAGCAACCAAAACTTTGTGGTAGACGACGTGTCTGAGCAAGACAACTATATTGCCTGCAGTATAAATGTGAAGTCTGAAATTGTGGTGCCGCTTTTTTTAGAAGGGAAAAATGTGGGGCAAATTGATATAGATTCCAACACATCCCGTGCCTTTGACGATAAGGACGAGGCCTTTTTAGTGGAAGTAAACCGTCTGGTTGCTGCTTATTTATTGCGTTCAGAAATGAACTTTTAGTGAGATAAAATTCCTACTTTTGTCCTTTCAATTTTTATTTCATGCGAGACGCTATTCAAGCCAAAACCGCCCTTATTTCTGTATTCAACAAAGAAGGGCTTGCCCCCATCGTTACCAAAATGCACGAATTGGGTATTACACTCTACTCAACAGGCGGAACTGCTGCCTTTATTGAAGCGCAGGGTGTTCCAGTACTTCAAGTCGAGGATTTGACTTCATACCCTTCTATTTTGGGCGGTCGTGTTAAGACTTTGCATCCTAAAGTGTTTGGCGGCATTCTCAACCGTAGGTCAAATGATAACGACCAAGAAGAATTGGCGCAATACGACATACCCCATTTAGACATTGTATTGGTGGACTTATATCCGTTTGAAGATACCGTAAAATCAGGCGCATCTGAAACAGACATTATTGAAAAAATAGACATTGGCGGAATTTCACTTATTCGTGCTGCTGCCAAAAACTACAAAGATGTTTTATGTGTATCGTCAGTGAGGGATTACGATGCATTTCTAGTACTGCTAGATAGGAAAAACGGAAAAACGGAAATATCCGACCGTAAACAATTTGCCTCAAATGCGTTCCGCGTGTCCTCACACTACGACATCCATATTTTTGACTTTTTTGATGAAGGTATCGATACATTAAAACTAAGTTACAACGCGGGGAAGGATTTACGATATGGCGAAAATCCGCATCAAAAAGGATCTTTCTTTGGCGATTTTGACGAGGTGTTTTTCAAACATCACGGAAAGGCACTCTCTTACAACAACCTCCTCGACGTTGACGCAGCAGTACATTTGATGGCAGAATTTAAATACGATGCGCCAACATTTGCTATCCTTAAACACAACAACGCTTGTGGTTTGGCTACGCGAGATAACATATCACAGGCCTATACAGACGCACTCGCCGCTGACCCGGTTTCTGCTTTCGGTGGGGTACTTATTACCAACACAACTATAGACTTATCCACTGCTGAAAAGATCAATACACTTTTCTGTGAGATTGTCATTGCACCTGCTTTTGAGGCAAATGCCTTGGAAGTACTAAAACAAAAAAAGAACAGAATTTTATTGGATTTAAAAAGCTATCCGCAACCCAATACTTTGGTTCGCTCTTGCCTCAATGGACATTTGGTGCAAGAACGCGACGGCATAACAGACGAGAAGTCTATGCTGAATGAAGTCACGGAACGAAAAGCTAATGCGCAGGAAATTGACGATTTGTTGTTTGCTTCTAAAATTGCGAAACACACCAAATCCAACACCATTGTTTTGGCTAAAAACGGGCAGTTATTTGCCGCTGGAACGGGTCAAACTTCAAGAGTTGATGCGCTCAATCAGTCCATTGAAAAAGCCAAGCATTTCGGTTTTGATTTGACTGGAGCGGTTATGGCTAGTGATGCCTTCTTCCCTTTTCCAGATTGTGTTAAAATTGCACATAACGCAGGTATTGTAGCTGTAATTCAACCCGGAGGTTCTATCAAAGATCAATTGAGTATTGACTATTGCAATGGAAATAATTTGGCAATGGTCATAACTGGTGTAAGGCATTTTAAACATTAATTCGTAATATTACATACCAATACGAATTATATGGGATTTTTTGACTTTTTGACCGAAGAAATAGCTATCGACTTAGGTACTGCTAATACGCTCATTATTCACAATGATAAAGTAGTGGTAGACAGCCCATCTATAGTAGCTACAGACAGAAGCAGCAATAAAATTATTGCAGTAGGCCAAGAAGCCAACCAAATGCAGGGTAAAACCCATGAAAACATCAAGACGATACGTCCACTAAAAGACGGCGTTATTGCTGATTTTAATGCTTCAGAGCAAATGATCAGTATGTTTATCAAAAACATCCCATCACTCAAAAAGCGGTTTTTTACACCCTCGCTTCGTATGGTAATTTGCATACCCTCAGGTATCACAGAAGTGGAGATGCGCGCCGTTCGAGAATCTGCAGAGCGTGTTAATGGCAAGGAGGTTTATTTGATTCACGAACCTATGGCAGCAGCTATTGGTATTGGCGTTGACATCATGCAGCCAAAAGGAAACATGATTGTAGATATAGGAGGTGGCACCACTGAAATTGCGGTTATTGCTTTATCTGGAATTGTTTGTGACAAGTCGGTTAAAACTGCGGGTGACGTTTTTACAAACGACATCATCTACTACATGCGTACCCAACACAACTTATTTGTTGGTGAGCGTACCGCAGAGCGTGTCAAAATAAGCATTGGGTCTGCAACTGAAGAACTGGAAAACCCACCTGAAGACATGTCTGTTCAAGGACGCGATTTGTTAACGGGTAAGCCAAAAGAAATTCTTATTTCTTATAGAGAAATTCACAAAGCACTTGACAAATCCATTATCAGAATCGAGGATTCTGTTATGGAAACGCTTGCACAAACACCTCCGGAACTGGCAGCGGATATTTACAATACTGGCGTGTACCTTGCCGGTGGTGGTTCTATGCTGCGTGGCCTTGACAAAAGACTGTCTCAAAAAACGGAACTCCCCATTTTTATTGCAGAAGATCCGCTTCGCGCTGTAGTTCGAGGAACAGGTATTGTGCTTAAAAACATTGAACGATATAAGTCTGTTTTGATAAAGTAGTGTAACACATGCAAAAATTACTAAACAGCATACTGCGAAACAGAACGCTACTGCTGTTTATTTTGTTGCTAGCCTTATCGCTCCGTTTTATTTCACGAAACCTAAACTACCAACGCAGTAATTTTTTAGCAATAAACAATGCTACTCTTGCCCCCTTTTTTGAAGTCCGTCATCAGTTTTTCTCTTACTTTAAACGCGGTCAACACAACCAGCAGCTATTACATGACATTCAATATCTTTTAGAAAAGCTTATCAATGAGCAAAGCAAAGCACTTCTTATAGACAGCATTCCATTTGAAGTAATTCCCGCACAGGTCATTCGTAATAGCATTCAACTTAACTACAACCACATTACACTCAACGCAGGAAGCAAAAGCGGCATACACAGGGATATGGGTATTATTTCTGCAAATGGAGTCGTTGGGATTGTTCATAGCACCAATGATGAAACTAGCAGTGTTATTTCTTTACTAAATAAGTCGCTGCGCATAAACGCAAAACTCAAGAAAAGCAATCATTTTGGAAGCCTCTATTGGAACGGAAACTCGCCAAAAGATATTATATTATCGGATGTTCCCCTGGCTGCCTCCGTGCAAGTGGGTGATACCATTGTTACTGGAGGCATGTCGGCTGTTTTTCCAAAGCATATTGACCTTGGTGTTATCAATGAAGTTATTGTCCCGACAAACGACAACTATTACCAGCTTCACATATCCCTTTTTCAAGACATGACCAGTCTAGATTATGTTTATGGCGTTGTGATACCAAAGGCTGAAACAATTAAAGAAATGATTATCAATAATGAATAAACCAATAGGCTTACTGGTTTGGTTTTTGGCACTTGTCTTTGCACAGGTTTTTATGCTTGACCCTATTATGCTTGGGATCCCTTATTCACCGTTAATCTATGTACTTTTATTTGTGTTATTGCCCCACCAGTGGGAAGCTTGGATCGTGCTGTTGGTCGGCTTTTTTATTGGTGTTGTTGTTGACTTACTTTTCTTATCTGGTGGCATACATACCGTTGCAAGTCTGATTGCTTGCTTCACCAGACCACTGCTTATGCGCGCTGCATACCGGGATACCATATCATTAAGAGACCTAAAGATTGAGAACGAATCTTTCGCAAGTCTTTGTTTCTATAGCTTACTGATTATTTTGGTTCATCACTTTTTCCTTTTTGTTGCCATGACAGGAAGCTGGTCTAAGCTTGGCTGGTTGTTAAGCGCATGGGGCGCAAACAGTATGTTAACCATAATGACTTGTTTTTTATTACTCGTTTTAACAAAAAAAACAACGTGATGAGAACCCGCTTTTTTAGCGCAACGATTGCAATTGTAGGCATTGTACTTTTTGTCAGGTTGTTTTTCCTTCAAATAATCTCAGATCAGTACGGAGATCTTTCCTTAAAAAACTCGGTATTAAAGCACTATATATATCCCGAGCGAGGATATGTTTTTGACAGAAACGGAACCCTATTGGTTTCCAATCAGCCCATGTATGACTTGATGGTGATTCCAAAAAACCTTGAGCCATTCGACACTTTGGATCTGTGCAAGATGCTGCGTTTGTCTAAATCAGAACTGGTTGAACGTATAAATAAAGTGAGTCGTTATTCACTGCGTGTGCCCTCGGTGCTGTTAAATCAAATTTCAAAACAAGACTATGCCATTTTGCAGGAGAAAATGTGGAAATTTCCAGGCATGTACATACAGCGGAAATCTGTGAGAGACTACCAAACAGAAGTAGCAGCCAATCTCTTAGGTTATATAAGCGAAGTTAATAATTTCGATATTCGCAACAATCCCTACTACGATAAAGGTGAACTCATAGGACGTCAAGGGATTGAAAAAACCTATGAAGAAGTACTTCGCGGGACTAAGGGGGTTTC
Organism: Flavobacteriaceae bacterium UBA1115; assembly: GCA_002313325.1. Lineage (GTDB taxonomy): Bacteria > Bacteroidota > Bacteroidia > Flavobacteriales > Flavobacteriaceae > UBA7446. The sequence continues at coordinate 5,817 of DCBE01000017.1, forward strand.
CTATTTGCAAAGGGATAAGTTTAACAGAATTATTGGTCCCTTTAAAGATGGTGCGCTGGATACTTTGCCAGTACCGGCGCAAGACATAACGCTATCTATTGACATTGTACTTCAAGAATATGGCACGAAGCTATTGGCAAATAAACGTGGTGGCATTTTGGCCATTGAGCCCAACACAGGTGAAATTCTGATGAGTGTGAGTACGCCAACCTTTGATCCCAATGCACTTATAGGTAGAGATCGGTCTTACCTTTTTGAAGCACTAAAGCAAGACACCCTTAACAGGTATTTATTTGACCGCTCTCTCCAAGGGCAATACGCACCGGGTTCTCCTTTTAAAGTACTAAATGCGCTTGTGGCACTGGAAGAAGGTGTGGTGGATGCCAAAACAAAATTCACTTGTTACAGCGGACATTACTATGCCAGAAATCAATTTATGGCATGTATGTGCCCCCCTGGAACAAAAAACAATCTAAACAGGGGTATTTATAAATCTTGTAACACCTATTTCTCCAATGTTTACCGTCGGATTATCGACAAAGACAACAAGGTCGAAGAGAATATCAATAACTGGCACAAACACTTGAACAGTTTTGGTTTGGGGAATTATTTGGGCTATGACCATCCTGTAGGCCAGCCAGGCTATGTACCCAATGCCAACTTCTACAATCTTTGGTATCCCAATCAACGATGGCGTGGATCTACCACAGTATCCAATGCCATCGGACAAGGTGAAATACTTATGACGCCCATTCAATTGGCTAATGTTGCAGCAACCATTTCAAATCGCGGGTTTTTCTACACGCCTCATTTTGTGAAAGGCATACAAGGAGATTTTATTGATCCTAAATACAAAACAAGACGCACGACTTCCATTTCAAAAGAACATTTTACAAATGTCATTGAGGGAATGGCCGATGTGGTTAGTAAAGGAACAGCACGATTGGCTGCCATAAGAGGAATCGAGGTCTGTGGCAAAACGGGTACCATTGAAAACTTTACAAAAATTGATGGCGTCAGAACACAGCTTACAGATCATTCTGTATTTATTGCTTTTGCGCCAAAAGACGATCCTAAAATTGCACTTGCAGTTATCGTTGAGAACGGATACTGGGGTGCGCGTTGGGCTGCGCCCATTGCCAGTTTGGTAATTGAAAAATATCTCAAAGGGGAAGTCAAGCGAAGATGGCTGGAAAACCGCATGCTCAATGGAAGTCTTGAAGAAGAATATGCCAAGGTAACAAGCAACAAACCTTTTACCATCAATGAATAAGTTTTTACGATTTGACTGGTATTCTTTAACCCTCTTTTTGATGTTGGTGGGCATAGGTTTGGTCAACATATATTCTGCTGTATACGATGCTAACAACACGGCTATTGCTGCTGGATTTATGCAAAAACAGCTTATTTCTTTGGCGATAGGTTTAGTTTTGATTTTCATATTTCAATTCATTGATATCAAGTTTTTTGAACGGTATGCCAGTATATTATTTTTGGTGTCAATCGCAAGTTTGCTGGGCCTAAGGGCGGTTGGAACTGAAGTATCTGGCGCAAGGTCTTGGTATGCCATTGGCGGATTTAGTCTACAACCTTCAGAGTTTGCGAAAGTTGCCGTTGCACTTGCACTTGCCAAGCACTTAGGTGGTTTTAATTCACGTATAGACAACATAAAAGATTATACAGGCGCCTTTGTCATCATGGTCATTCCTGCCATATTAACTATACTCCAACCTGACCCTGGAACAGCAATAGTGCTTTTGAGCTTTTTCCTTGTCCTTCATGCCGAAGGACTTCCAGCCAACTTTCTTTATGTCATACTAGGTCTGTTTGGACTATTTATACTGACGTTGCTCATTGGTGTCAATCCTACCCTGTGGACCATTGGTGTTTTATCGTTGTTTACCTATGCCTACAGACGTTTGCAAAAGGCAAAAAAAGTGCTTAGACCCATACTATTAATAGTAATCATGGGGGCGGCTTTTACGCTTTCTGTATCCTATATTTTTGACAATGTGTTTGAACAACGACACAGAGATCGCTTTAATATTTTATTGGGAAAAGAAGTTGATGTTAGAGGCGTGGGCTATAATATAAATCAGTCTCAAATAGCCATTGGTTCAGGCCGTGGGTTGGGCAAAGGTTACCTACAAGGGACACAAACCAAAGGAGGGTTTGTCCCAGAACAACAAACCGATTACATCTTCACAACTGTGGGTGAAGAATGGGGCTTTTTAGGCACGTCCTTGGTTTTGGGTCTTTTTATGATGCTTATGATACAGATTGTCAAAACAGCCTACAAACAAAAAACCACTTTTAGCAGGGTATTTTGCCTTGGATTTGCTTGCATATTACTCACACACGTAGGCATTAATCTAGGCATGGTGGTTGGCTTGGTGCCGACCATCGGTATTCCACTGCCGCTGATGAGCTACGGGGGATCTAGCCTGCTGGCTTTTAGTGTTTTTATGGGAATTTACTTACGTGTGTATTATCAGAGAATACAATAAACGCGTTTAATAAATTAGCGCTGCAGGGCAAGCGGTTTTTTGCCAATAAAGTTCAAATCCAAGGCTTCTAAAATTGAAACAGCCTCATTAACATACATATCCTTATTCAAGGACTTTTGCCAACGCTTGCGCTTTTCAGCAAGCAGAGTGTCTGACTTCATTTTTGCCAACTCATACGGAAGCGATTTAAATGTCAGTGAATTGGTGTATTCGTTCAGTATTTCAAATTGATCTGCAAATGATTCGTCTTTAGCTATTTCATTCGAAAACAGTTTGTAGTTCAATGAAAAATCGTTTTTGTCTTGTTGCTGACGCACCCATTTGGCATTTTTATCGATAAGCTGAAACAGCGTATCACGAGCCACACGAGCTGCGCTATCTTCAATAACCTGTTGATAGTTTTGATAGCCATTCCATTTGTTAAATGATGCTGAAGCAATCTGATCCCACACCAAAGGATTTTCTTCATCTTTTTCTCCAATATCAACATAAGCATATTGATCTGGTGCAACCACATCGCTGTAGACTCCTTCAAGCTGAGTAGATTTGCCCGTAATACGATAAAATTTTTCAGTGGTAAATTTCAACGCACCCAAATCGCCGTAAGTACTCTTAGAAACAAAACGATTGAGCTCAATAATATTCTGGACAGTTCCCTTGCCAAAAGTTTGCTTGCTGCCCAAAACAACAGCTCTCTCGTAGTCTTGCATGGCTGCTGCTAGAATTTCAGAAGCCGAAGCCGAAAGTTCATTGACCATAATTACGAGTGGACCATCCCAAAGTGTTTTGCCATCTCGGTCTTTTAAAACCTTACTCCCCGCATCACTTGTCTTAACCTGCACAACAGGTCCTTCATCAATAAAAAAACCGGCCATATCCACTACCGTTTGTAGCGAACCACCACCATTATTTCGCAAATCAATAACCAAGCCTTGAACTCCTTTTTGCTTGAGACGGATAATTTCTTGCTGCATGTCTTTGGCAGCGTTTCGTTCTTTGTAATGCTTAAAATCAATATAGAATTTAGGCAGGTGTATCAGTCCGAACGTTCTCCCTCCTTTTTGGATTAGTGATGACTTTAAATAAGATTCTTCCAATTCTACTGTATCGCGTTTAATGGCCACCTCCTCAATAGTACCGTCAACGCGTTTTAAGGTTAGGTAAACCGTGGTGCCCGCCGGCCCCTTGATAAGTTTGATGGCATCATCCAAACGCATGGACTGTACATCAACAGAAACACCCTCTTCTTGGCGTACCATCATAATTTGGTCACCAACTTCAATGGATTGGTCGCGCCAAATGGGTCCTCCTGAAATCACATCAACAATCTTAATAGCTTGATTTCGCTTGGTAAGTCGCGCGCCAATACCTTCATACTTTCCAGACATGGATGCGTCAAAGCGGTCTTTGTCGACTGGGGCGAAATAAACCGAATGTGGGTCAAACTGGGTTACAAAAGCGTTGAGATAACTACCAAACCAATCCTCTTCGCGCACGTCTTCCATCAGAGAAAAATAGTTTTCCATGTTTTCTTTAGTAATCTCTCGTGCTTCTTTTTCCAAAACAGCAAAAATCTTGGGTACATAGCTTTCATCTTTTGCCGCAAGTTTTTCTTCCTCTTCTAATTTGCCATGCAAAATATTAAGGGTAGAGAGTTTAAGCTGCTTGCGCCACTTTTCTACTTTTGAACGCAAATTACTTGGGTATTGCTGATTTTCATAATCTACGTTTATTTCCTCCTTTTTATTAAAATCAAACGGTCTCGCTAAAATTTCTAGATAGAATGACTTGGTTTCATTTCTGCGCTCCAAATAACGCGTATAAACCAAATCGAAAAAATTAGTTTGTAAGGCTCTAAACTCGTCGTCCAATGCATATTTGAATCGATCAAATTGAGCAATATCTTTTTTTAGGAAATAACGTTTTTGACCGTCCAACATTTCCAGAAAGGTCTCATGTAAATCTTTTGAAAAGTCATCGCTCATGTCCTTAGGGTCAAAGTGTCCGCGTTGCATAAAATATGCAATGAGCTCCATCAGGAGTTTATCTTTTGAAATGTCTTCAGAAAATTCGTACTTTGATGGAACATTGAATCGTGTCCACGCTGCGAGAATCAGGACAGCAAAAAACAGGGGGATAAAAAACTTTTTTTTCATATTTCTCTTTGCAAGCAAGATTAAAAATACAGCTTTTTTGTAACTTTTTAACAACTATTCCATAACCGTGCCAAAAAAAGCAAATATGAAGCCGTCATTGCGTATTTTTATCATTCAAAACTAATGTATGAAAAAGCCTTTAATTCTTGTAACAAACGACGATGGAATTAGCGCTCCGGGACTACGGAATCTGATTCAGGTAATGAACAGCATTGGTGATGTGGTGGTGGTAGCCCCCGACAGTCCACAATCTGGCATGGGTCATGCCATTACCATAAACAACACACTGCGATGTATTAAGGTTACTATAGACGATGGACCGCAAACAGAATACGCTTGTTCTGGCACACCTGCTGACTGCGTCAAAATGGGCGTGCACGAAATTCTAAAACGCAAGCCAAACCTATGTGTTTCTGGCATCAATCACGGCTCAAATTCGTCCATTAATGTCATTTATTCGGGCACCATGAGCGCCGCTGTTGAAGCGGGCATTGAAGGCATCCCCGCCATTGGGTTTTCACTTTTAGATTATGCTTGGGATGCTGATTTTGATGAAATAAAAGCCTTTGTAAAACGCATTGCCCTGTCTGCCATTACAAACGGAATTCCAAAAGGCGTGGTGCTAAATGTCAACCTACCTAAATTAAAAGAAAAGGACATCAAAGGAATACGCATATGCAGACAAGCTATGGCATATTGGGTTGAAGAATTTGACAAAAGAGCAGACCCAACCGGTAAAGAATATTACTGGCTTACAGGAAAGTTTATCAACGAAGACAAGAGCGAAGACACCGACGAGTGGGCACTCGAAAACGGCTATGTAAGCGTTGTACCGGTTCATTTTGACATGACAGCACATCACAGCATACAGAAATTAAATACATGGGATTTTTAACAAAAAAACTGCGTTGGGGGCTGCTGCTGGGGTTTGGTTTGCCTTTATTTATGCTTGGTGTTGCATTGCTCAATATAGATTTTGAACTTACGGAAGTAGATAAATTTGCGGGTATCGCAACACTTTGTGCACTCCCAAATCTGTTGTTATTTTTTGGATCGCTTCGAAAAAATGAAGATACCTTTGCCTTCGGAGTTCTTGCTAGCTCCATCTTGTGGGCATTGTTTACCTTTGGACTAAAGCTTTTTGGATGAGGTACTACATCATTGCCGGGGAAGCATCTGGTGATTTACATGCTGCCAACTTAATAAATTCGCTTAAGCAAGAAAATGCTAATACAAGCATTCGTGCTTGGGGAGGCGATCGTATGAAAGCCCAAGGGGCAACTATTGTCAAGCATTACCGGGACTTGGCTTTTATGGGTTTTTGGGAAGTCGCCAAAAACATCCGTACCATTTTCAAAAACATACGCTTTTGTGAAGAAGATATTTTGGCATTTCGACCCAACGCTATCATTCTTATCGACTATCCTGGGTTTAACCTCCGCATTGCCAAATGGGCAAAGGCTCAAAAAATACCTGTCCACTATTACATCAGCCCACAAGTTTGGGCATGGAAAGAAAACAGGGTAACGCTTATGAAAAAGGTAATTGACTATCTGTATGTAATCCTTCCTTTTGAAAAGACCTTTTTTGAAGATAAACACCAACTGGCTGTTGATTTTGTGGGGCATCCATTGTTAGACGAAATTGCACAATTTGACGTTGGAAGTGCCGAGGCCTTCAGGGCAACATACAAACTCCCAAAAAACAAACCTATAGTGGCTTTACTCCCTGGAAGCAGAGCGCAAGAAGTAAGCAAAATGGTGCGCATTATGTCAAATACAGCCAAAGACTTCCCTGATTATTGTTTTGTAATCGGAGCAGCACTGCACCTAGACGAAGCACTCTTTGAAAACCTAGGCCTGCACATTGTCAAAAATGACACCTACAAACTATTGTCGCATGCCCACGCCGCTTTGGTTACCAGCGGAACAGCAACCTTAGAAACGGCATTGTTTGAGGTACCACAAATCGTATGTTACAAAACCAGTGCTTTGAGCTATGCCATTGGAAAACAAGTCGTAAAGCTACCTTACATCTCACTTGTCAACTTAATTTTAGACCAGATGGCTGTACCAGAACGCTTGCAGCGCAATTGCAACGCAAAGCAGTTGTCTATAGACCTATCCAAAATTTTGAATGGACCCGCACGAACAGTCCAGCGTGTGGCCTACAAGGTGCTTAAAACAAAACTGGGCGGAACTGGGGCGAGTGATCAAACAGCCAGACTAATTTCACAACGAACACATGCGTAAGCTACTTGTCGTTCTGTTGGCCTTGAGTGTGGCTTCATGTGGAAGCCTAAAGAAAGGCAGTAAAATGAAACCCAGAGACGGGGTTGTTTACTACGCCAAAGGATATTTAGGCACTCCTTATGCTTTGGGTGGGAATACTAAAAGTGGTATTGATTGCTCGGGACTTATTCACAATGCCTACAGCCAACAGGGCGTTAAAATACCTAGAACAATTGATGTCTTGCGTAAAAGAGGCAAGCGTATTTCTGTTGACCGAGCCAAAAAAGGGGATCTTATATTTTTTAGGACCTCCAGAAAACGCAAGCTTACCCATGCTGGTATTGTGGTAGCCACAAAACGTGGGATTCCCCAATTCATTCACGCCTCCTCTTCACGAGGAGTTATCATTTCAACACTCGATAATACATATTGGAAAAAGGCCTACGCCCAAACCCGTAGGTTGCTTAAAAAATAAACTATTGCGTACTTTGTAGTATGCCTAATTCAAATACACCCATTGCGCTCATCGGATCCGCCTTTGGCAAGAAACACTAGGATTCACAGCACTTCCACAGCGGATAGTTATCCCTTAAACTGACCCTTGAAATTTTTTATATAATCCGTAAAGTCATCCTGAGACTTGATAGACTCATAGTCTTTAAGATGTACTAATTTTAAGTAAATTTCTATTTGAGCTGGATTTAAGTATCCAACTACTGGTGTAAGATAATTTCCCATGTCGTCAAAAAATACGAGAGTTGGATATCCTGAAACGCCTAAGTATCGCGTGAGGCTGTGCACGCTATTACGGCTCCTGGCACGCTGGGGATCATAACTTGGATTGTCATAGGCTTTTCCTTGAAAACGCACCACTTCATTGCCTTCGGCATTAAATTTCACGGGGTAAAAGTTGGCGTTTAGGTAATCGCTAACGTCTTTATTTCGAAAGGTGTTTTTATCCAATAGCTTACAAGGGCCGCACCAAACGGTGTAGGCATCCACCATGATGGGTTTTGGGTCTACTTTTTGTGCTTCTAAAGCCTCCTCAAAGTTGTACCAATTAACTTGAGCGCTTAGGTCAAAGGAAAGGATTAATAGAATGGTAAGGGTTATTATTTTATTGCATGCCATGCATCATACGTGTTAAAGGTTTATTTAGAATAACCAAAATTAGTGCCATAACTGTGGGTGCAACGAAAAAAATCATGAAAAAAGAACTCATGGAAGTCTCGGTGGAGATTTCATCAATATAACTACCAAGTTTATGACTCATAAAATTACCAATAGCAGAAGCAAAAAACCAAATACCAAACATAAACCCAACGAGTCTTTTTGGCGAAAGTTTACTGATGTAGGAGAGGCCAACAGGCGAAAGACAAAGCTCGCCAAGTGTATGAAACAAATAAGCTAGTATCAACCATAAAATACTTACTGATGCTGTTTTTGCCCCCGGTAAAATATCATACGAACCATAAGCAAGAGCTACATACCCCAAACCCAAAACAAACAGTCCAAGCGCAAATTTCATGGGACCTGAGGGGTTTTTACCAAACTTGCTAAGTTTTGCCCAAATAAGAGAAAATATAGGAGCAAAAACAATAATAAAAAAAGAGTTAAGGGAACTAAACCAAGACGCGGGTATTTCAAGAACTTCTGAAGAAATGTCAATTTTAGTTTTATATATTGAAACATACCATATAACCGCAAAACTTATCGATGTAGCAATTATTGTAATAGGTGTACTTTTAAACACGCGCATTCCCAACAAATAAAGCAATCCTGAAAGCAATATCAATGGAACAAACAAAAACAAACCATCGACTATTCTAAAGGCATTGGCTTGAAATCCTGCCTCCAAAACCCTATTTGTGTAGTCACGAGCAAAAATGGTCATAGTACCACTGGCCTGTTCAAAAGCTACCCAAAAAAATATGGACGCAAATGTTAGGACAGAAACGACAATTAAACGATCACGCTCAATACGTTCGTACTTCAATAATCGCTTTATAATAAGTACTAAATAACCTATTACTGCAACATAAAAAGAAAGCTGATATATATTTCCATAAATTAGCGTAACACCAAATACTACCTCCGCAATATTATTAGACATTAACAAAATACCAGCGACAGATGCTGAGGCAAATAAAATCGTATCCAATTGGGTAAATGGTATTTTTTTTGGTGAGTCATTATCAATATGAACATGTTTTTTTGATGGTTTCGCTGCTAAATCTCCTAGAATCTTTTGCCCGGAATAAAACTGTATTGTTCCAAACAACATAAAAACACCAGCTAATCCAAAGCCATAGCTCCAGCCCTCATTTATTCCGTACCAACCGCACAACAAAATTCCAAGAAATGCCCCTGCGTTTATACCCATATAAAAAATAGTGTAGGCAGAATCCTTAAGTGCTTCTTTTTGGAGGTACATATCGCCCACAATAGAAGAGATATTAGGTTTGAAAAAACCATTACCTAAAATTAACAATAACAAACCAATGTAAAATGAAACAGGGGTTTCAAAGGCTAATGACCCATGCCCCAGTGTCATAAGCAGTCCACCAGCTAGCACAGCCAATCGTGAACCCATCAATTTGTCGGCTAAGTAACCCCCAATAATAGGAGTAACATAAACAAGTCCTGTATACAGTGCCATCAGTTCAAGTGCATGACCGCGTGTCCAATTAAATCCACCTTCTGAAAAAGGAGCTGTTAGAAACAGTACCAAAAGGGCACGCATGCCGTAATAGCTAAAGCGCTCCCACATTTCAGTGAAGAATAATATAAAAAGACCTACTGGATGGCCAAAGATAGTGCGTTGATTAAGGGCGGAGCCGCCAAATTGTGCATCCATAAAATTTATTTGACATATAGCTAATATATGATTTTATTTGAAGTTAAACTTTCCTCAACAGTCGTATCTTTGCAATATGATCAAAGGCAAAGGGCAAGGCGCATTCGTTTCGGGGTTTTCAAAAAAAACCAAGGCTGAAAAACAAGATTGGATAAGTCAGCAGTTTCACAATCCAGTTCAAGCACTGGAAGTGCTACAAAACTACAACCACAGCAACAAGGAATTGCAAACCCTCCACGATGAGTTTATCGAAAACGCAATAACCAATTTTTATATGCCGCTGGGTGTAGCACCCAATTTTAATATTAATGGTACCGTTATAACCATCCCCATGGCGATTGAAGAAAGCTCCGTGGTTGCGGCAGCATCCAACGCCGCCAAATTTTGGAGTACCAAAGGTGGATTTACAGCAACCGTGCTAGGCACCGAAAAGGTTGGACAGGTCCATTTTGTGTATCACGGTGACTCCCAAAAACTTCATCAATTTTTTGAGCAGCACAAGACAGCTCTTTTAGCATCAACAGAAAAAATCACCCACAATATGCGTAGCAGAGGTGGGGGCATCAGGGCACTTAACTTGGTAGACAAAAGCGATGCTATAGCAGATTATTACCAACTGGATGTGCGTTTCGAAACCCAAGATGCAATGGGCGCAAACTTCATCAATTCCTGTTTAGAACAACTAGGCACCCAGCTGAAAGCATTGGCCGCAAAATACCCTGTTTTTTCTGAGGAAGAAAAAGCAATTGAGGTAGTCATGAGTATCTTGTCAAACTATGTGCCCAACTGCCTAGTTGAAGCCAGTGTTAGTTGTCCAGTAAGTGAACTTTTACAAACTGCTGAAGCCAGCAAACTTTTTGCAGAGAAGTTTGTGCAAGCCGTAAGAATTGCAGAAGTAGAACCCTTCCGAGCCGTTACTCACAACAAAGGGGTTATGAATGGCATAGACGCCGTCGTAATGGCCAGTGGAAATGACTTTAGGGCAGTAGCCGCAGGCATACATGCCCATGCAGCAGCCAGCGGACAATACCGCAGTCTTTCTAAGGCGGAAATCAAAGACAATATTTTTAAATTTTCACTAAGATTACCATTGGCAATAGGTACAGTTGGTGGATTGACCAAGCTTCACCCATTGGTGCGTTGGTGTCACGAACTCATGGGAACACCCAATGCGCAAGAACTGATGCAGATAGTTGCAGTTGCGGGATTAGCACAGAATTTTGCAGCGGTAAAAAGTTTGGTTACTACGGGCATCCAAAAGGGGCATATGAAAATGCATCTCTTAAATATTCTAAATAAACATCGAGCAACGGAATTAGAAAAAAAAGCAGCAATAGCATACTTTAAATACAATACCGTTTCCCACCATACGGTTACTGACTTGCTGGAAAAACTCCGCAACGCATGAAGTTTTTCGCGAAAGGAAAAGTATTGTTGACAGCCGAATATGCCGTTTTAGGTGGGGCCAAAGCACTTGCACTGCCCACCAAATTAGGGCAATCACTCGACATTACGAAAACCTCATCTAAGATGATTACGTGGAGAAGTATTGATGTCAATGGGCAGTTGTGGTATGAAAATAGCTTTGACAAAAAAACTTTTGCGCCACAAAAACAAAACGATACTATTGGACAACGTTTACAACAACTATTTCTATCTATCAACGAAGCAAATCCAACGATTTTAGCAGCTACTGGTGGGCTGTTGTTTGAAAGCAAACTGGCGTTTGATCGCAGTTGGGGCCTGGGAAGTTCTTCTACGTTGGTTTCGTTATTGGCCCAATGGTCTGATGTGAATCCTTATGTACTGCTACAAGAGGTATTTGGTGGAAGTGGCTATGACATCGCCTGTGCAACGGCTGACGGTGCGCTATTGTATGAACACACAAATGCGTTTCATCCAAACGTTACAGCGGTTGATTTTAATCCCACGTTCAAAGACCAGTTGTTTTTTGTGTACCTCAATCAAAAGCAAGACAGCCAACAGGCAGTTGCCGCCTTTGACAGCGGATTGCTCACGCAACAAAAAATGAAAATAATAAATGACCTTACGCTTTCCTTTTTAGCGGACGCAACATTAGTAGATTTTCAAAACTTAATGACGGAACACGAAGCAATTATTGCCAGTTTAATCAATGCTGCGCCCATTCAAAAACGGTTATTTGATGATTATTCTGGAACCATCAAAAGCTTAGGTGCATGGGGCGGTGATTTTATTTTAGCTTGTGGAGCTGCGGACACACCAAATTATTTTGCTCAAAAAGGGTACAAGACTTGTTTGACATACCAATCGCTAATAAGCAACTAGTTACGTGTTTTTAAGTGAAAAAAATATTATAATAATTTATGGTCAAGTTTATAGTGGTACTCGTGGTGTTTGCACCAATTTAAGTATGCTTTTTTGTTTTAACACATATATATTCAATTTGTTTTAACTTAATTTCAAAAGCATCAGATGTCTGGGCAATCGTTTAGCGCTTTGATGCGATATAAATAAAACACAAAAAAAGGGGCAGTAGGTAAGTTTGGCACGGTTCGTGCACAATTATTATATAATGTCGTAACATTTTTTATTGGTTATTGTTTTGACACCCGCACTTTTAGAAGTGCGGGTTTTTTTTTGAGTATCTAAATGTAACATTTGTTTACTAATTTATCTATAATTTAGCGATATGCATCCACTCTACGACTTTCTTATAAATAACAATTGGTCCGAGACATGGGCCTGGTGGGCCGATTTTACTGCCATTACCTTTGTAATTTTAATCATTTCTTGGGTATTACGTGTTATTGCGCGTTTCATACTTGTTAATGTTTCTCATCGGATTTCAGGCGCTACAAAAACTACTATCGACGATGCGCTAATCGAACACAAGCTTCCTAAAAACGTTTCCCGCTTTGTACCTTACTTCTTCCTCCATGCTGCTATTCCGTTTTGGAGCAACGGTAACGACATGGTTGATTCGTGGATTAAAGCCATAGTTGACGTTTATGGGGTATTGATTGCCATACTTATAATAAGAAGTCTTTTAAGAGCTTTTAGGCAACAGCTACAAAAACAAAAACAATTTAAAGACAAACCCATTGACAGTTATGTACAGGTGGTCATGATTTTTTTATGGGGCATCGGGATATTGCTTTCGTTTTCCATACTTTCGGGGAAAGAGCTCCTATATTTCTTTACAGGCTTAGGAGCTATTTCAGCAGTTACCCTATTGGTGTTCAAGGATACCATTTTGGGCTTTGTTGCCAGTATTCAAATCAGCGCAAATGATTTGGTCCGTATAGGCGACTGGATAACCATGGAGTCTTATGGAGCAGATGGGGATGTGATAGAAATAAATTTATCAACCATCAAAATTCAAAATTTTGATAAAACCATTACAACAGTACCAACCTATAAACTCATGTCAAGCTCCATCAAAAACTGGCGTGGCATGAGCGAATCTGAAGGGCGTAGAGTGAAACGACCTGTTTATATTCGCGCATCTTCTGTCCGCTTTTTAAATGAAAATGAGCTAAGCATCATAGCGCAAGTTGAACGTTTTCGGAATGTTGTTGATGAAAAGAAAAAAGATATTCATGCCTATAATGAGGCACTAAAAGCCGACACTTCTGTTCCGTTGAATGGAAGAAACTTGACCAATCTTGGATTGTTCCGCTCATATATACAAACCTTTTTGGAGCAACATCCAGATATCAACCAAAATCTAACGGTTATGTGTAGGCAACTACCACCAACACCAAACGGAATTCCCTTAGAAGTGTATGCGTTTACTAAAGACAAACAATGGAAAAATCACGAAAACATCTCAGGTGATTTGTTTGATCATATTATCGCTTCTGCCGCTTATTTCCAACTTAAACTGTTCGAATTCGAACAGCAAGCGCCATCAAGTTAGCCTCATGTAATAATTTATAAAAGCAAAAAAGCCCTCCAATACAGGAAAGCTTCTCATGGGTTCTCCTACGAACCTCTTGCAAACAACTATTTGCAAGCAACACAACACATTAATATTGAAAGCTCTTAAGCTCTGCGGTCTGGACGGGACTCGAACCCGCGACCCCATGCGTGACAGGCATGTATTCTAACCAGCTGAACTACCAGACCCTTGCGTTAAGTGCGTGCAAATATACACGCATTTTCGGATACACAAAAGCAAAAAGAATATTGACTATAACTGTTGGTCAATTGCAGTGGCGTAAACAGCTTTTGGAGACACACCAACCTTGCGATCAACGAGCTCACCATTTTTAAACAAAAGCACCGTTGGAATATTACGAACCCCAAATTTGGCAGCAAACTCTTGGTTGTTGTCCACGTCTACTTTGCCCACAACGGCTTTGCCTTCATACTCGTTACTGAGCTCATCAATAATGGGGCCTACCATGCGGCAAGGACCACACCACTCTGCCCAAAAATCAACCAATACAGGTTGACTGGATTTTAAAACAACTTTTTCGAAAGATGCATCTGTAATTTCTAGTGCCATATAATAATTATTTTTGCATATTCAAATGTACATCGTTTTTTTACAAATCAATACAACAGTGCATCACTAGTCGCTATTGAGATATTTGTATAATCAATAGTTAATTCAGTTTATAAGCAACGGGATATGCGTCTAAAGCTTCTAACAGTTCGCTGCCAACGTGTGCTTTGAGTTTACAGCTGGTGGTGTGTAGCATAATCTCCTCTTCCGTTTCATAGAATGTCATATCTACTTTGTGATCTCCTTTGTGCTTTTTAAAGAGCTCATCTAAAAAGGAAGCCAACTTTTCATCCGCATGGGCCACATCTAGTTTAAGTGTTATTTTGTGTGTGCTGGTAGTCAAGGTGTCTTGAAGCAACTGAAAAGCATTAAACTGCATTCTGGCAGCGCCTCTTTTTCCCGTTTCACGATTTAACCAACCTTCTCTTACAGAAGCCTTGACGTGAATAAAGTTATCCTCCACCAAAAAATGTCGGTATTTGAGGTACTCCTCTCCAAATATTTTAAATTGAAAAGACTCTTCAAAATCTTCTAAAATAAACATGGCCCAACCTTTTCCATTCTTGGATACGCGGTGGTCTACCTCTCCAACCATGCCGCCAAAACTCAACTCCTTGTTGACCAAAGCATCCATGTTATTGAAAACCCCAAGTTTTGCATTGCAAAAATGATTCATAGCAGGTGCAAAATCATCAAGAGGGTGGGCTGAAATATAAATGCCAACTACTTCTTTTTCTTGCTTTAACTCCTTTAAAGCGGTCCAAGGCTCACAAATAGGTAGTTCTGGCGTGGCGATGGTAATTGCGGCATCGCCACCAAACAAACTTACCTGCGAAGATTGCTCGTTTACTTGGTGTTGTGCACCGTATTTAAGTGCTTTCTCAACAAAAGTCACCCCATCTCCGTCGTGATGAAAATATTGCGATCGGTGTGCATCAGACAAGGAGTCTAGCCCCCCTGCAAGTATCAAGCTTTCAAACGATTTTTTGTTGACTGCCCGAAGGTCTATGCGCTGTGTCAAATCAAAAATAGATTCATAAGGCTTCTCTTTACGATGTGCGACTATGGTCTCAACTGCTGCTCGACCAACACCCTTAACAGCACCCATACCAAATCGAATGGCTCCTTTGTCGTTTACCGTAAACTTGTAGAATGATTCATTGACATCGGGTCCAAGAACAAATATGCCCATCCTTCGACACTCTTCCATAAAGAAGCTGACTTGCTTAATGTCGTTCATGTTGTTGGAAAGTACCGCTGCCATATATTCTGCCGGATAGTTTGCCTTTAGGTAAGCCGTTTGATAAGCAATCCAAGCGTAGCAAGTGGAGTGTGATTTATTAAAAGCATAGGAAGCAAATGCCTCCCAATCTTTCCAAATCTTTTCAATTACCTCTCTTGGGTGACCCCGTTTCTCTCCACCGTTTAAAAACTTAGGCTTTAACTGCTCTAGTAAAGCAAAAATCTTTTTACCCATTGCTTTTC
>DCBE01000017.1:21903-22384 GCA_002313325.1 Flavobacteriaceae bacterium UBA1115
AACCCTGCCAATGCTTGAGACAATTGCATCACTTGCTCCTGATATACCGTAATACCATAGGTTTGTTTGAGGTACTGCTCCATGACTGGTAAATCGTAAGTGATTTCTTCAAGGCCATTTTTTCTACGAACAAAGCTGGGGATGTATTCCAGTGGCCCTGGGCGGTATAGCGCATTCATGGCAATTAAATCTTCAAATACGTTTGGCTTTAAGTCGCGAAGATATTTTTGCATTCCCGCGCTTTCATACTGAAAAATCCCCACGGTTTCACCGCGCTGAAACAGCGCATAAGTGGGTGCGTCATCTAGTGGAAATTCATCTGGATTGAGCTCAATACTGCGTTGGTATTTGACAATTTTAACCGTGTCTTTTATTAGCGTGAGTGTCTTCAGTCCTAAAAAGTCCATTTTCAATAGCCCTGCATCCTCCACAACTGAGTTGTCAAACTGAGTTACGTATAAGTCAGAGTCTTTTGCGGTAG
>DCBE01000042.1 GCA_002313325.1 Flavobacteriaceae bacterium UBA1115
CCTCCTGAAACTTTATAAGAATCTTTGTCGAATTTACCCCCGGCACCTATTTTTGTCATTACAACCTCAAGGGCTGAAACACCTTCTTTTTTGTGCATCCCAACAGGGATACCGCGTCCGTTATCTTCAACAGTAATGGAATTGTCCACGTTTATGTGTACGGTGATTAAGTCACAATGACCGGCCAAAGCCTCATCAATGGAGTTATCTACGACTTCGTAAACAAGGTGGTGGAGTCCGCGTACGCCAACATCACCAATGTACATGGATGGACGCATACGCACGTGTTCCATGCCTTCTAATGCCTGTATACTATCTGCTGAATAATTCTGGTTTGGTTGGTCACTCATATGTTTAAATTATGAATAAAAGCTGTCCTCACAAATTTACGAGAAAAGCCCCACCTTGAGGGTAAAAGTGTGAGATTTCGTTAATCAAGTTATCAACAAAAATATATGAATTACTAGTAAGCGTCGACGTGTACACTGCCTATAGCACGCCCTGAGGGTTCATTCATATTTTGGAAGGATGCGTCCCATGCCAATGCGGTTGGTGTACTACATGCTATTGAAGGAACAGAGGGAACTGTCAGCGCTGCCGCTTGTGATGGAAAATGGTCTTCGAAAATGCTGCGGTAGAAATATTCTTCCTTGGTTCTTGGCGGTTGTGCTGGAAATCTAAAGCTTACCTGCTCCATTTGTGCGTCCGTTACAGACGATTCCACTAATTCTTTAAGGGAATCTATCCAACTGTATCCAACCCCGTCGCTAAACTGCTCTTTTTGACGCCAAGCAACAGACTCAGGCAATTCATCTTCAAATGCTTTACGAAGCACCCATTTTTCCATACGATCAGGTGTAATCATCTTATCTTTTGGGTTAATGCGCATGGCAACGTCCATAAATTCTTTATCCAAAAACGGAACACGACCCTCAATACCCCAAGCAGCCAGAGATTTATTGGCTCTTAAGCAATCGTATTGATATAGTTTTTCTAGCTTCCTAACGGTCTCTTTGTGGAATTCTTCTGGGTTGGGTGCTTTGTGGAAATACAAATAACCACCAAATACTTCGTCTGCACCTTCACCTGAAAGTACCATTTTAATACCCATAGACTTAATAACACGCGCCAGTAAATACATTGGTGTGGAAGCACGAACAGTTGTAATGTCATAAGTCTCCAAGTGGTAAATAACATCTCGGATGGCATCAAGCCCTTCTTGTACTGTAAAAGTTACTTCGTGATGAACCGTACCAATGCGGCCTGCAACGACTTTTGCAGCTGCCAAATCAGGCGAACCTACAAGGCCTATAGAAAAAGAGTGTAGCTGTGGCCACCAAGCTTCTTGTTTGTCGTCTGCCTCAACACGGTTTTTGGCAAATTTTTTAGCCAATGCTGAAGTAATGGAGGAATCCAAGCCGCCTGAAAGCAAAACACCGTAAGGTACATCACTCATAAGCTGACGGTGAACCGCATCTTCAAGTGCTTTGCCCAAGTCCTCTATACTTGTCGGGTTGTCTTTTACAGCTTGGTAATCTTCCCAATTGCGTTTATACCATTTTTGAGGAGCATTATCCTTTGATGTCATATAGTGCCCTGGAGGAAAGACCTCAATAGTATGACAAACACCTTCTAATGCTTTAAGCTCTGATGCCACATAGCGCGTGCCTGCCTGATCAAAACCGTAATAGAGAGGAATAATGCCCATGTGATCTCTTGCGATTAAAAAGTATTTGTTTTCGGCGTCATACAATGCAAAACCAAAAATACCGTTTAAATCATCGATAAAATCAACACCCTTTTGTTGGTATAAGGCCAAAATAACCTCGCAATCGGAGCCTGTTTGGTAGGCATAATCAGGGGTGGTTGTACGAAGCTCACGGTGGTTGTATATTTCCCCATTGGCCGCTAGGACAAGTTTATTGTCTTGGCTATATAAAGGCTGTTTTCCAGAAGCTGGATCGACGATGGCCAAGCGTTCATGTGCAAATATGGCATAATCATCTGAATAGATACCACTCCAATCTGGTCCACGGTGACGAATTTTTTTGGACATCTCTAGCAATTGCGGCCGAAGATCCTCGGCTGATTGCTTAACATCTAAAGCACATACAATTCCACACATAGTTTTAATTTTAGGCAAATTTGTTATTTTTATTTTTAATATTAATCATATTTTTATTATTTGATTTAATTATTAAAAGTAAATACTGATTTTAAATTAAGTTTTAATGTTAATTAGTGGATAAATATATATTATTCTTCAAAATCTTCTAAAAAACATGCTTACTTTTAACCCTAGATGGGAACACCTATTATTTCAATACAAAACGCCGCTATACAACAAAACAAAAATGTGGTTTTAGATAATATATCACTAGATATTGATGCTGGGGCGTTTGTTTATTTTATTGGAAGAACAGGAAGTGGAAAAAGCAGTTTGATAAGAACACTTTATGCATCACTGACGCTCAAATCGGGAGAAATTAGTATATGCGAAACGGCTTTGGCAAAACTTAAAAGTAGGCATATACACAAATTGAGACGTTTGCTGGGAATTGTTTTTCAAGATTTTAAGTTACTTCCGGACCGTAATGTACAACAAAACTTAGATTTTGTATTGCGTGCTACAGGCTGGAAAAACAAGTCAGAGCGCGATACGCGCATTGCTGAGGTATTGACCTTGGTAAACCTTGAAGGAAAGGAGAAAAAATTTCCACAAACTCTCTCTGGAGGGGAGCAACAACGACTCTCTATTGGTCGCGCTTTACTCAATCATCCAAAAGTGTTATTAGCCGACGAACCCACAGGAAACCTGGACCCCATCACAAGATGGGAAATTATGGATGTCCTTCGCACTGTAAACAAACAAGGAACCACTGTACTCATGGCCACACACGATTTTGGAATTATTCAAAAATATCCTGGTAAAACCTATAAGTGCGAAGACGGAATGGTAGCCGAAGTTACTGTAAAAAATTAGGTTTTGTTGTCTATTTGCATACCCGCATACAATACCAATTGCACAGATTTACTGAAATCATTACGCAATCAAATTGAAGAAGTTGATTTGCAGATTGAGGTTTTGCTGGCAAATGATGGATCTACCCTTTTCGATAATATTAATAGAAATGAATGCAACCGTCATGGTTTTACTTATTTACATAACGATTTAAACGAAGGGCGAGTTAAAACACGCATACGCTTAGCAGGCGAAAGTAAAAATGAATGGATATTATTTTTGGACGCCGACATGCTCCCTGTCAATGATGATTTTGTAATTAAATATTGCAAAAACATAGCTAGAGACAAACACGATGTTTTTGTTGGAGGGTGTTGTTATAAAAAACACAACTCCCTTTGCTCGCTAAGGCAAAACTATGGAAACATTAGAGAAGATATTGATCATAAACTGCGAAACAAAAACCCTTACAGTCATATATTTTTTGGAAATATTGC
>DCBE01000041.1 GCA_002313325.1 Flavobacteriaceae bacterium UBA1115
GACAAGCTTGCAGAAAGTGCACATGGCGATCCATCCTCGGCCATGCTAGAAGTATTGGATCCAGAGCAAAACACTACCTTTTACGACAACTATTTGGAAACAGGCTATGACCTCTCCAAGGTAATGTTTATTGCTACAGCAAACGGACTTTCTTCCACACAGCCCGCGTTGCGTGACCGTATGGAAATCATAGAAGTATCGGGCTATACAGTTGAGGAGAAAGTACAGATTGGTTTGCGTTATTTATTACCTAAACAGCTTAAAGTACACGGGCTAAACAAATCGTCAGTAAAACTGCCCAAAGCAGCCATGCAACGCATCGTAGTTGGATACACACGTGAGTCGGGAGTAAGGGGTCTAGAAAAGCAAATTGCCAAGGTAGTGCGGCACTTTGCCATGCTAGTAGCAAAAGAGACGCCAAGAATTTCCAAACTACTTAGTGAGGATCTAGAAGCCATATTGGGTCCTGCAAAGATGCTGCGCGATACCTACGAAAACAACAACCTTGCTGGTATCGTTACTGGTCTTGCTTGGACAAGAGTTGGTGGCGATATTTTATTTATTGAGTCCTCTGTAAGTAAGGGTAATGGCACCTTATCCATCACTGGAAACTTGGGGAAAGTCATGAAAGAGTCAGCGACGATAGCCTTGCAATATATCAAAGCACATGCGACTGAATTGGAGATTGAAGAAGATTTCTTCTCAAAATATAATTTTCACATTCACGTGCCTCAAGGGGCAACGCCTAAGGACGGTCCTAGTGCCGGTATTACCATGATTACCTCTCTAGTTTCGAGCATTTTAAAGCGCAAAGTCAAAAACCGTATTGCCATGACTGGTGAGATTACCTTACGAGGTAAAGTTTTGCCAGTTGGTGGTATCAAGGAAAAGATACTTGCAGCTAAGCGCGCCAACATTAACGAGATTATTTTAAGTGAGAAAAACCAAGCGGATATCAATGAGATTCCACCACATTACCTTAAAGGTCTACAGTTTCACTTTGTAACTTCCATAGACGAGGTACTTGCCATTGCCATCACCAAACAACGTGCATCGGGTACGAAAAAGCGTTAATTTGCGTTTTTTGTAGGAATGAGGCATTTTGCTGTTTGTTGTATGTTGGGCTGTGCTGCTTTTTTGAGCGCACAAATTGGTGGTGATGCCACCTTTCGCTTTTTGGAACTTTCCAATTCCCCACGTCAACTCGCATTGGGAGATCCCATTACGCTTCGTGATATGGATATTAGTTCCACGCTTGCTAACCCTGCAATGGTTCGGGGTGAGCATGGTGGTCAGGTAATGGTCAATTATGAGCCTTATTTTGACGGCATCAATCGAGGAACCGCTGCCTATGCCTACACCATCAACAGACAAAAAGCCTTAGTTTTTGATGTAAACTACATCAACTACGGCACTTTTGAAGGCGCCGATTCACTCGGTAATCCAACGGGTAGTTTTACGGGAAGTGAAGTAGCTCTTGGCCTTGCAAGCTCCCATTATTTTCTTCGGCAAAACATACATTTAGGTGTGCGTTTACGCTATGCGCTATCTAATTTGGAATCGTATAGTTCTTCTGCCATCCTTGGCGACATAGGGCTTTATTACAATCCTATTTCAATGCCTTTGCGGATTGCCTTGGTCTATCAGCATTTGGGTAGCCAATTGACGGCTTATGAAGATATATTTGAACCCTTGCCTTCTAACCTTAGCTTGGGCTTTTCGAGTGCGCTTAAGCACTTGCCCTTGCGATGGCACTTGACGTTCCATCATTTAAACAAGTTTCCCTTGTATTTTGACAATCCAGAGGATGTAAGTCAAACTCTGGGTGGTGGCACCAATCAGCGTTCTGCTGGTCTGGCCAAGAAACTATTGCGTCATGCTTCATTTGGTGTTGAAGTGTTTCCAGAATCATTGTTCTCCATTCGTTTGGGTTATAATACACAGCGTGCAGCAGAATTGCGTATTTTAGAGCTGCGTAATTTTTCAGGTCTATCGTTTGGCGTGGGTATGCAACTGCGTCGTTTGCGTTTTCAAATTAGTCATGCACGCTATAACATAGCTGGAAACCGTACGTTTTTGGGATTAACCCTAGAACCAAGACGATGAAAAAACCTTTTGTAATTGCCATAGACGGCGCCTCTTCAACGGGTAAAAGCACCCTCGCCAAGGGACTTGCCAAGGCCTTGGGCTTTGCACATGTAGACTCAGGCGCTATGTACCGATGCGTAACGCTCTATGCCCAGCAACATGGCCTTCTAGAAAATAAAAAAGTAAAAACCGAAACCCTATTGTCGCAATTGGACAATATTCACTTGCGGTTTGAAGGCGATATCCTTTGGCTAAACGGAGTTGATGTAAGCTCTCAAATACGCAGCATGCAGATTTCAGAAGCGGTTAGCTTGGTAGCTGCTACTCCAGAAGTGCGTACCTTTTTGGTGGCGCAACAGCGAATTATAGGCGCTAACCAATCTGTTGTTATGGACGGACGCGATATAGGCACTGTAGTGTTCCCCAAGGCAGATATAAAACTTTTTCTAACGGCAGATGTCAACATTAGGGCCCAACGCCGCTTTGATGAACTAAGCGCTCAAAACACGTTAACTTCGGTAGCTGAAGTGCGAAACAACCTCACCGAACGTGACCATCTTGACAGTACCCGCGCCGATTCACCTTTAGTGCAAGCTGCAGATGCCATACTTCTTGATGCAACCCAGTATACTGTCGAAAGTATGCGAGACCACGTATTGGATTTGGTTGCCGAACGCTTGAACTAGCTTTTAAATTATATTTTTATAATCCCAAATAAATAAATCATGTATAAACAAATATGTTATAGTCTTTTTGTCACGGTGCTACTTCTTGTTTCGTGCACCAATAAACCCAAAGCCGAGCAAAATAAAGCTGCCAATAAGATTGCTGAACAGTTTAAAGTTAGGATACACGACACGGCAGCATTGTCACTCATAGCACCAGATACTTCTTTTGAAATACTGGCTACTGGATTTAAATGGAGTGAAGGTCCATTGTGGGTTGACAGCTTACAGGCGGTACTTTTTTCCGATGTCCCCACAAATAAGATTTACAAATGGAGTCCAAAAGACAGCTTAAGCATTTACCTTGAATATGCCGGTCATACGGGGGAAGGGAATAAAGATTCCAACAGAGGCTCTAACGGTTTGTTGTTGGACAGTAAAAACAACTTGCTGCTGTGTCAGCATGGCGATAGGCGTATTGCCCGCCTTGACGCTGATTTAAGCGATCCAAAACCGCAGTTTATTACCCTAGCAGATAGCTTTGATGATAAACCATTTAATAGTCCAAATGATTTGGATATAGATTGTGATGGGAACATATATTTTACTGATCCACCCTATGGTCAGCCGGGTACTAAAACA
>DCBE01000024.1:0-3743 GCA_002313325.1 Flavobacteriaceae bacterium UBA1115
GAACCAACTGAGCTAAGCGCCCGAGGGCTGCAAATATATAAAATAACAGGCGTACTAAACCACGTTCAATTTATTTTTTTAGGGTAGTATTTCTGAGACCACAAATAGGCTGCCTCCAACAAAAATAACATCCTCAGCTGATGCCTTATTTAGCGCTGCAGCATAGGCATGCTTAACACTTTTATAAGAACTAAAACTGCGTTTATGATTACTAAAATGTAGCGAGAGACTTTGCACATCCATGGCTCTGGGAACTGCTGCCGCACACAAATAATAGGTGGCATCGGCAGGCAAAAACGTTATTAAATCTCCCAAGTCCTTGTCACTAACCATACCAAAAACAACATGAAGGGCATCATATTGAAGCGAAGTGAGTTGCCTTAGGACTGCTTCCAATCCAGCTTTATTATGCGCAACATCAGCTATTATTGTGGGTTTGGTTCCCAAAATTTCCCAACGGCCGCGTATACCTGTGTTTTTGCGCACCTGTTGTAAACCATTGCGGATATGATCTTCTGAAACCCTTAAAGATGGTAGTTTTTTAAGTAAGGAAACTACCCCATTGATATTTTGTTGCTGATAGTTTCCTCGTAAATCGGTAGTGTAATTATATTGTTTTGCAACACACAACGGAGCATCTAATGAATTGGCTATGGCGTTAAAAACAGCATAGGTTTCCATGTCATCAGTGCCTAAAACAACAGGCGTATTGGGTTTTATGATACCGCCCTTTTCTTTGGCAATGGCAGGTCTAGTTGTACCCAAAAACTGCTGATGATCTAGTGATATGTTGGTTATAAGACAGGCCTCTGGCGTGATGATGTTGGTAGCATCTAAACGGCCACCCAAACCCACCTCAATAATGGCTATATCTACCTGTTGCTTTGCGAAATAATCGAAGGCAAGGCCAACGTTCATTTCAAAAAAAGAAAAGGCTTCTCGCTCAAAAAATTTGCGGTTTGAAACAACAAAATCAACGATATCATCTTGGTTGATGGGTACACCATTAATGCGAATGCGTTCGCTAAAGTCTTTTAGGTGGGGAGAGGTATGCAAACCTACTTGATACCCTGCCTCTTGTAGTATGGATGCAAGCATATGTGCAGAGGAGCCCTTACCATTGGTGCCTGCAACATGTATGCTTTTATATTTTTGATGGGGATTACCTAGTTGTGCAGTAAGCTTGGTTATGTCATCTAAATTGGGGTTAAGCGCAGCTTTTCCCACCCGCTGATACATCGGCAGTTGTGCATATAGCCATTGCATAGCAGACGCATAATCCACTAGGCAAGAATATAGTCACGCATTAGCATAAAGGTTAGGTACCCCGACAAAAAGCCAACAAATGCAAGTATAGAAATCTTTTTAAAGTACCAGAAAAAGTTGATTTTTTCCATGCCCATGGCAACAACACCAGCGGCAGAACCAAACACCAACATACTGCCTCCAGTTCCTGCAGCAAAAGCAATGGCATGCCAAATCGGATCATCGGCTCCTTGAGAGAACATTCCCATACTGGCAGCTACTAACGGCACATTGTCAATTACAGCAGAGATGACTCCGAAAAGCGAAACCACAATGTCCATATTTGGAATGGCTTGGGTGAGTTGACCTGCAAAATTAAACAATAGTCCCAAAGATTCTAAAGCACCCACAGCCATCAATATTCCAAGGAAAAACAATATACTGGGTAATTCAATTTTTGTCAAAGCCGCGTGAACGGGACTGTGAATGGCGTGATCATCAGCCGCTTCATCAATATTTGAGAGGGAGAATTTGGCACTACTAAACAGTTCAGCAAACGCAGCTACAACGGCCAAAGACAACATCATACCTACATAAGGAGGCAGGTGGGTAATCTGCTTAAAAAAAGGAACAAACAAAATGGAGCCCAAGCCTAAGTAAAGCATTCTAGATCCGAAAGGTGATTTTCTAATTTCACCTACTTCTTTATTGTTAATGGTTCCCCTAAATGCATTGTATTGGCTGGCAATAAGCGTAGGAAACACCATACAAACAATGGAGGGAATAAATAGGTATTTAATCAATTCTGGCGTAGTTACTTTTTTGCCAATCCACAGCATGGTGGTGGTAACATCTCCAATTGGAGACCAGGCACCACCAGCATTTGCGGCAACGATAATAAGCCCTGCAAACCAGAGACGTGTGTTGCGGTCTTGAATTACTTTTTGCAATATCGTAATCAGGACGATGGTTGCGGTAAGGTTGTCAATAATAGCAGATAGAATAAAAGCCAATATGGAAAATATCCAGAGTAGTTTGACCTTTACATTTGTTCGTATAAAGCTTTTAATGGTTGCGAAGCCGTCGAAATAATCTATGATTTCAACAATGGTCATGGCACCCAGTAAAAAAACTAAAATTTCAGCTGTCTTACCTAAATGATGCAGTAAAATCTTTTCAATATGTGTTTCGTGCAAACTCCTAGTGACGTTATCTATGTCAAAAACAGGCAGGTGCGTTAGCGAAATTAATGCCCATAAAATGGCCATCATGGCAAGTGCAGGTATGAGTTTATCAATCTTTAAAGTATGTTCAAGAGTAATGGCCAAGTAGCCTAGAAAAAAAACTACAAGTATTAGGGTTTCCATATAATATTGTTTGGAATTGCGTCAAAAACAAATATAGCAATGAAAGTGAGTTTAAAAAACAATATGACGATGGAATTTTCGCTTATCAAAACCACTAAAAAATTATTTGAATCGACCTATATTGATTTTAAACCCTCAAGTAAATGGGGTATATTTGCCAAGAGGCTATGATTGTCAAACAACAAGCCCCAAATAATGGGTGGTAATGATAACATTTGATTTATATTCCAGTAATACTAATTTTAGTGTCTCTATTTTTGTAATTTCATAATTTTTGAGTTAAATTTTATGGATGTTGTATTACGCCTACATTTGCTCGGCTCGTGTTTACTAAAAACTAAAGCTAGCGTTTATATTTGAAAAAAATTTATTTATGCTTCCTAACCCACAAGGTTTATATCATCCAGAAAACGAGCACGATAATTGTGGTGCTGGTTTTATTTGCAGTCTTGAGGGCAAGAAGACCAACGATATCATCCACAAGGCTTTAGATATCTTGGTCAAACTCGAACACCGCGGTGCTGTGAGTGCAGATGGTAAAACAGGGGATGGAGCAGGTATACTCATAGACATCCCGCATGACTTCCTAACAGACGTGCTCTCATTCAAACTACCTGAGTCCAAAAAATATGCACTCGGTATGGTTTTCCTTCCTCAAAAAATGAACCAACGCACGCACTGCATTGAGGTATTTGAAGAAGAATTGGCCCGTCAGGATTTGGCTATAATTGGATGGCGAGATGTCCCTACCAACTATGACGTAGTTGGACGTATTGCCGCACAGACATTACCAAACATCAAACAAGTATTTGTTGAAGATGCAACCGGAAAACTGACTGAAGACCAGCTTAACACCAAAGCATTTATTGCAAGAAAACGTTCAGAGCACCGCATTTTTGGAAGCAAGATGTCGCAGAGCTCATACTTTTATCTGCCGAGCTTCTCAACCAGAACGCTTATCTACAAAGGCCTGCTAATGCCCGAAGATATTGAAGGCTTCTACCTAGACCTTAAAGACCCACGTGTAGTAACACGTTTGGCGCTTGTACACCAACGTTTTTCTACCAACACCTTCCCTACTTGGGATTTGGCACAGCCATTCCGCTATATGTGCCACAACGGTGAAATCAA
>DCBE01000024.1:4050-4288 GCA_002313325.1 Flavobacteriaceae bacterium UBA1115
TATGTGCCACAACGGTGAAATCAACACCTACCGCGGGAACGTTATCCGCATGAAGGCACGTGAAGAACTTTTTGCAAACGAGTTTTTTGGAGATGATATGGCACATATTACGCCTATTGTACTTCCTGGCAAGTCCGATTCCTCCTCTATGGATATGGTGGTTGAGTTATTGCTACACTCAGGGCGCTCACTACCAGAAGTGATGATGATGCTCGTTCCCGAAGCATGGGAAAAGCAC
>DCBE01000024.1:4593-5096 GCA_002313325.1 Flavobacteriaceae bacterium UBA1115
GTTCCCGAAGCATGGGAAAAGCACCAATCTATGGATCCTGACAAAAAAGATTTTTACGCTTACAACGCATGTATTATGGAGCCGTGGGACGGACCCGCAAGTGTGCCTTTCACTGATGGAAAATTTATCGGTGCACTACTTGACCGAAACGGGCTGCGCCCATCACGATACACCGTGACCAAAGATGGCTATGTGGTCATGTCTTCTGAAACGGGCGTTATTGATATTAATCCCGCCAATGTTTCCCTTCACGGACGTCTAGAGCCCGGAAGAATGTTTTTGGTGGACATGGAAGAAGGACGCATCATTGAAGACCGCGAGGTAAAAGAAAAAATTTCTGCCAAATACCCATACGGAAATTGGTTAAAAGAAAATTTGCTTCCACTTAAAGAGATTCCGTACACGGGAAACAAAACCCCCGTTGAAGCAGAGCCTTTTATTAAAAGATTACAAGCCTTTGGTTATACAGAAGAAGACATCACAACCCTTATCACACCCATGAG
>DCBE01000002.1:0-215 GCA_002313325.1 Flavobacteriaceae bacterium UBA1115
ACAGCAGTTTCAGAAGCCGTTTTGCTCTCAACAAAATCCACCACATTAAACTTTTCGTTGGCACCCAAGACCAAATCTACCCCGTCCAATGCAGCCAAGGTTTCAGGATCAAGCTGTGCATAACAGCCTATGGCAACCAAAAAACCATTGGGGTTTTGCTTGAGCGCTTGCTTGATTATGGTTTTGAATTTTTTGTCTGCATTTTCTGTAACCGA
>DCBE01000002.1:525-14160 GCA_002313325.1 Flavobacteriaceae bacterium UBA1115
TTTGTCTGCATTTTCTGTAACCGAACACGTGTTGATAACGTATACATCTGCATGTGTATCAAAAGCGGTTTCGGCGTAGCCTGCTGCCTTAAAAGAACGGGCAATAGTAGATGTTTCTGAAAAATTCAGTTTACATCCCAAAGTGTAAAAAGCTACCGAACCTGTGGAAGACATCTAGTCGTTTTTGCAAATATAATCCTATATGTTTGAGGTGCAACCTACCTAGTGGCGTAATTGCTTGGTGGCAGCAAACAAATGCGTCAAAATTGCTTTGTCATCAGCAGACATATCTTGACCACGCCGGGCCATAACCACAGCAGCTGTATTTAGCATCTTGTTCAAATTATTTTCGGTCATGCCCTGTGAACCTCCTCGGGAAAAACTGGGAATAAACGTCCGTGGAAAACCCATGCTAAAAATACTACAGCCAACACCTACAACAGTAGCTGTATTCAGTGTTGTTTGAATAGCCGTTTTGGAGTGATCGCCCATAATAAGCCCACAAAACTGCAAACCAGTGGATATAAATTTTTGTTGGGTGTAGTTCCAAGCGCGGGTGTTACCGTAATCGTTTTTAAGGTTTGACGCATCGGTCGCAGCGCCCAAATTACACCACTCCCCTATTGCGGCATTACCCAAAAAGCCATCATGCCCTTTATTGCTGTTGCCAAGCATCACCACGTTATTAAGCTCGCCACCTGCCTTACAATGAGGTCCAAGACTGGTACCGCCATAGATTTTAGCACCCATTTGAATAACACTGTTTTTACCAATATAAATAGGTCCACGAAGCAAAGCGCCTTCCATAACGGTTGCGCCATCGTCTATGATAATGGGCCCATCTTGTGTGTTGTATACTGCTGCAAACGAAGTGACATTTGCGCCAATCATCACTGGATATTTACCGTGCTGTTGGTTGGTTTCGTTTAACTTGTTATTGTGTGTGGCACCAAAAAAAGATGCATCCTCAACCAGGACATGTGCATTTTTGGAGAACAAATCCCACGGATAGCGAACAAGAAGTGTTTCAGCGTCGATGCCAATGGCTTCAAATGTTTCCAATGCCTTGTCCGTACTGGAGCTAGCACCACAAAAAGCAATCATGGTACCGTTTTGCATCAGTTTCAGTCCGTCTTTCAAATCTTTTATTGCCGATAA
Organism: Flavobacteriaceae bacterium UBA1115; assembly: GCA_002313325.1. Classification (GTDB taxonomy): domain Bacteria; phylum Bacteroidota; class Bacteroidia; order Flavobacteriales; family Flavobacteriaceae; genus UBA7446. The sequence continues at coordinate 1,684 of DCBE01000002.1, forward strand.
GAGTCTGGGGTTGGGAAGGCATCCAGCCATTACTGCAAGGTCAAAAGAAGGGGTTGATTCTTGAAGGTAAGTTTCTGTTTCAACGACAACTTCAGCATCTAATGCAAGTGACCATCGCTTGGCTAGCGTCATGCCGCCGAGCAACAAATCAGCAACAGGTCTGGTGTAGACCAAAGGCAGTAGATCAGAACGGTTTGGGCCGTCATATAAGCAAACTAGCATATATCAAAGATAGGTGTAAATAAAAAAACCTCCATAAAGAGGTTTTAAATTGATTCCAATTCAGAATTATTTTTTGAATTTGGCGTATTTGTTCTTGAACTTGTCAATACGACCAGCAGTGTCTACAAGTTTGGATTTACCTGTATAAAATGGGTGTGATGTACGTGAAATTTCCAATTTAACTAGCGGATACTCAACACCACCTATTTCAATTTTCTCCTTAGCATTGGCAGTTGACTTTGTAATAAAGACGTCTTCATTAGACATATCCTTGAATGCTACTAAGCGATAATTGTCGGGATGTATACCTTGTTTCATGATGCGTTTACTTTTAAAGGGAATGCAAATTTAATTATTTTATCTAAATTTACCATACACTTAATACTTAAAAAACAACATATGAAAACTTCGCCAAAATTAGGAACTTATAATTATCGTTATGGTGCCATTGCTGGCGGCATTGGAATAGTATTCAGTATCATGCTTTTTTTCATGGACATGACTTATGATCAGTCCCCCGTTATACAGGCAATTAACATCTTGATACCTGCGTCAATGGCCATAATGGCAATACTAACATTTAAAAAAGATAATACTGGGCTACTTTCGCTAAAACAAGCCATCAAACTAGGGGTTGGGGTGTTTTTAGTAGCCGGAATTATTGGATTAGCATACTTTACCGTCTTTATCAATTTCATTGAAACCGACTTTATTTCGAATAATGCTGCTATGCAAGCGAATGCAATGCGCGAAGCACAACCAAATATGGATGAGGATATTATCGAAATGCAACAAACCAATATCGAAAAGTATTTCTACATAAGCTATCCTGTCATTTTAATTATAAATGTATTTATCGGGCTTATGGTTGGATTGGTAACCGGCTTATTCACAAAAAAAAGTTAATTGACCAAACAACCAAACTTATCAATTGTAATCCCGTTTTTAGATGAGGGAGCATCGCTTCCAGAGCTCTATGCATGGATTATTCGTGTTTTGGACAAGGCTGAGATCAGTTTTGAAATTATTTTTATTGACGACGGCAGCACAGACAACGCTTGGGACTGGGTCTCAGCCACTATTGCTCAAGAAAAACGCATCCACGGTATTCAGTTTTTGCGTAACTACGGCAAGTCGCAAGCGTTGCACGCGGGCTTTTTAGCTTGCACAGGCGAAGTTGTTTGTACCATGGATGCTGATTTACAGGACTCGCCGGAGGAACTTCCCAAACTCTATAAACTAATAGTAGAGGAGAATTATGACATGATATCAGGGTGGAAAAAGAAAAGATACGACTCCTACCTTTTTAAAAACTTACCATCCAAAATATTTAACTGGGCTGCAAGATTAGTATCGGGCATCAAGCTACACGATTTTAATTGTGGCTTAAAAGCTTACCGAAGTGATGTGGTTAAAACTATTGAAGTGTATGGCGAAATGCACCGCTATATCCCCGTGCTAGCCAAGCAAGCTGGTTTTGGAAAAATCGGAGAGAAGGTAGTACAACACCAAAAACGCAAGTTTGGTCATTCTAAATTTGGAGCCGACCGCTTTGTTAAGGGTTTTTTAGATTTAATCACGCTGTGGTTCCTGCATCGCTTTGGCAGAAGACCCATGTATTTTTTCGGGCTAATTGGCAGCATTATGCTGATTATGGGTTTTAGTTTCTCTCTATATCTTGGTATAGATAAACTATTTGTCAATCCTAACGGAACAATGATTGCCCAAAGACCCCAATTCTACGTGGCGCTTACAACCATGATACTCGGAAGCCAGTTTTTTTTGGCTGGATTTTTGGGTGAAATTGTGATTCGAAACAGAGACCACAAAACGAGGTATAAAATAAAAGAACACTTACCCCCAAACTCTAAAGGGAATATGTAAATTTGTGGCCTAATTATTACCCATGAGTACATCTTTTTTAGCACGCGTCGCTGCCTGGGAACTCCCCCCATTTGACGATGAAACAAGACAAGCTGTGGCGGAATTAAAAAATAACCCTACTGAGCTAGAAGATGCTTTTTATATGGATTTGGTCTTTGGCACAGGCGGCATGCGAGGTATTATGGGCGTAGGTACCAACCGAGTTAACAAGTACACCTTTGGTAAAACAACACAGGGATTAAGCGATTACATAAAGGTGCAGTTTCCAAATGAAACACCTAGCGTGGTAATTGGCTATGACTGTAGACACAACAGCAAGGAACTCGCACAAACTGTGGCTGCCATTTTTTCAGCAAACGACATCAAGGTCTATTTATTCACAGATTTACGGCCAACACCCGAGGTTTCTTTCGCTGTACGTCACCTAAACTGCCATTGTGGTATCGTACTTACGGCATCACACAACCCGCCAGAATATAATGGCTACAAGGTCTATTGGCAAGATGGCGGGCAGATTGTTCCTCCGCAAGACAACGGCATCATATCGGCCATCAACAATACTGCTTATGAAGCTATTTTGTTTGATGCTAAACCCGTACATATTACACCCATCGACCAGGTTATAGACGAAGCCTATCAAGATGCTTCTGTTGCAGTTGGTCGTATTGGAAATGGGAATCGCGAAAAGGTTAAGGTGGTATTTACGCCGTTACACGGCACTTCGGTAACGGCCATTCCACAGGTTCTAAAAAAAGCTGGATATAAGCATGTCACAATAATCGAAGAACAGGCCAAACCAGATGGTGATTTTTCTTCAGTAAAATCACCCAATCCAGAAGAACCCGAAGCCCTACAAATGGCGATGGAAAAGGCCAATGTCATTGGCGCTGATATTGTGATTGGAACCGATCCCGATGCAGACCGCCTGGGGATAGCCGTAAGAAACGAAAACAACGAACTTGAACTCCTAAACGGCAACCAAGCGATGGTGGCCATGACGGATTTCATTTTGAGCAAAGGCAACTACACCGCTGAAGAAAACCCGTTTGTGGGCTCGACTGTTGTTTCTACCCCCATGATGAGTGTCTTGGCAAATCACTATGGTGTTGAATGTAAGCTTGGACTTACAGGCTTTAAGTGGATAGCTCAAATGATCAAACAATACCCCAATCAGAAATGTCTTGGTGGAGGTGAAGAAAGTTTTGGATATATGGTTGGCGATTTTGTTCGTGACAAAGATGCCGTAACAGCGTCACTACTGGCATGTGAGTTGGTTACCGAGGCCAAGTCAAATGGCAGTTCGTTTTTTAATGTGCTGTTGGAATCCTATAAAAAATTGGGATGTTTTCAAGAGCGCTTGGTTTCATTGTTCAAAAAAGGAAAATCGGGTGCTGAGGAAATTGAAAGAATCATGGGTCGCTTTAGAAAAGAACCTCCTAAGGATATCGACGGCAGTCCAATTCGTTTTATTGAAGACTATCCAACAGCTGTTAGAACGGTAGTTAATACGCAAGAAAAAGAAATGATACCTTTGCCCAAAGCAAATGTGCTGATTTTAATAGCTGAAGATGGTACGCGAGTAGCTGCTAGACCCAGCGGCACAGAACCTAAAATAAAGTTTTACGTGAGTGTTAATACAAACCTTAATTCCACTCGTGACTATAGAACGACCAAAAATCAACTCGATCAAAAAATAGATCGCATTTTGGGTGAATTAGGGATGTAAGATGAGTCCAATTAGATACATACTGCGTTACGCGCTTCCGTACAAGGGTTATGTTGCACTTAATATTGTGTTCAACATACTATATGCCCTGTTTAATGCAGCCTCTTTTTTGGCTTTGATGCCTATGCTAGAAGTACTTTTTAGAAACAGCGAGGGACCAATGGAAATGCCAGCGCGAGAAAGTAGCAATTCCTATCAAGAATATCTCTTTGACTCTTTTAGATTTCAAATTACTGATTATGCCAAAGGCGATGCTATAAAAGCATTGATGTTGGTGATTGGCGTGATTTTGATAACCTTTTTACTGAAAAACCTTTTTAATTATTTAGCCGTTTTTTTCATTACCTATATGCGTAATGGCGTGGTGAAAGACTTACAGCGCAAAATCTATAAAAAGTTAATTTCATTTCCTGCAAGTTTCCATGCCAACAACAAAAAAGGAGATACGATATCTCGTGTAACTTCTGATGTTACGGAAGTACAACGCTCTTTTTTGAGTGTGTTTGAAATGCTTATTCGTGAACCGCTGACTATTCTATTTGCACTGATTACGATGTTTGCTTTAAGCGCAAAACTCACGCTGTTTGTTTTGGTATTTATTCCTATTGCTGGCTGGCTCATTTCAATTGTAGGAAAGAGCCTAAAGTCGCGTTCGGAAAGGGTACAAAAAGAACAAGGAGAGCTGCTTTCCTATTTGGAGGAATCCCTCACGGGCATACCCATCATTCAAATCTTTAACGCAGAACATATTTTTAATAAAAAATTTGCTGCTGTTACCAAACGGCTTTTTAATTTTTCAAACAAGCTTATTCGAAGAGAGAGCCTCGCCAGTCCTATAAGCGAATTTTTGGGTGTAGCGGTTATCGGCACCATCTTATATATAGGTGGACGGCTTGTATTGGTCGATCAATCCATGAGCGGTGAAGAATTTATCACCTATATGACTTTGGCCTATGGTGTACTTACGCCGGCCAAATCCATGAGTAGAGCCGTGTATAGCATTCGAAAAGGAAATGCTGCCGCGCAACGTATTACGGAATACCTCTTCCATAAATCAGAAATTCAATCACCTGCAAACCCTGCAGCATTACCCAATTTTTCGTCTGAAATTAGTTTTGAAAACATACAGTTTAAGTATGAAGACGAAACGGTAATTGATGAGTTTTATTTAAAAATACCTAAAGGAAATTCTGTAGCGCTTGTAGGCGCATCGGGAAGTGGAAAAACCACCATAGCCAACCTGTTGGCACGTTTTTACGACCCACAACAGGGAACTATTAGTATTGACAACACATCCATTGATTCAGTTGACCTAAATGAACTGCGAAGCATGTTTGCCTATGTTACGCAAGACGCCATACTGTTTCATGATTCGGTCAAGGAAAACCTACTCATAGCGAAGCCAAACGCATCGGCAAAAGAACTAGAAACAGCATTACGAATTGCGAATGCATATGATTTTATCACCCAACTACCACAGGGCATTGAAACTGTGATTGGAGATGCTGGAAACAAACTCTCAGGAGGTCAAAAACAACGTTTGGCCATTGCAAGAGCTGTACTCAAAAATCCGCCTGTAATGATTTTAGACGAAGCCACCTCGGCTTTGGACACAGAGTCTGAGAAACTGGTTCAAGATGCGCTTCTTAAAATGATGCAAAACCGAACCTCATTGGTCATTGCACACCGGCTATCTACAATTAAAAGTGCAGATGAAATTATTGTTCTCGACAAAGGAAAGGTTGTAGAAAGAGGCACGCACAAAGAACTGTTGGCTCAAGATGGTGTATATAAAAAACTAATTGAGCTACAATCATTTGAATAACATGATGCGGTTACACAAAAATTTAGTTCTGGCAGTGCTTAACGGACTGCAACAGATATTTAATGAGGAGAAATATGCAGACAAGGTTGTAGCGCAAGTCCTCAAAAGCGACAAACGCTGGGGAAGTCGTGACCGCGGCTTTATTGCAGAAACCACTTATGAGATTGTGCGTTGGAAGCGTCTTTATGCTGCTATAGCAAATGTACTAGACCCTCTAAATCGACAAGATTTTTGGCGCATTTTCGCTGTTTGGGCTACCCTAAGAGGCTATGTGTTGCCAGATTGGAAACCCCTCGAAGGAACCCCCACACGACGTATTAAGGGGAAATTTGAAGAACTGCGCCAAGAACGCAAATATCGTGAGTCTATCCCCGATTGGCTGGATGCATTAGGATGCAAAGCCTTGGGTGAAAAAAAGTGGACACTTGAGATGGAAGCACTCAACACCACTGCGTCAGTTGTATTACGTGCCAATGCGCTAAAAACACTTCCTAAGATGTTGCGCAATGCGCTGCTTGAAGAAAAAATTAAAACGCAAACCATCGCAAAATATCCCGATGCCTTGGTGCTTGACAAACGCGCCAATGTGTTCAGTACTAAAGCCTTTCAGCGAGGTTGGTTTGAAATACAGGATGCTTCATCTCAATCTGTAGCGCCATTTACACAGGTTGCTTCTGGAATGCGTGTAATAGACGCCTGTGCCGGTGCTGGAGGAAAAGCCTTGCACTTGGCGGCAATTATGAAAAACAAGGGGCAGTTAATCGCGCTAGACATTCACAACTTTAAACTGCGCGAACTCAAAAGACGTGCAAAGCGTGCAGGTGCTCACAATATCGAAACCCGACACATTGACAACAATAAGGTTATCAAAAAACTACACGGCTCTGCCGATAGGGTTTTGTTAGATGCGCCTTGTAGCGGTTTAGGAGTTTTACGAAGAAATCCCGACGCGAAATGGAAACTCAATCCAGATTTTATTGATCGTGTGGTATTGGAACAACAAAAAATATTGACTCAATACGCATACATGGTCAAGCCAGGTGGTAAGTTGATTTACGTGACCTGTTCCATTTTACCGCAAGAAAACGAAGACCAAATTGCAAAATTCAAAATGACAGAATTAGGTAAAGAATATACATTAGAAAAGGAACAACACTTATGGCCATCTGCTAACGGCTTTGACGGCTTTTATATGGTCCGACTCGTTCGAAAAGTCTAAGTTGTTGATAAATTGATCTATTTCGTTTACTTTTAGGGGAATAATCCCGTGCTGTAAATCACTACTATGCTTATTTTTGTTATTTAATCATTATTTATGATTTGTTTTTTTGGCGATCCCAATAAACACATTTACGTTGTTCAGAAAGAACTTCCAGTAGCCGAAGAAGATCAGGAAAAACTACAGTGGCTTTTTGGCGAATACCGTTTACTACGAAAGTCATTTATTCAAGCAGATCTCATTGGACCTCGCATTTCCATGATTACTCCTTGGAGTACCAATGCAGTGGAAATTTGCCACAACATGGGGCTTAATGACATTATACGTATTGAGCAGTTTTGGACAAAAGATAACATTGTTTTTGATCCCATGATTCACCAGCGTTTTAAGGAATTAGATCAACATATCTACGACAACAAAAAAGAGCCAGAAGACATACTAGATATTGATGATATTGCTTCTTTTAACCAACAAGAAGGCCTATCTCTTAGCGAAGACGAAGTTGCTTATTTAGAACACTTAGCAACACGCCTTAAACGTTCATTAACAGACTCGGAAGTATTTGGGTTTTCACAAGTCAATTCAGAACACTGCCGTCATAAAATTTTCAATGGTAAGTTCATCATTGACGGTAAAGTTAAAAAGCATTCGCTTTTTGAACTTATTAAAGAAACATCGAAAAAAAATACTGGTAATTTGGTGTCAGCCTATAAAGATAATGTGGCTTTTATTAAGGGGCCACCCCTAACCCAGTTTGCGCCCCAGCAGGCAAACGCTCCAAGCAAATACGTCAAAAAACCTTTTCTTTCAGTGCTTTCGCTTAAAGCAGAGACACACAACTTTCCCACAACCGTAGAGCCCTTTAACGGAGCAGCAACAGGTTCAGGTGGAGAAATTAGAGATCGTTTGGCTGGAGGTCAAGGTTCAATTCCGATGGCAGGAACAGCTGTGTACATGACAGCATACCCAAGAACGGCGGCCAACAGACCATGGGAGCAATTGGCGCCTCGCCCATGGCTTTATCAAAATCCAGAAGACATCCTTATCAAGGCTTCAAACGGTGCTTCTGATTTCGGCAATAAGTTTGGACAACCGCTCATTGCTGGCTCATTACTAACTTTTGAACATAAAGAAGACAGTGAAACAATTGGTTATGATAAGGTTATTATGCTGGCTGGAGGTATCGGTTACGGAAAAATGCAACAAAGTATAAAACAAATACCAAAAAAGGGCGACAAGATTGTTGTCATGGGAGGTGATAATTACCGAATTGGAATGGGTGGAGCTGCCGTATCTTCGGCAGAAACAGGCGCATTTGGCTCTGGCATTGAATTAAATGCTGTACAACGCTCCAATCCTGAAATGCAAAAACGTGTAGCCAACACTGTAAGAGCAGCTGTAGAAGCTGATAAAAACCCAATTGTTTCCATTCATGACCACGGAGCAGGTGGTCATCTAAACTGTCTTTCCGAACTCATTGAGGAGGTTGGTGGAAATATTGCGCTAGACAAACTTCCGGTTGGAGATAAAACGCTTTCTGCAAAAGAGATTATTGGAAATGAGTCTCAAGAGCGTATGGGGCTAATTACTAATGCCAAGGGATTTGAGCAACTCAAAGAGATTGCAGAAAGAGAACTAGCACCTATTTTTGAAGTGGGAGAAGTTACTGAAGATCACAGATTTCAAATCCAAGACGAAACAAAAAAGTTGTCACCAATTGACTTAGACTTATCGGATTTCTTTGGCAAAACACCCAAGACCATAATGCGAGACAGCATTGAAGCTAAAAATTATGCTGCCGTACCAAAGTCAACTGCATTTAAAGAGCAGGTTTCATGGCTACTACAACTAGAGTCAGTAGCCAGTAAAGATTGGCTAACAAATAAAGTTGATCGTTGTGTCACTGGCCGTGTCGCCCAACAGCAATGCGTAGGACCACACCAGTTACCATTGGCTAATTGTGGTGTAATGGCACTAGATTTTGACGGCGTTCACGGCATGGCTACAGCTGTAGGACATGCACCTTTAGTTGGCCTCATAGATGCTGGGTTGGGAAGTAAAAATGCCATCGCAAAAGCACTTACCAATATCATTTGGGCACCTATTGCGGATGGTCTTAGCAACGTGAGCCTTTCGGCCAACTGGATGTGGGCATGTAATAACCCTGGAGAAGATGCACGTCTTTATAAAGCTGTTGAAGCCTGTGCAGACTTTGCCATAAAGTTGGGCATAAACATCCCAACAGGGAAGGACTCACTATCTATGAAACAAAAATACCAAGGCGAAGAAGTACTTGCACCAGGTACTGTAATAATCTCTGCTTCTGGTCATTGTGATGCCATTGACAAAGTAGTTACACCAGAACTAAAAGCCGATGATGGAATGGTATATTTTATAGATCTATCAGATGGTAGTGATACATTGGGCGGTTCTGCTTTTGCACAACTTCAACAGAGCATAGGTACAAATGCACCAGATGTTGTCAAGGCAAAGTATTTTAAGAAAGTATTTAATCAAATCCAAAAAGAAATTAAAAAAGGAACTATCGCTGCTGGACATGATATTGGTGCGGGTGGTCTTATAACTTCATTACTAGAAATGTGTTTTGCTGCAGATGGTTTGGGCATGAGAGTCATCTTACCTAAAAACAAAAAGGACGTAGCTCAAACACTACTATCCGAACAGGTAGGTATTTTGTTGCAAACAACAACTGAAGTTGCATCGCGATTGTCAAAAAAAGGCATTGATATTGTCAAAATAGGTACACCTATTAAAACAAATAGTCTTGACATTAAAGGTGGCATAGTGGATTACAGCTTTGACATTGCAACCTACAGAAAACACTGGTTTAAGAGTTCTTATCTTCTTGACCGTAAACAAAGTGGTATAAAAAAAGCCAAGGAACGTTTTAATACTTTTGATAAAACGCCTCTGCAGTTCAAATTTCCTAGTGATTTTGATGGCACAATAAAACCACTACCAACACGTAAAATAAAAGCAGCTGTTTTAAGAGAAAAGGGCAGTAATTCGGAGCGTGAGATGGCCTATATGATGCACTTAGCAGGCTTTGAAATCAAGGATGTTCACATGACAGATTTAACTTCTGGTAGAGAAGATTTGAGCGATGTTCAACTGTTAGTAGCAGTAGGTGGATTTTCAAATTCCGATGTGCTGGGCTCTGCAAAAGGATGGGCGGGAACCATCAAATACAACGAAAAATCAAAAAAAGCCATTGAGCAGTTTTTTGCCCGACCCGACACCTTGAGTTTGGGGGTTTGTAATGGATGTCAACTTTTCATTGAATTGGGCTTGCTGCACCCTACAGCAAATGAAAAGCCCGAAATGGCTCACAATGACTCAGGTAAATTTGAATGTATTTTTACCGATGTAATTATAGAAGAAAGTCCAGCCATTATGCTCAATAGCCTACAAGGAAGCAGATTAGGTATTTGGGCGGCTCACGGCGAAGGCAAGTTTATATTCCCAAAAGGCAAAAACAACTATGCTATAGCTGGTAAATACGCTTACGAATCATACCCTTCGAATCCAAACGGATCAGACCAAAATGCTGCCATGCTAAGCAGTGACGATGGACGTCACTTGGTCACGATGCCACACCTTGAGCGCGCGATTTTTCCATGGAACTGGGGAAGCTACCCCGATAACCGTTCCGATCAGCTTAGCCCTTGGATAATGGCCTTCGAGGATGCTTACAATTGGATTTTAAATAGGTAAAATCAAAAAAATATCGTTTTTTTGAATATTAGCAATTGTGTAAAAAAACGCTTTAAAATATGAAAACACCCAAAAGACTTTTTGATTTTATTGATATAATGGCAACTGACAAGCCGCTAGAAAATGCCGTGAATTCAAAAACTACCGGGCAATGGGTTGGCTTATCCACGCCAGAAGTCAGAGAACTCGGCAATAACTTGAGCGCAAAGCTACTTTCATTGGGTGTTGCAGCAGGTGATAAAATTGCTATGATTTCATCTACTAACAGAACAGAGTGGGTAATTGCAGACTTCGCCATGGCTCAAATTGGCGCTATAAATGTTCCAATCTATCCAACTATTTCTTCGGACGATTATGCCTATATCATGAATCACGCAGAAGTGAGATTCTGTTTTGTTTCTGATATTGAAGTGTTAGATAAAGTGCTCAAAATTCAATCCAACTGTCCAAAAATTGAAAACGTATTTAGCTTTGACAAAATTGAGGGTTGTAATGCTTTTGAAAACTTGCTAACTAAAAAGCCAACAAAAGCACAACTTCAAGAAATTCAGCTGCGCAAAAAAGTTATTCGTGAGGGGGACTTAGCTACCATCATTTATACTTCAGGAACTACTGGAAAGCCAAAAGGGGTGATGTTAAGCCATCAAAATATTGTAAGTAATGTAATTGCAAGCCAAAAGAGATTGCCCTTAACATACGGGAACGCAAAAGCCTTGAGCTTTTTACCTATGTGCCACATCTACGAACGCATGCTTCTTTATCTTTATTTTTATTCTGGGACGCAAATTTATTTTGCTGAGTCGTTAGAGACCATTTCTGAAAACCTGAACGAAATTAAGCCTGAGTTCATGACAGCAGTACCCCGCCTTTTAGAAAAGCTTTTTGATAAGATTATTGCCAAAGGAGAATTACTAACTGGAATCAAGAAAAAATTATTTGATTGGGCGGTTGGACTCGGACTACGTTATGAGCCATATGGCAAGAACGGCTGGTTTTATGAATTTCAGCTTAAAATTGCAAGAAAACTTATTTTCAAAAAATGGCAAGAAGCCCTAGGAGGTAATTTAACAACCATTGCATCGGGCAGCGCAGCGCTTCAGCCTAGGCTAGCACGCGTTTTTACTGCAGCAGGTATGACTGTAGCAGAAGGCTATGGTCTAACGGAAACATCCCCAGTTGTTTCAGTCAATGATATGCGTAATTTTCAAATGAAAATCGGCTCTGTTGGACCACTTTTAGATGATGTTGAAGTTAAAATTGCAAAAGATGGTGAAATCCTATGTAAAGGACCCAATATCATGATAGGGTATTACAAGGATGAAGAAAAAACCAATGAAGTAATCAAAGATGGATACTTCCATACAGGAGATATTGGTCATATTGATTCTGATGGATTTTTAAAAATCACTGATCGAAAAAAAGCAATGTTCAAGACTTCTGGAGGAAAATATATAGCACCACAAGTCATTGAAAATGTAATGAAACAATCTGTATATATAGAACAAATTATGGTGATTGGTGAAAACCAAAAATTTCCAGCTGCTTTAATTCAACTAAACTTTGAGGCCGTAGAAGCCTGGGCAAGAGAAAAACAACTACAACTTTCCGCTGACCAGGCAACATGGTGCAAAAACGCTGTCATCCAAAACAAAGTTATGGATGAAGTGAATAGCATTAATGAACGTTTTGGCCAATGGGAAAAAGTAAAAGAAATACAACTTACACCGGATGTGTGGTCTGTAGATGATGGACAACTAACACCTACCATGAAGCTAAAGCGAAAAGTCCTCAAGGAAAAATACAATTCACTAATAGAAAATATATATAGCGCATAAAATACTATGCGTGCATAGTATTTTTTTGTAT
>DCBE01000027.1 GCA_002313325.1 Flavobacteriaceae bacterium UBA1115
ACAGCGTGCCAAGCTTTGGCGAAAGAATGACACTCCGCCAAACATTTTGGTAATGACTGCAACACCTATTCCAAGAACCTTGGCCATGACCTCTTATGGCGACTTAGAGCTATCTTTAATAGATGAGTTACCACCAGGAAGAAAACCCATTACCACAACGCATCGATTTGACAGCAAACGGTTGGCTGTGTTTCAATTTGTACGAGAAGAAATTGCCAAAGGCCGACAAGTCTATATTGTCTATCCGCTCATTCAAGAATCTAAAGTTCTGGATTACAAGGATTTAATGGACGGGTATGACAGCATCGTACGGGAGTTTCCACTACCTGACTATCAAGTGAGTATTGTTCACGGCAAGATGAATGCCAAAGATAAGGCTTATGAAATGGAACGCTTCATTTCTAAAAAAACCCAAATCATGGTGGCTACTACGGTCATTGAGGTGGGTGTTGATGTACCCAATGCCAGCATTATTATTATTGAAAGTGCCGAGCGTTTTGGCTTATCGCAACTCCACCAGCTCAGGGGACGTGTTGGTCGTGGTGCTAGTAAGAGTTACTGCATTTTGATGACAGGGTCCAAACTTAGCCAAGATGCCCAGACGCGCTTACAAACCATGGTCAGAACGCAAGACGGCTTTGAATTGGCAGAAGTGGATTTATCGCTTCGCGGACCAGGAGATGTTTTGGGAACCCAACAAAGTGGTGTGCTACCGTTTCTAATTGCCAATCTTAAAAAAGACGTAGTAATTCTAAAAACAGTACGTCATGGGGTAGATACGCTGCTGCAAGACGACCCAAGTTTATCCCACTCAGACAACGAAAACATACGTTTGGCGCTCTCGTTGACACAGCAAGGAAAAAGTATTTGGAAGTACATTGGTTAAATATGACTAAAAAACCATCTTAATTGTATCTTTGCTATTCAAATAATAAGCATGCAGATTTCTTTCAACTGGTTACGTGATTTCATAAGAACCGATTTAAGTGCTTCAGAAATTAGTGATGTACTCACCGACCTAGGATTAGAAGTCGAGGGTATTAATCAATATCAATCCATTCCAGGCGGACTAGAAGGAGTTGTTATTGGCAAGGTACTGACATGTGAAAAACATCCCAATGCCGATAAGCTTAAGCTAACGCAAGTTGATATAGGCCAAGCCGAACATGTCCAAATTGTATGTGGGGCACCCAATATTGCTGCAGGCCAAACCGTTCCTATAGCTACCATAGGCACAAAGCTTTATACCGAAAATGGGGAATCCTTTGTTATCAAAAAAAGCAAGATCAGAGGAGCGTTAAGTCAGGGTATGATTTGTGCTGAAGACGAATTGGGTCTAGGCCAAAGCCACGACGGTATTATGGTCCTCGAAAACCACCACAAGGCAGGTAAACCCTGCAAAGAAGTTTTTGAAATCTTAACGGACGAAATATTTGAAATTGGGCTTACCCCCAATCGATCTGATGCCATGAGCCATTTTGGAGTAGCCAGAGATTTGCGAGCAGCACTCTCGCAAAGGGAAGATACTACTGCGCTTATAACGCCGTCAATAAGCTCTTTTCGTACCGCCAACTACAAAGGCGCCACTAAAATAGATGTGCGTGATGCTGATGCTGCGCCGCGCTATTGTGGTTTGCGTATAACAGGAGTTGAGGTAAAGGCTTCGCCTGAACACATACAGCATCGTTTAAAGGCCATAGGATTAAAGCCCATCAACAATATTGTTGACGCAACAAACTATGTATTACACGAGCTGGGACAACCCTTACACGCTTTTGATGGAGGAAAAATCAACAGTGGTGTAGTGCGTGTACAAAAACTAAAAGAGGGAACCCCATTTGTTACCTTGGATGGCGTTGAACGCAAATTAAGTAGCGAGGACTTAGTCATTTGCAATGGCGACACGCCCATGTGTTTGGCAGGAGTTTTTGGAGGGCTGGAATCTGGCGTAACAGAGCAGACAACTGAAGTATTTTTAGAGAGCGCTTACTTTGATCCTGTTAGTATTAGGAAAACAGCCAAACGCCACGGACTCAGCACAGACGCTTCGTTTCGTTATGAGCGCGGTATTGATATCGAATTGGTCAAATACAGCCTTAGGAGAGCTGCCATACTTATTCAAGAAGTTGCAGGTGGAGAGGTTAGTTCAGAAATTATTGATGAATATCCCATCAAAAAGGAACCACATCAGGTATTGTTGAAGTACGATTATATAAACAAATTGATAGGTCACGAAATTCCGCGTGAGAAGATCAAAAAAATCATTCGAGATTTAGATATTAAAATTGCTCAAGTCACAGAAACTTCGATTGGCTTAGAAGTCCCTACCTATCGAGCAGATGTACGAAGACCTGCCGATGTTGTCGAAGAGGTTTTAAGAGTATACGGATACAATAATATTCCAACGGGAAACAAGCTAAACAGCTCGATCCCGAACTTGCCAAAAAACAACACCAATCAATTGGAAACACGCATTGCCCAACAACTAGTTGCGCAAGGTTTTTATGAGATTTACAACAACTCCCTGACTTCCCCTAAGCATGACAGCAATACCAAAAACATGGTGGAAATACTTAATCCCTTGAGCAGCGAGCTTTCCGTAATGCGTACAAACCTTATTTATGGTATGCTAAAATCAGTGCAGTTTAACATCAACAGACAGCAGCAAGATTTGCGCTTTTTTGAATTTGGAAATCAGTATTACAAAACAGCTGATGGCAATAGGCAAGAAGCTACACTTGATATAGTCGTTACTGGAAAACAGTTAGAGAACAACTGGGCTGTTTCAGAACAAAAATCTGATTTCTTTTTCCTAAAAGGAATTGTGAATGGTGTACTAGAACGTTTGGGACTGACCGTAAAGGAAACCCCCGGTGACCATCCGTTTTTTAAAGAAAGTGTTACGTTGAGCATCGGCAAAATAAATATCGGCACATACGGCTGGATAGATTTAACAAGATTTGAAGGTATTTCTATTGACCAAGACGTGTTTGCTTGTACGTTGGCTGTGAATGCACTTTCACAATTCGTAAAGCAAAAAATCAAAGTAAAAGGACTTTCTAAATTCCCATCTGTTCATCGTGATCTTGCCCTCTTGGTAGACAAAAGCACTTCGTTTAAAGAACTGTATCAAATTGCACAAAAAACAGAGAGGCATTTGCTCGAAGACGTTGGGCTTTTTGATGTGTTTACAGGCAAGAACGTTCCAGATGGAAAAAAATCCTATGCGCTTAAATTTACCCTGCGCGACAAAGAGAAAACACTTACTGACAAGCAGATTGATAAGACCATGCAAAAAATTGCTAATCAATACCACAAACAGCTTGGCGCTGAGCTCCGAAACTAGTAGTGTTTAATGGTCGTTAAACAGTTGATTGTTTGATAGTTATGCGTATATTTGAAAAAATTTAAAAAAATACTATGTTCACTCATACAGATATTTATCAAGAATTAAACAAAGTTAAAGCTGTTAACCAAGCGCCCTTGACCACATCAACGGTAAATAATTTTGATTTGGATAAGCTAGAATCAAGTCGTGTTTATCACATAAGTCAAATAAAAAAAACGTGTATTGATTTCAGGTTGCGTTTCTTGGATGCTACTTTGTTCAAAGGTGGTTTTCCTGTGGAAGCAGTAGAGCAAATCAAATCTATTGAGGCTACCCACAATAACGTTTTAACAGATCTTAAAATTATGGCACCTTCTAAGCTTTTTAAATTGGAAAATGCCGACGACCCTTTGTTGTTTGCTCCTATGGGCAATGGCTATTATTACTTGATTCATCAATGGGGCGATGATTTACATCCATTCCGAAAGGCAATGGTATGGCCATTTAAAAATATCATCACTGCTTGTATTTCATTGTTGGTGTTTAGCTTTTTTCTAAGCTTTTTTGTGCCTATGTCATTATTCACACCCAACCCGTCGGTTCGTGATTTTATCATGATTTATTTCTTCATGTTCAAAGCTATAGCGGCAATTGTAATTTATTATACATTTGCTACAGGCAAGAACTTTAATAGAGCTATTTGGAATAGCAAATACTATAACAGTTGATGGACAATAATTTTGTTCATTTATGTGCAGCTAATGTTGTCGAAGTACAACGGGTCAAAGTTCTATTAGAAGAAAACGGTATATTTCCTATCATCAAAGATGAAGGTGAGTCTGCCCGTTTAGCGGGTTTTGGTTCAGCATCCTTGATGCAACAGCTTTGGGTAGCTAAGTCTTATTTTGAAAAAGCAAAAAGCCTTATCTAGGCATACAACTCCTCACGCAATTCCTTGATTTTAGAATCAAGCATATATTCATCAAGAGTCATATGACGATCAATAACTCCTTTTGGCGTTAACTCTACTACCCTATTTCCAGCCGACTGCGCAAATGCGTGGTCATGTGTGGTAAGCAGTACCGTTCCTTTAAACTTAATAAGTGAATTATTGAATGCAGTAATAGACTCCAAGTCAAGGTGATTTGTGGGTTCGTCTAACATCAATACATTAGCACGTACCATCATCATGCGTGATAACATACAACGGACTTTTTCGCCACCAGAGAGGACTTTTGCAGATTTCAATGCCTCGTCCCCACTAAATAACATCTTACCCAAAAAACCACGCAAGAATACCGCTTCGCGCTCTTCATCTGTTTTGGCATATCGACGCAACCAATCCACAAGTGAATCTTCGTTATCAAAATACATTGCGTTGTCTAGTGGCAAATAACTTTGGTTGGTGGTTACCCCCCATTTATAGGAACCAGCAATGGGCTGCTGATTGCCATTTAAAATTTCATAGAAGGCCGTGGCAGCACGCGCATCTTTGCTGTAGACCACTACTTTATCGTTTTTAGCAAGATTGATATCTATCGCTGAAAAAAGGGTTTTGCCATCTACTTCAGCTGCAAGATTTTCTACGTTTAGGATTTGATCACCAGCTTCACGCTCTTGTTCAAATATAATCGCAGGATAACGTCTGGAAGACGGACGTATGTCTTCTATGTTAAGCTTGTCTATCATTTTCTTTCTGGAAGTCGCCTGCTTTGATTTGGCAACATTAGCGCTAAAACGCGCAATGAATTCTTCTAATTCTTTTTTCTTT
>DCBE01000018.1 GCA_002313325.1 Flavobacteriaceae bacterium UBA1115
AGCATAGCTTTTCTTCTGTCGCCAAAACCGGGAGCTTTAACAGCTGCTATTTTGAGCGAACCGCGAAGTTTGTTGACCACAAGTGTAGCCAAGGCTTCTCCGTCTACGTCTTCTGCGATCACCACAAGGGGTTTACCGCTTTGGGCAACAGGCTCTAAAACAGGAAGCAAGTCTTTCATGGTAGAAATTTTTTTGTCATACAATAAAATGTGCGGTGATTCCATATCCGCTTCCATTTTGTCTGAATTGGTAACAAAATAGGGTGAAATATAACCACGGTCAAACTGCATGCCTTCCACAATATCAACTGTAGTATCAGTTCCTTTGGCTTCTTCAACTGTTATAACTCCTTCTTTACCTACTTTTTCAAAAGCCGCCGTAATCAACTCACCGATTGTGGCGTCGTTGTTGGCTGAAATGGATGCTACTTGTTTGATTTTTTCAGATGAGTTGCCCACTTCAACAGCTTGTTTGTTTAGATCAGCAACTATAGCTTCAACAGCTTTATCAATGCCGCGCTTCAGGTCCATAGGATTGGCGCCAGCAGCAACATTTTTAAGCCCTTCTTTAACAATGGCTTGAGCAAGTATGGTTGCCGTAGTTGTTCCATCACCAGCGAGGTCGTTGGTTTTGGAAGCTACTTCTTTTACCATTTGCGCGCCCATGTTTTCAAGGGCATCCTCAAGCTCTACTTCTTTTGCAACACTAACGCCATCTTTGGTTACCTGTGGGCCACCAAAAGATTTGCCGATAATTACGTTCCGGCCTTTGGGCCCAAGCGTTACTTTAACTGCGTCTGCGAGTGCATCAACGCCGCGCTTTAATCCGTCGCGTGCTTCTATGTCAAATTGAATTTTCTTTGCCATGATAATGTTTTATAAAATGATTCCTACAATGTCGCTTTCGCGCATTATTATATAATTGCCACCATCTAATTTTAGTTCTGTGCCAGCGTATTTGCTATACAACACGGTGTCGCCCACCTGAACAGTGATGGCATCGTCTTTAGTTCCTGGTCCTGTAGCAACGACAGTCCCTTTTTGTGGTTTTTCTTTGGCTGTATCGGGAATGATAATCCCTGATGCAGTAGTCGTTTCTGCAGCTAGCGGTGCAATTACGACACGATCAGCCAAGGGTTTGATATTAATTGTACTCATGTCTTAAGTTTAATTTTCTATTTACAATGCATCAATTGTGCCACGGCAAAAAACAAGTAAACGGAAGTCAAAAACCTGACAGCTTGACATTTTATTATTCGCCGTATGTTTGTGGTAATTCGGGAAGTTCTTCTGGAATTTCTTCTGGAATGGCTTCAGGGACGCTTTCCTCAATGGCTGCTTCATCAATAAGGGTAGATTCACTTGTATTTGACGGCATGCTAATCATGGAATTGGATATCAGAATAAGTACCAATAACAAGCCAGCAAGCACCCAAGTACTTTTATCTAGAAAGTCGGTCGTTTTTTGAACGCCTCCAAGCTGTTGAGAGCTACCACCAAATGCAGATGAAAGACCACCGCCTTTGGGGTTTTGAACCATAACCACTAGGATTAGCAAAAAGCAAACGATGATAGTTAGTACCAGAAAGATGGAAAACGTACTCATGTTAAATTTGGTTTTGTGCTTTCTTAATTTCTTTAATTAGGTCTGCAAATAAACTACTTTTTTTTGGATATTTCAATGCCAAAATCTCATAGGCGTTTATTGCGTTTTTAAATTTCCCTTGTTTGACATAGATCTTTGCCAAGGTCTCTGTCATCAGCGATTTGTCATCAAATTGCTGTTTTTGCGTGAGGTTTACTGATTTCTTTTGATCTTTTTCCAAACCAATTTTAGGGGTATCGGCGATAAATTTATCAATGAGCCGCTCTTGATTTTTTTCTTTTGGCAGGGAATCATCTATTTGATGTAGCCAATCTACAAACGACATCACCTCGTCTGCAGCACGACATTGTTGCGCGAGTTTGACCCCTTCTGCAACTCCTGCCGGTGATTTTATTAGGTGCAATCTGTTTTTGGTATGAACTGCGCAGGATGCCAAAAAAGAAGGTGCCTGCTTTTGGGCGTGTTTTTCGGCAATTTGCCAACCCAAATGATGCAAGGCTTGAAAATAGGGATACTGCTGTATTAGTGTTTTAACACGGCTAAGAGTTGCTTCTGGGTCATCGTGTCCTTGCTCACGTAATTTTGTCAAATATGTATGTTCGCTGCTTACCATTTCGCTAACGACTCATTAAAAATATCTTGGGTAATACGCTCAAATAGTATTTCGTGTGCTTCAGATTGTATTGTTTGCACTTGAGCGGCAGCATCAAAATCATAGAAGAAACCAAATTTCTTTTCAAAGTCGTCTTCGTTGTTGAGGGTGTTAAAATAACGTACGTTAACGCTCATGGTAAGTCTGTTTTGTGCTGCAGTTTCTTGCGCAGTCGCTGTCATGGGAGTCACTCGATAGGCTACAATTTCCCCTTCATAAATCAAATGCCCATTGACATTTGTCAGATCTAAGTTGGTTTGATTGAGCAGCATTTCTTGGACAGCATTTGTAAAATCACGATCTAGGCCTGGTTCAAAAACGGAACCCACTTCATTGGCAGCATTGTTTACAAAAAAGTTGACTTGCACGGTTTCTGCACCGTCTGGAATTGAAGCCCCCGTAAAAGAATAATACTTGCAACCCACCAGCAACATAAAAATCAAAACAACACTTTTTTTCATACTATTTATCCAAATCAAATTGTTTAATTTTTCGGTAAAGTGTGCGTTCCGAAATGCCCAATTCTGCTGCGGCAGCCTTTCTCCTGCCCTTGTTGCGTTCCAATGCTTTGACGATAAGCTCTAGTTCTTTGTCTTGCAAAGATAGGGTTTCTGCCTCTTCAATCTCTTCTGCATATTCATATCTATCATTAAATTCTTGTTGAACGGGAGTGGCTGCATTCGTACTTTCTAAACGATAGGGTGCTTCTTCTTTGGTTTTGTCCCCATATATTTTTTCAATTATCCCCTCGTGTTTGGCTTTTGCTTGATCAATACTCGAGGTATTCATGAGCTCGTGTGTGAGTTTTTTTAGATCGTTGAGGTCAGCTTTCATGTCAAAAAGCACCTTGTACAGAATTTCACGCTCTGAAGAAAAATCACCACCGGATTCTTTTTGGTCAATCACCGCAGGCAGGTTTGCACTAGTTGCAGGCAGATATTGAATGAGAATCTTCGCATTGATGTTTCTTTCATGTTCCAAAACAGAAAGCTGCTCGGCAATGTTGCGCAGTTGGCGGATATTTCCAGCCCACTGCTGTTGCTCAATTAAGGCTTGTGCTTTATCGTCCAAGCGCACGGTAGGCATGCGGTATTTTTGCGCAAAGTCAGCAGCAAACTTTCGAAACAATAAGTGAATATCTCCCTTTCTGTCTCTGAGCGAAGGTAGGTTGATTTCAACCGTACTTAGCCTGTAATATAAGTCTTCTCTAAATTTTCCTTTGTGAATGGCTTCAAG
Organism: Flavobacteriaceae bacterium UBA1115; assembly: GCA_002313325.1. Taxonomy (GTDB): domain Bacteria; phylum Bacteroidota; class Bacteroidia; order Flavobacteriales; family Flavobacteriaceae; genus UBA7446. The sequence goes on from DCBE01000018.1 coordinate 3,494, forward strand.
CATTTTTACATTAGTTGCTGCTACCACGCGCACATCTGTTTTTTGAACTTTTGAAGACCCTACTTTTAAAAATTCGCCATTTTCCAAAACCCGAAGTAGTCTTACTTGGGTAGATAGGGGAAGTTCTCCAACTTCATCCAAAAATATGGTGCCGCCATCGGCCACTTCGAAGTAACCACTGCGCGTTTGGGTGGCTCCTGTAAAAGCCCCTTTCTCGTGTCCAAACAATTCAGAATCTATGGTTCCCTCTGGAATAGCACCACAGTTAACTGCGATGAACTTTCCGTGTTTACGGTTCGACAATTGATGAATGATACGTGGAAAAACTTCTTTACCCACACCAGACTCTCCCGTTACTAAAACCGAAATTTCAGTTGGCGCTACACGGAATGCTTTGCCAATGGCAAAATTGAGTTGGGGATCATTTCCAATGATGCCAAAACGTTGTTTTATATTTTGAACATTATCCATGATGATATTTTTGAGTTGGACCATAACCTACAGCAGTGCCAATAAGGGTTGCAGAAGTACAGGATTCAATATTGACCGATACAAAATCACCTATTTTGTAATCGTCTTTTGGGAAAACGACTACGGTGTTTTGTTGTGCCCTCCCGCTCCATTGCTGGTCAGATCGTTTAGACGTCTTTTCGATAAGTACTTCTAGCGTTCTACCCAGTTGTTGGTCATTTCGGATGCGTCCGTGTTTCTGTTGCAGATCCACAATTTCCTGGAGCCTTTTCTTTTTGACATCATCTGGAACATTGTCCTCTAATTTTTTTGCAGCAGGGGTACCGGGTCGCTCAGAGTACATAAACATAAACCCAAAATCATAGGTTACATACTCCATGAGGCTCAAAGTATTTTTGTGATCTTGTTCCGTTTCGTTGGGAAAGCCAGCAATCATGTCTTGGGAAATACCGCAATCGGGCAATAGACGCTTTATGTCGTCAATTAGTGCCATGTATTCCTCACGTGTATGTTGGCGGTTCATGGCTTTCAGCACGGCATTACTCCCAGATTGAACGGGGAGGTGGATGTAGTTGCAAATGTTAGGATGCTTATCCATGATGTGAAGCACGTCTCGCGTCATGTCTTGTGGATTGGACGTTGAAAAGCGTATGCGGATCCCCGGATGTGCTTGTGCTACCAAGTCCAATAAGTGATGAAAGTGAACGGCGGTTTTTTGTCGTAGTGAGCTGGCTTTTTGAAAATCTTTTTTAGGACCACCGCCATACCAAAGGTAACTATCGACATTTTGTCCCAGAAGGGTAATCTCTTTAAAACCATTTTCGGCGAGATTGCTCACTTCGGCTAAAATACTTTTTGGGTCTCGACTCCGCTCACGGCCACGGGTAAACGGCACTACGCAGAACGTGCACATATTGTCACAACCACGGGTTATGGAAACAAAAGCCGTTACGCCGTTGGATTGCAGTCGCACAGGTTGCACATCAGCGTAAGTTTCTTCTTTTGAGAGAATAACATTAACAGCGTCTCTGCCTGATTCAACTTCTACCACAAGATTTGGAAGGTCTTTGTAGGCATCGGGTCCTACAACCAAATCCACAATTTTTTCTTCTTCTAAAAAAGCACTTTTCAGACGTTCGGCCATACAGCCAAGCACACCCACTTTTAGGTTTGGGTTAGATTTTTTTAGTTTTTGAAAAGTGGTAAGACGTTTGCGGACGGTCTGTTCAGCCTTGTCTCTTATGGAGCAGGTATTGAGTAAGATTAAGTCTGCTTCGTTGAGCGCGTTGGTTGTTTGATAGCCCGCCTCTCTCAATATGGAAGCAACAATTTCACTATCCGAAAAATTCATTTGGCAGCCGTAGGATTCAATAAAAATCTTTTTTGTGCCCTTACCTTTTAAAACTTTAGGAACGGTCAGTACCTCGCCATTATAGGCGTTTGGGTTTTTGGTATCAACAACTGGCGTGTTAGGCATGCGTTTTTATTTTAGTATACAAAACTACAAAATATCATCGGAATTGACATTTTGTCAGGTTGTTGTGTCTTAAAGTATTTAGTGGGGCAGATACGGAATTAGTAGGCCATAAAAATAAGTGCCCAGAGGCGCAACGACAAAAACCACAATCAGCAGCAGATAAACTGCTCCAACGTAATTCCCGATTTTAAATCAATAATAGTCGGTGTACCTATGTTTGATAAAAGCCGCATTTTTTGGTCAAGGAACTATAAAACATTAAGGACACACAAAAATATTATTATTTTTTAGCATTTTTTAAATCTGTTAAAATACATTTTTTTTAACGTAATTATGCAGCAAGGCTAACTTATAAATCATAAATTCTTCTACTTTTGTCTTCAATATTTACCTATGTCCAAAAATTTAGTAATAGTTGAGTCACCTGCAAAAGCTAAAACAATTGAAAAGTTTTTAGGGGACAAATTTAAAGTTGTGTCGAGCTATGGACATATCACAGATCTTCCTGCTAAGGAGTTGGGGGTAGATGTTAAGGGCGACTTTAGTCCAAACTATATTGTAAACGACGAGAAGAAGAAGGTAGTGCGCGAGTTACGCATTTTGGCTAAAAAAGCTGAAACTATTTGGCTAGCTAGTGATGAAGACCGAGAGGGAGAAGCCATTGCTTGGCACTTGGCACAACAACTCGACTTAAACCAGCAAAGTACCAAACGCATTGTTTTCCACGAGATCACAAAGGATGCCATTCAGAATGCCATCCAACACCCAAGACCCATCAATCAGCATTTGGTAGACGCACAACAAGCGCGTCGTGTCTTGGACCGATTGGTGGGTTACGAACTTTCGCCCATACTTTGGCGCAAGGTAAAAGGAGGGCTTTCTGCAGGTCGTGTTCAATCGGTTTCGGTCCGTATCATTGTGGAACGCGAAATAGAAATAGAAGCCTTCACTCCAAAAGCATCGTATAAAATTCAGGCTGTTTTTCTTACAAATTCAGGAAAAGACATCAAAGCATCTTCTGCTGTTACTTATGAAACTGCGGAGGAGGCAAATGCCTTTTTATCACAAAACATCGGAGCTGTTTTTGCAGTGTCAAATTTGGAAAAAAAGCCAGTGAGTAAATCGCCAACGGCACCTTTTACGACCTCGACGTTGCAACAGGAAGCTTCTCGAAAACTTGGTTTTTCGGTAAGTAGAACCATGTCAAATGCACAGCGTTTGTACGAAGCAGGGCACATCACCTATATGCGAACAGACAGTGTGAACCTTTCTAAGCAAGCCTTAAACGAGGCTCGTGAGGTTATCACTAATGCATATGGACCCGAATATGCACAAACACGTGTGTTTAAAACAAAAAATAAGGGGGCGCAAGAGGCACACGAGGCCATACGCCCAACTAAGCTGGCTAGCGTGCGTGTTGATGCTGCACCACATGAGCAGCTGCTGTATGAGTTGATATGGAAAAGAACAGTAGCTTCTCAAATGAGTGATGCAAAATTGGAGCGCAGCGTTATTCAGATTAATGCCGACAAACACGAGAAGAAATTTACAGCTCGTGGCGAAGTGGTTACTTTTGAAGGGTTTTTAAAGGTGTATTTTGAAGGGAAAGACGAAGAGGAAGATGCACAACAGGGCTTGTTGCCAAAAGTAACGCAAGGCGAGCAGTTAGGCGCCAAAACCATTACGGCGACAGAAAGATTTACCAGACCTCCGGCTCGTTACACAGAGGCTTCTCTTGTAAAGCGTTTGGAAGAATTAGGTATCGGTCGTCCTTCGACCTATGCTCCGACAATAACAACGATAATTAATCGTAAATACATTGAAAAAGGAACTGTTGAGGGCGTCGAAAGAAACTACACACAATTGGTTTTGACACAAAATAAAATTAAAAAAGAAATACACAGCGAGCGTATTGGTTCGGAGAAAGGTAAATTGGTTCCCACAGATGTCGGGATCCTAGTCAATGACTTTTTGGTAAAGAACTTCCCGCGAGTCATTGATTATAATTTTACTGCTGAAGTGGAGCAAGGGTTTGACTCAATTGCACTTGGCAATGAAGATTGGAAAAGTATTATGAAATCATTCTATAAAGATTTCCACCCTGTTGTTGAAGATGTTAAGGAAAATGCACAGCGCGAAATAGGCGAACGTATACTAGGCGTTGACCCTAAAACGGGACGCCAGCTTAGTGTTCGTTTAGGTAAGTTTGGAGCCATGGCTCAAATAGGAACTGTTGAAGAGGAGGAAAAACCCCTGTTTGCCAGTTTGCACCCCGATCAGCAATTGACAAAAATCACTTTTGAGGAGGCGTTGGACTTATTTAAACTCCCCTTGCATTTGGGTGAATTTGATGCCGAAGCTGTTGTGGTTAACAATGGACGTTACGGTCCTTATGTGCGTCACGGAAAAACATTTATCTCAATGCCAAAGGGAAAAAACCCGTTGACAACCACTCTTGACGAAGCCATTGAGTACATTGAGGAAAAACGCATTGCCGATGCCCCCATTGCCACTCACGAAGAACTCCCGGTCACAAAAGGCGTTGGACGATTTGGACCGTTTATCAAATGGAATGGCTGGTTTATTAATGTTTCAAAAAAATATGATTACGATAATTTGACAGCGGCAGATATTGCCCAATTAATTGAGGACAAGAAGAAAAAAGAAGCAGAGCGCGTTGTTCATAATTGGAAAGATGAAGGCGTACGAGTAGAAAAAGCACGCTGGGGCAGACACACTATAATCAAAGGCAAGCAAAAAGTCGAACTTCAAAAAACGATTGACGTTTCAGAGATGACACTTACTCAGGCAATGTCGTATCTTAAGAAACAAAAACCCAAGAAGAAAAAGCGTACTAAAAAGAAATAAAGGTGGATTTTGACTTTTTAAGTCCTATTGATGAACGACTACTAGCACACAACCTAATGCTGCCACAGCAAGTTATCGGGTGCAACCTTAGCATTCATACTCAAAAAGA
>DCBE01000011.1 GCA_002313325.1 Flavobacteriaceae bacterium UBA1115
GGAAAAAATCAGCGTACAAACTAACGGTGGCGTGTTGACAGTTTCGTTTACCGCCACTTCCAATGGATATGAAGCAGTAGTGCTTCAAGGTCCTGCCACGCTTGTTTATAAGGGACAATGGGAGATAACAACCAAATGATTAAACGCGTATTCATAGCGGTACTAATATTGGGATTTCTTATTGTCAGTATATTTGTATTCCATTTTTACAGCGTATTTTTTGCTTCCAATACCGCTTTTGAAACCCCCCAACAAGAAGTACTTATTCCTTCTACGGATACCAAAATTGCCGCTTACGACACTCTTGTTAGGGTGGTTGAGCATTTTGATTTTTTCCAGCAAGCTGCCCTTAGCAAAGGCTACCAGCCCATACCGGGGCGTTTTGTATTGGACAAAGGCATGAACAACAACGAGTTGATCAACCGATTACGTTCAGAAAATAAACCCATCCGCCTGACGTTTAACAACCAAAAAACGCTGATGCATTTAGCGGCATACGTTGCTAAGAAAATAGAAACAGACAGCACTGCCATTATGCAGGCTTTTTACAATGTGGATTTTTTGAAGGAAAACGGTTTGACTCAAGACAATGTATTGTCCATTTGTTTGCCTAATTCTTACGACGTTTTTTGGAACACCACTGCCGAGCAGTTTAGAGATAGGATGCTAAGGCAATACAAGGCTTTTTGGACGCCAAGGCGAGAAGCGGCGCGCAAAAAAATAAAGCTTTCTCGAGTGGAAGTACATATTCTCGCATCTATTGTTCAGCGAGAAGCAAATATATTATCCGAACAAAAACAGATAGCGACAGTTTACCTAAACAGACTAAAAAAACGTATGCGGTTACAATCTTGCCCAACTGTCATATACGCACATGATCTTTTGGAAACGGATTATAATTCTGAAATACGTATATTATTGTATGATCATTTGAAGTTAAAATCCCCGTTCAATACTTACAGAAATAAGGGGCTACCACCTGGTCCTATTTTTATGCCTGAAATAGCAACTATAGATGCTGTTTTGTTCCCAGCCACACACAACTACTACTACTTTATTGTTGATCCCAACCGAGCTGGATATCATAAATATTCCACTACTTTTAAAACACACTTAAAAAATAAAGATCGTTTAAAAACCTACATTAAAAATCACTAACCGCCTAGCAAAGAAAAAACAGCAGGTCTTTTATGTAGGTCTTCCTTGTTGTTGCGCCATGCCTCGACAGTTGCCGTTTTGATAAACTCCTTGGGAAGCGTAATGTCACAGGCCACACTGAGTAGTGTTTTTGGTCTTAAGGCCCTGCTTAATTCATCAAGAAGTGCATTGTTGCGATAGGGAGTTTCTATAAACACCTGTGTTTGATTTAGTTCTATGGATTTTTTCTCATATTGCTTGATTGCCTTTCTGCGTTCACCCTTCTCTATTGGCAAATAGCCGTTAAAGGCAAAAGATTGACCATTGAGTCCAGCTGCCATAACGGCCAACAGTATGGATGAGGGCCCCACTAGTGGGATGACACGAATATTGTTGGCGTGTGCCCGTGCCACAAGTGCAGCACCCGGATCTGCTACGCCTGGGCAACCTGCATCTGTAATAAGTCCCACGTCCTCGCAATTTTGAAGGTGCAGGAGCATGGCCGATAGGTCTTCTTCGTTTGTAAATTTATTGAGTAGGTGAACGATAATGTTGTCTTGAGATATGTTTGGACAGATACTTTTGATAAACGCCCGACCCGCTTTTTCTTTCTCAAAGACAAAACAACGCAGGGCCTCTATGGTTTTTTTAACCGATATGGGCATCACTTCTAGTGGTGCTGTATCGCCCAATACATTTGGAATTAAAAAAAGACGGCCTTTTGTTTTAGTGCTCATTTGGCATGCTTTTTCAACCAATTCTTGCAACAATCATGCAGCAGTTCATAAACATGAGTAAAACCATCAATACCTCCGTAATAGGGATCGGGAATGCGGGGAGCATATATCTCGCTTGCGTTGGTGATAAGTGCAATTTTGTCTAGTTGTGCTGCCGATGTGCACAGGGCTAACGCATTGGAAAGGTTTTCTTCGTCCATGACCAATATGTAGTCAAAAACGTCAATGTCAGCTGGGGTGAGTTGTCGTGCTCGTTGCTTGCTGATGTCAATATTGTGTTGTGCAGCAATGGAAATACTTCGGGGATCTGGTGCTGCGCCTTGGTGGTAGTTGGACGTACCACAAGAATCAATTAAAAAATCCTGTTTGTTGGTGTGTTTACGCATGATGCCTTCGGCTAATGGTGAGCGGCAGATATTGCCCAAGCACACCATAAGCACTTTGGTTGTCATGCCTTAGTTGGAAAGTTTTTTGTTGAGGTCGTCTACATATTTGCGGAACTGTTTATCGGTAAATGCAAGGTTGTCAACAGTTTTGCAAGCGTGAAGCACGGTAGCATGGTCGCGGTGTCCAATTTTAGAGCCAATACTTGCCAAAGACGCTTTGGTCATTTTTTTGGCAAAGAACATGGCTAATTGTCTGGCTTGTACGATATGGCGTTTTCTCGTTTTTGATTGTAGCGTAGTAACGTCCATTTGGAAGTATTCCGATACCACTTTTTGAATGTGGTCGATAGAAACTTCACGTTTGGTATTGCGCACAAATTTTTCAACTATTTGTCTGGCCAAGTCAATGGTAACTTCTTTTCTGTTAAACGACGCCTGTGCAATAAGTGAAATAATGGCACCTTCGAGTTCACGCACATTTGTCTGTACAGACTTGGCGACAAAGTCAATGATTTCTTGTGGCATTTCAACGCCGTCGCGGTACAATTTGTTTTTTAAAATAGAAACGCGTGTTTCAAAGTCAGGACGTTGCAGTTCAGCTGATAGTCCCCACTTAAATCGGGACAACAAGCGTTGCTCGATATCTTGCATGTCTACCGGAGCCTTATCGGAGGTTAAGATAACTTGCTTTCCGTTTTGGTGCAGGTGATTAAAAATATGGAAGAATACATCTTGCGTTCCTGATTTTCCAGAAAAGAACTGTACGTCATCTATAACAAGGACATCCATTAATTGGTAGAAGTGAATAAAGTCGTTCCTGTTATTCCTCTTAACCGCTTCAATATATTGTTGTGTAAATTTCTCAGCTGAAATATATAATACTGTCTTTTCGGGGTATTTGCTTTTTATATCAACACCTATAGCGTGGACAAGATGTGTTTTGCCAAGACCAACACCGCCAAAAATGAGTAGGGGATTGAAAGAGGTTCCACCCGGTTTATTGGCTACGGCAATTCCGGCTGATCTAGCCAGTCGGTTGGCGTCACCCTCTAAAAAGTTTTCAAAGTTGTAGCTCGGATTTAGTTGCGATTCAACTTTGAGGTTGCGTATACCCGGGATGACAAATGGATTTTTAAGTTCAGCAGTCTGAGTTTGCAAGGGCGCTTCAACATTTTGCACATTAATACGTCCTTTGTTTTGACTAGGAATACTTTCAGTAAATGCTTGTTTGCTGCCAAATGTATTCTCCATTCGGATCACATATACAAGTCTGGCGCTTGGGCCAAGTTCTTTTGTGAGTGCCACTTTTAGGATTTCGATATAGTGTTCCTCAAGCCATTCGTAAAAGAATTTACTCGGCACTTCGACACTTAAGGCATCGCCGTTCAATTTCAAAGGCTTAATCGGATCAAACCAAGTCTTAAAAGCTTGGTTGTGAATGTTGTCCTTAACAAAATTCAAACAATTTCCCCAAACGCTATCAGCGGTTCTTTGCATTTTACTATTGGTTAATATAGTTTTGACGTAACAAAAAAAGTTAAATATCCGGGGAATTAATATCTTTAAATTGTACAGCACAAATATGTGTTTATTTTTTTTTTAAAAAAAGCCCTTTTGCTATTGAATTTATCAAAAGATTTATGCATATTATAGCTCGATAATAAGCCCTTTTTTTGACATTAACGCCTTACATTGAGTAAGAAAAACATTACAATTTAAAATTTGTTTCATCATCATCGTATTATTCAAATGGCTGTTATGCAACACGCACAATACGTATACGCTTTGGAGCAGTCAAGAATTGTATAGCTGTAACGGCAAGGGATTAGTTATAGCGACTTAGAAAAAAACAGAATTTTAGTCCCAGTAGAAGACATAACCCATAAATATAAGAGGCCATTACAATTTAAAGACATATATTTTTATGCCTCGTTAGACAAATTAAACGGCCATTATGTTGATTTTTCTTATGTGATTGAAAATCAGCAGAATGACTGTGTTGCTTCTGAAAAACCTGTGTGGTTTTTTTGGTTGAACAAACCCGCTTCGCTATGGAATGCCCAGTCCTCCTAATTAAGGTCTCTCGTTTTTCACAAAGTGTAATATATCTCCTACAATTTTTTTTGATGTTTTTTTTCCCTTAGGGAGCAAGGGTGCCTTGATGCCATTTTCAACTGACTTGTCAGCCTCGAGCATACGGCACTCATCCCAAAAGTTGGTTGTTAAAAAAGCTTGAATTGTTGCCGCTCCGCCTTCAACCATGATGGATTGAATTTCATTTGCAAAGCACCAATTCAGGACGCCTTTTATCATTTCCGTTTTCGTAATCGCAACCCAAATCACATTTGCTTTTCTTTTATTGACGCTGTTGTTGAAAACCACAGTTTTCGCAGTCCCATTTAACACAGCTGCGTTGGCATCTATGCTGTTGTTGGGGTCGATGACCAATCGAACCGGATTGATGCCTGTCCATTTTCTTATGGTTAGTTTTGGATTGTCATCATCCACCGTTTTCCTGCCCACCAATATGGAATGTTCTTCTGCTCGCCAACGATGTGCCAGTTGCTGACTGTCTGCATCACTAATCCAAAACACCTCACCTTTCTTGTCCTCTGCTGGCGCCATATAGCCGTCTGCCGATTGTGCCCACTTCAATATGATATACGGACGCTTTTTGGTATGGAAGCAATAAAAGCGCTTATTCAATTCCAAGCAATCATTTTCCAATACACTGCTGATTACTTCAACGCCTGCCGCTTTTAGTGCTGCAATGCCACGTCCGGCTACTTTTGGGTTGGGGTCTGTTGCGCCTATGATTACTTTTTTGATGCCCTTTGCCAAAACCAAATCACAACAGGGAGGTGTATTCCCGTGATGTGAGCAGGGTTCAAGGTTTACATATAAAGTAGCCCCATCCAACTCATTGGGTGACAGGTTAGCTAAGGCGTTGACTTCGGCATGTGCATCACCGGCTCTTTGATGCCAGCCTTCGCCGATAATTTTCCCATCCCTTACCAATACTGCGCCCACCATGGGGTTGGGATAGGTGTGTCCAAAGCGCTTTTGAGCCAGGACCAAACAGCGACGCATAAAATTATCGTGGGTTGGATGCAACGGGAATGTGTATTTTAGCAAAAATATCAAATATCTCCTTACGAAGCAGATTTCATTTACAATTGACCCACTTTGACAGTAAAAAAAATTAGAGCACAATTTCTGAAGTTACTTTCATCGCAGTACAGCCAAGTTGAAATTGGTATGCACGTTGAAATGTTGTTTGAAGCCTATTTAGATTTCACACCCGCTCAGGTTGCACTCAATCTTAATGAAGTATTGTCCCTAGAAAAAGAAGCACAATTCCAAGCCGCACTATCAGCCCTTCAAGAAAACATACCTATACAATATATAATAGGTACCGTTATGTTTGCTGGTCTTACACTTGATGTAGACGAACGCGTGCTTATCCCCCGTCCCGAAACAGAAGAACTGGTGCATTGGTTGTTGGATACTCACGATAATGAAGCACCTCTCAATGTACTGGACATAGGAACAGGCAGTGGTTGTGTGGCATTAGCCCTAAAGAAAGCACGCTCAAACTGGAAAGTAACGGCTTGGGATGTTGATTTGGATGCCTTGTCAGCAGCCAGGCACAATGCGAAAAAAAACAGCCTTTCCGTCAATTTTGAGGTTGTTGATGTTTTAGGTGCACAATTACCCAACATTAATTGGGATATTATTGTGTCCAATCCACCTTATGTACCCGAGTCTGAAAAAGCACATACCGCAGCACATGTATTACGAGAACCTGAGCACGCAATTTTTGTTCCAGGAATATCCCCGCTAAAATACTATACGCACATCATCAATTATGCAACCTATCAGCTGAACGCCAAGGGTAGTATTTATTTAGAAGGACACGCGCCGCTAATGAAAACACTTCATTTGCTTTTAACACAAGCAGGATTTTCCGATATTGTACTTCGAAACGATTTTAGGACAAACCCACGTTTTGTTCTTGCACATTACCGATGAATACAGCAGAAAAAATACAAGCATTAAGGACTGAGCTAAACGAGCACAACCGACGTTATTATATAGAAGATGCGCCTGTGATTTCTGATCGTAAATTCGATGAAATGCTAGCCGAACTCCAAGCGCTTGAAGATGCAAACCCCGCACTTTTTGATGCCAATTCACCAACCCAGCGCGTGGGTGGTGCCGTAACCAAAACCTTTAATACCATTGCCCATGAACAGCGTATGTACTCATTGGACAACTCCTATAACAGACAGGATTTGTTAGATTGGGAGCAACGTATTTGTAAAAAATTAGGCTTGGCATCTTTGGATTACAACTGTGAGTTGAAATATGACGGGGCTTCAATCAGCCTGACCTATGAAGAAGGGAAGCTCGTACAAGCCCTTACGCGTGGCGACGGTTTTCAAGGCGATGAAGTAACCCAAAACATCAAAACCATTCATAGTGTTCCCTTGCAAATTGTAGCTTCCGATGTGCCGCGTCGCTTTACTATAAGAGGAGAAATTATTTTGCCATTGGCAGGTTTTGAACAAATGAACAAACAACGCCTCGCCCAAGGCGAAGAGCCCTACATGAACCCAAGAAATACTGCGTCGGGTAGTTTAAAATTGCAAGACAGTACGCTGGTGGCAGCCCGCCCCTTGGATTGTTTTCTCTACCAAATTGTTACTGACAGAAACTTATTTCAAACCCAATTGGCATCGTTGCAAGCAGCCAAAAGTTGGGGTTTTTATGTGCCCGAACATTTTGTACATGCCTACAATATGCAAGAGGTATTTGCTTTTTTGGATCATTGGGAACAAGAACGCAGTAGTTTGCCCTACGAAATTGATGGGGTAGTGGTTAAAGTAAATCAATTGGCATACCAAGAGCAACTGGGCTATACGGCTAAATCACCCCGTTGGGCGATGGCGTATAAGTTTAAAGCAGAGGCGGTTGAAACCCAACTGGAAGATTTGGTTTACCAAGTAGGGCGTACAGGGGCCATAACCCCTGTGGCACAACTAAAACCTGTGTTGCTGGGCGGTACCATCGTCAAGCGGGCATCTTTACACAATGCAGATTTTATTGCTGAACTTGGACTCCACCTCAACGATACTGTTTCTGTAGCGAAAGGTGGCGAGATTATACCTAAGATTACTTCGGTCAATCACAGCAAGCGTTTGCCCAACAGCCAAGCCATCGAATATGCAACCAACTGCCCATCTTGTGGCTCCTCATTAAAACGAAACCCCGAAGAAGCACAGCACTACTGTCCAAATGCAGCTGGCTGCTTGCCGCAACGTGTGGGTCGTGTGGCGCACTTCATTTCCAGAAAAGCCATGGATATTGACGGGCTGGGTGCCGAAACCATACAATTGCTCATAAAAAACAACCGCATCAATAGCTATGCGGATTTATATGTCCTTACTGAGGCTGACCTTATATCACTTGAGCGCCTCGCTGAAAAATCAGCACAGAATATTGTGCAAGCCGTTGCGGAATCTTTAAGCATATCCTTCCATCGCGTATTGTTTGGTTTGGGTATACGTTATGTGGGTCAAACTGTTGCCAAAAAGTTGGCACAGCACTTTGGTTCTATTGATGCCTTGATGCAAGCTGATGTCGAAGCCTTGGAAGCTGTAGATGAAATCGGAACACGTATTGCTCAAAGTGTAGTTGCTTTTTTTCAAGACGTCGACAACCTTTTTGTTATTTCACAATTACGTGCTTCGGGCGTTCAACTTGAAGCAGCTGTTTTGTCCCAACCCACTTCAACCATACTGGCCGATATGCGTTTTGTGGTGTCGGGTGTTTTTAGCCAGTATTCTAGAGACGAACTAAAGGCAGCCATCGAACAGCATGGCGGAAGGATTGCTTCTTCCATTTCAAAAAATACTACCTATTTGGTGGCTGGAGAAAAGATGGGTCCTGCCAAGAAAACCAAGGCTGAAAGCTTGGGTGTTCGCATCATTTCTGAGCGAGAATTTGATGCGCTCATAGGCGACTAATGTTGTGTTTGTAACAAACCGTTAGTTTTTTATAATATATTGTTATGGTCATGCGACCAGCTCTTACGAAAACACTACTTTTGCAACAATGAATTTTTTTGCCAAACGTACCGTAAAACAGCAGCTCAGTCTTCTTGATAGCAGGGTAGGGGTTAAGCCTGCAACAATACGTCGTATGGTTTTTGTCCACGATGCGGATTTAGATATCACAGAAGCTCAGTTTAAAGACATGGTTGATTTTTTTTCTCCGGAATATAAAACAATCGAGCGTGTTTATTTTCATTTAAATACAAAAATGCTTGAAGGTTTGCCCAAGCCTCACTTGCATCCTAAAAGTTTGGACTGGCGTGGTAGAATATCCGAAGATGATTTAAAATTTGTAATATTACAGCCATACGATATTGCCATCCATTTTGTGCAGCACAGTGCCCTTTCACTGGCATCTTTTTCTGCACAACTCAAAGCGTCTTTTCGCATAGGTCCATTTTGTATGGATACTAGGTTGAACGATTTGGTGCTACCCACACGATTGGATTTTGGAGGGTTTTTAAGCGATCTTAAAAATTATTATAATAAAATAAACTCTCATGCATAAGCTAACAGTCAAATCTACAGGAGTAGCGGTTATTACCCCTTTTTGTGCAGACGGTTCCGTTGACTATGACGCACTTGCCCGCATCATTCATTTTTTGATTGACAGTGGTATTGATTTTCTTGTGGCCTTGGGAACGACGGGCGAATCCGTTACGCTGACCAATGATGAAACCCAGGCTGTTTTTGCCACTTTTGTGCTTGAAAACAAACAACGTGTTCCGTTGATTATGGGTGTTGGCGGCAATTGTACCCGTTCGCTAGTTGAGCGCTTTCAAACGTTAGACACTACTGGATTTGATGCCATTCTTTCTGTAACGCCTTATTACAATCGTCCTAATCAAGAAGGACTGTATCAGCATTATATGGCCTTGGATGCCGTAACACCTTTACCTTTATTTATGTACAACGTGCCTGGAAGAACAGCTGTAAACATGACTGCCCAGACCATGGTGCGTATTGCCCATGACGCAAAACACATTGTTGGGGTTAAGGATGCAAGTGGCAACATGGAACAGGGTGCAGAAATCATAGCGCAAAGCCCAAAAGATTTCTTGGTTTTTTCAGGCGATGATGAAACCGCAATTCCACTAACCCTTCTGGGTGGGGACGGCGTTATTTCTGTAGTTGCCGGTGGCTTTCCAAAAGTGTTTAAACACGGGATGGATTTGGCTTTAGAAAAAAACGAAGCAGAGGCAACGCAAATCAACCAGCAATTCAAGCCTATTATAGATTTGTTATTTCAAGAAGGAAACCCTGCTGGAATCAAGGCTGTTTCTCAATTACTTGGACTTTGTGAGTCCAACTTGAGGCTTCCTTTGGTAAAGCCTACGGATGCACTTGTAGCTGCCTTGCAGCCTTATGTAAGCAAGATTAATTAAACACCAATCCCAACCTGAAACCAACGCTGTTGTGTCCAGAATTTGGAAACTTTACATTAGCATTGGACTCATGTCTTATTAGCAACGTGCTGCTTACCCAGAAATGTTCCTTGTATTTCACCTTCATGCCCAAGCCTATATTGTCGGAAAAGGCAAATCCAGCCGCCAAACGCTCTGTTAACTGTGAGGTCCACATAGGTCCAGTAGAACCGTATATGATTACAGCTATTTTGGGACTTATAAACCAATTGAAGCTTACTCCCAAATGCGCTGCCAGTTGATGGATATTTTTTTCTGTCAACATTTTTTCTTGAAAATTGTCTTGAAAATCATCGAAGTATGATGTTGTGGTAAACCACTTGTTGCGGAGTTGGTGTTTTGAAAAATAGTAGCCCAATTCACTTAGGACGTCTACTTTAAAACCGCCAAGTTGATATTGTTGTAACCTTAGGTGCCCCAAGATGTGGTGCTGTGTAAGTTTGTAGTCTTCACTGTTAAATGGAAAGGCTTGCTGTGTGGCATAGCCGAGGTGTATTCCCCAATCGGGCGGACTTTGTTCTTCTTGTCCTGCGACGATTTGAAAAGTGAATAGGCTAAGGAGTAACCGTAAATAAGATATGCGCATGCGCTTTCTATGTAAAACGTTTTAATTAAATTAGCCACCATGAAAATACCAAATTATTTAGTTATTGGCCTACTTTTTTTAGCAGTAGGTTGTAGTGATTATCAGAAAGCACTGAAATCCGAAGATCCTGGGGTAAAAAACAAACTTGCTCAATCGCTTTATGATGAAGGGAAATACCGTAAAGCCGCACAGCTTTACGAACAGTTAAAGGTATCGTACAGAGGTAAAGCACAGGCAGAACGTATCATTTTCTTTTATGCAAATGCGCTGTTGGAAACTAAAAGCTATATTTTGGCGGCCTATGAATTTGAAACTTTTGTAAAAGCTTATCCCAAAAGCCAGAAGGCTGATGAAGCATATTTTTTGATGGCTTATGCCTATTATTTGACCTCTCCAAACTTTAGTTTAGATCAAACCGATACGTACGAGGCTTTGGATAAACTCCAAGAGTTTATCAACCGCTACCCTGAAAGTGAACGCATGGATCGAGCCAATGCCATGGTACAAGAATTGCGTATCAAGACAGAAAGAAAAGGATTTGAAACCTCCAAACAATACCATACCATACGCGATTACAAAGCCGCAATGAAAGCGTTAAACAATTTTATTGCAGACAACCCTGGTACTTCATTCCGTGAAGGTGCCCTTTTTGTTCAGTTCTCTGCGGCGGCTACACTAGCCATTAATAGCGTTGCGTATAAGAAGGAAAATCGCCTTGAAGACGCTAAATCTAAATTTGAAAACTTCAAGCGCTTGTACCCAGAATCAACACACATGGAGGATGCTCAAAAACTCTTGAAAGATATTGAGCAAGAAATCCTTACTTTTGCATCCAATTAAATTTTTCGCATGGACCTAAAAAGCACAGAAGCCGCACTTAATACAAAAACATATGATCGCAACGAAATTGATGCGTCAACGGGCAATATCTATGAAAGTATTTCAATCATGGCAAGGCGTGCCGTGCAAATCAATGAGGACATCAAATCAGAGTTGTTCGAGAAATTGGAAGAATTTGCTACACCAACTGAAAGTTTAGAGGAAATTTTCGAAAACAAAGAACAGATAGAAGTGTCTAAGTTTTATGAAAAGCTGCCAAAGCCACACGCTATCGCAATTGAGCAATGGCTACAAGAAAAGATTTACTACCGTCACACGGATGCTGACGCAAGCGAATAGTCATGTCTATCTTGCACGACAAGCGAATTTTACTCGGAATATCGGGGAGTATTGCGGCCTACAAAACGCCTACCATCGCCCGATTGCTAGTCAAAGCAGGAGCCAGCGTTCAAGTTGTCATGACCGAAGCAGCAAAGGGATTTGTTACCTCCCTTACGCTGTCTACCCTTACAGATCGTGAAGTCCTTACTTCTTTCACACAAGAAGACAATGACAATGCCGTATGGAACAATCATGTTTCTCTGGGTCTTTGGGCAAATGTAATGCTCGTTGCACCCGCCTCTGCCAACACCCTCGCTAAAATGGCAACTGCAGCAGCAGACAACTTGCTTTTGGCAACCTATCTATCTGCAAAATGCCCTGTCTTTTTTGCGCCAGCAATGGATTTGGACATGCACAATCATCCTGCCAATCAAGACAATATTAATCGCTTGGTTGCTAACGGCAACATATTAATTCCTGCAGCTTCTGGTCCCTTGGCTAGCGGGCTAGAGGGCGAAGGTCGAATGGAAGAGCCCGAGCAAATAGTCGCCATACTAGAAGATTATTTTAGATCTAAATCCCCGCTGTCTGGTAAAAAAATTGTCATTACTGCCGGTCCAACATACGAACCCATAGATCCTGTGCGTTTTATTGGTAATTATTCCTCAGGAAAAATGGGGTATGCCTTAGCCAATGCTGCCGCACAACAAGGTGCTGAAGTTACCTTAATCAGTGGACCCTCCGCTGGAAATACCATACACCCCAATGTTTCAGCTGTAGCAGTTACCACGGCTGCTGAGATGCTAGCCGCCTGTATGGACGTGTATGCCAATACCGATGCACTTATTATGGCTGCTGCTGTTGCAGACTTTCAGCTAAAGCAACAAGCCCTCCAAAAAATTAAAAAGCAGTCAGGCATACCCTCCTTGTCTCTGGTACCAACACCTGATATACTTTCAAAACTCGGGGAGGAGAAAAAGAATCAACTCTTAATAGGTTTTGCCCTAGAAACCCAAGATGCTTTGGCAAACGCACAGAAAAAACTAGCAAGCAAGAACCTTGATGCTATTGTTGTCAATTCACTCGCAGATGACGGCGCAGGTTTTGGCCACGACACCAATAAAATTTCTTTTTTACAAGCCAATAAAGAAGCCGTACATTATAACCTAAAATCCAAGCAAGAAGTTGCTTTGGACATGATGGATCAACTTAAAACAATGTTCGATGAGTCTTAAAGCCTTATTTTATGTTTTTATTTTCAGTACACTTTCGTGGGGGCAGGCTGTGCGTGTAACCCTTAACGTTAACAGCGATTTGGTTGATCAAACCAACATCAATCCAGTCAAAACACTAAAGAAGGCAGCCCAAGATTTTCTAAACAATACCAAATGGACGTCTAGTCGCGAGTCGAATGCCGCTGAAATTGACATTGAAATGTTACTTACCATTTCTAGTTTCAATAACAATTCATTTGCTGCAAGCTTACAAGTACAATCAGGACGCATGGTCTACAATACCAACTATAACTCGCCGCTGGTTAATTTTTTTGATGAATCTTTTGGTTTTACCTATCAAGAGTTTCAACCGTTCTACTTTGACGTGAATCGCTATAACAACAATCTTATTTCGGTACTGTCGTATTACATAAATTTGGTCATTGGTATGGAGATGGATAGCTTTTCTCCTTTAGGCGGTACATCCTATTTTGAGCGGGCACGCACCATTGCCAACGCAGCACTGGCGAGTAACGCACAAGGCTGGCAAGCCAATCAGGCTCAGAACGGTCGATATGATATTATTGGCGCACTATCTTCAACCGCTTTTAACGACTTTAGATACCTTGTTTACAATTACCACAGGAAGGGTTTGGATACCATGACAGATACGCCCAAAGAAGCTAAGGAAGCCATTGCTGCGCAGTTGATTACCCTTGAGAATCTTATGCTTCGACAGCCAAATGCCTATTTGATTCAAGCCTTCTTTGATGCCAAAGCCGAAGAGATAAGTCAGCTATTTAGCGATGGCCCAGGCGTTGAAACCAAAGCACTGCTTCGTTTTTTAAATCGATTTGTACCCAGCATGTCTGGTTACTGGAGCAGCATCACGAGTTAATAACTTCATGTCTTTAAATGACATAAACGCATTATATTTGAAGTAACGACAATATAAAACTGTGCTACTTTCTTTGTCCATAAAAAATTTTTCACTCATAGAAGACCTAGAGGTTTCTTTTGACAGTGGTTTGTCTATTCTGACAGGGGAAACAGGCTCTGGAAAATCCATTTTATTACAAGCCTTATCACTCATACTTGGGCAACGAGCCGATTTGTCTACCATACGTGCGAATGCGTCAAAATGTATTGTGGAAGCCGCTTTTGACATGGATAGGCACAAGTTAAAAACCATTTTTGACCAACTTGATTTGGACGAGGAAAGGCACACCCTCATTCGGCGCGAGTTGAGTGCAACTGGGAAGTCACGTGCTTTTATCAATGACACCCCCGTTACTTTGGATGCCCTTAGAACCGTGGGGAACGCTTTGGTAGATATTCATACCCAACGACAAACTATACAACTTAGCGATCCAGCGTTTTACCTTAATCTTATTGATGCCTATGGGGATAATGCGAAGTCGCTTGCTGCATACAAAGCGGCATTTAAGCATTGGCATATTTCCACTACAGAGCTCGAAAGTTTAAGAGTACGTCAAAGTCAGTCCGATGAAGCCTTAGACTACCACAAGTTTTTACTCAACGAACTGGAACAGCTTAGTCTATCACCCGACATGATAGCCATTTTGGAAGAAGAGGTAAAGGTGCTTAAAAATGCGACGGGTCTTAGGTCTGCTCTTGCAGAAGTGGTTTCAATAAGCACCCAAGAGGGTCTAGGTGTTCAAGACCAAATGATTAGCATTTCCCAGTTATTGGATAAAATAGCAAACCTTGGCGCTGTATACCAATCGCTTTATGATCGCATATCAAGTGTGCGGATTGAACTTTCCGATATTATTTCAGAAACGCAACATTTGTGCGATTCGGTGCAAGACGACCAAGCTCGTTTACAAGAATTAGAGGAGTTGTTAAGTACGCTTCATCATCTGTGTCAAAAACACCACGTTTCAAACGCAGCGGGGCTTATTGAAAAACGTACGCATTTACAGCAGCTATGCGAAGGTGCCGAAGCTTTGGATGAACAGATAGAAACCAGATCTAAACAAGTAGCACTTGCTAAAACTGCTTTGGACGTTGCAGCAAAAACGTTGAGCAGTCAACGGCAACAAGCGTGTAATCCCCTCGCCGAGGCACTTGCCAAACGCTCACGTGATTTGGGTATGGAGCATGTACAATTTTCTACAGTGCTTAATCCCTTAGATGCCCCCACGGCCAATGGCGTTGAGGAGGCAGCACTGATGTTCTCAGCCAACAAAGGCATTGACTTTGCTCCATTGAACAAGGTTGCCTCTGGTGGTGAACTTTCTCGCATCATGCTTGTTATTAAATCCATTGTGGCGGAAAAATCGCAACTACCTACCTTGATTTTAGATGAGATTGACACAGGCGTGTCTGGCGAAATGGCAAAAGCCATGGGCAGGCGTATGCATGAAATGAGTCGCCATATGCAGGTGATTTCCATCACGCACTTGCCGCAAATAGCAGCTTTGGCTGATGCACATTACAAAGTTTACAAAGCCGTTGTAGGGGCGTCTACACAAACATTTCTAACCCCACTTAATGAAGAGCAAAGAATTGAAGAACTTGCTGAAATGCTGAGTGGAAAAAACGTAAAGGCGTCTGCCCTTGTGCATGCACGTGAGTTGCGAAACGTATAATTTAAATTATAACTATGAGTTACGGATTACTTAAAGGAAAACGAGGTATTATTTTTGGCGCACTGGACGAAAATTCCATTGCTTGGAAAACAGCAGAGCGTGTGCACGATGAAGGTGCGCGCTTTGTGTTGACAAATGCACCAATAGCCATGCGCATGGGAACCATCAACCAACTGGCTGAAAAAACAGGCTCGACCATTATCCCTGCCGATGCAACTTCCCTGGAAGATTTAGAACGTTTGGTGACCGAGTCTGTCAAAGTACTCGAGGGCAAAATAGATTTTGTATTGCACTCCATTGGCATGTCTGTCAACGTACGTAAAGGACGTTCCTATACCGATCAAAAATACGATTGGACCGCAAAAGGCTGGGATGTTTCTGCCGGTTCCTTTCACAAGGTAATGCAAGTGCTTTACAAGCAAGATGCCATGAGCGAATGGGGAAGCATTGTAGCTCTTTCCTATATGGCTGCACAGCGTGTTTTTCCAGATTATAATGATATGGCAGATAACAAGGCTTTTTTGGAGTCTATTGCACGTAGCTTTGGATACTTCTTTGGTAGAGATAAAAAAGTTCGTGTCAATACAATCTCACAGTCGCCCACACCCACAACAGCAGGCAAAGGTGTCAAAGGATTTGATGGTTTTATTTCATACGCAGAAAAAATGTCTCCATTGGGGAATGCCTCTGCACTCGACTGCGCCAACTATACGGTTACCCTGTTTTCGGATTTAACCCGAAAAGTAACCCTCCAAAACTTGTTTCACGACGGCGGTTTTTCCAATATGGGCGTCAGCGATGCCGTTATGCAAGTATTCGATAACGAATAAAATCAGCTATGGCCAAGCAACAGAAAAGCTATAAGGTGCGATTTTTAGGGTCAAAGCAGGGGCTTTTGTTTCTGCTTTTTGCAGCACTTATATGGGTAATTAGCGCCTTGTCCGAAAAATATACCGCAGTTGTTAATGTTCACGTTGAAATAGAAAACGATGCAAAGGCTGTTATTTTATTAGAAAAACAGTTGCATGCAGATGCGAGTATGTCCGCTTCTGGTTTTTCTATTTTATACAGACGGCTGTTCCCGCCCAAGTTGGTGCTTTTTACGGCTAAATTACCAGCACTAGATTTAAACAAGCCCTTGTTAAGCACCCAGTATTTAGCCAACAGCTACTGGCAACAATTTCCTAGCCGAAATGATCTTAATGGCTTTGTCGATAACACCATATTATTGCCACTGACTGCTGCTGTTGTAAAATCCTTTACACCTGCGTTGGCAGCGCCCCCTGCTTTGGCAGAGGGGTATCAATTGACGTCTCCCATACAATTCAACACGGATCAAGTGACTGCAAGCGGAGGTAATGAGAAACTAAAGCGCTTAGATACTGCTATTTTTAAGCTCTTAAGCGATGCTGTTATCAAAGAAGACTTCGTGCTCAAGGCAGCCCTTTTGGATTCTATTGCAGCTTTGGCTAAATGGAATACTACTGAAATAGAGGTGCGAGGAACTGTTGATCGCTATTCAGACGTCTCTTTTATGCTGCCAATAACCATTACCAATGCGCCAAATACAATGGATATTGAATTGACGTCAACGTCAGTTGCATTGAAATTTGCGGCACCACTCTCCAGTTTAAAAACCATCAATGCGCAAGATTTTCGTGCAGAAGTGGTATACGAACAAACAACCACTGGACAATTTCCTGTTATTATCTATGGATTACCTGACAATGCCAAACAAATTGTCATAACACCACCAAGGGTTTCTTATCTCATATCCGAATGAAACATTACGCACTTACGGGTGGTATTGGCAGTGGGAAATCAACTGTGCTTGCACTTTTCGACGAACTTGGTGTGCCCACCTTTTCAGCAGATGATTCTGCCAAAATGGTAATGGAGCAGGATGAAGACATTAAAGCTAACATCACAGCTTTATTTGGCATAGCCTCATATGCCAAAGGCAAGTTGAACCGGCCATTTATTGCTGAGCAAGTTTTTGGCAATAATGATAAATTACAAAAACTCAATGCCTTGGTACACCCTGCGGCTCGAGCAGCTTACGCAAACTGGCAACTGGAGCAATATGCCCCCTATACCATTTATGAATTTCCTCTGGTATTTGAATTGGGGGAACAAGACAGGTTTGACGGAGTTATTTTAGTTGTTAGTTCCGAGGCCTCACGCATACAACGGGTGAAAACTAGAGACGATGTAACGGAAGAAGCTATACGTAAGCGGATGATGCATCAATGGACGGATGAACAAAAGCAACCCTTGGCCGATATGCTTATTCATAACGCTACCATTGGCAAAACTGCCGATCAGGTGCGTAAGCTTCACCAGCAATTGATGCGCGCTTGAACGTTTTCGTAAAGGTTGTGTATTTTTACATTTTAAATAACAGCTATACCTAGTGCATAAAATTAAACTCTCTTATATTTCATTCGAATGAAAAAGCGCTTGTTTAGCATATTGATTGCACTTATGGGATTATCCCTACTGGGTATTATTGTGGTGCAGATTTTTTGGATACAAACCAATCTTTCCAACCGAGACCGTCAGTTTTCATTGAGCGTTAATAATGCCTTGGCTGCCGTTTCAGAACAAATCAAAGAACGTGAGTTACGTGACTATATCAGCGCTACCCAAAAAATCATGGACAGTCTCGGCTCTCCAAAAGCATCCCAACTGACGGAAGTATTTCAATATATTGACCGTTCCACCATAGACAACAAAACCCTTTTGGTTTCACGAGGTATTATTGAAGACTCCTATGGCATATTTCCGGAGCTGTTTGATCCTGCCTCTTCTGATTCCACCCCAATATTGGATTACCGCAGTGTTAAAGCAACAACCTTTCTCGAAGAAGATGTTGAGGGAACCATCGATAGGATGTCTGTTTCTGAACGCATCGAACGCATTGAACGTTTATCTTCTATGGATAAGGCCAAGTACGAAAGTATCTTTATGGACATCGCAGCCACTAAGGTAATTGAAAAGCGTGTCAGCACCTTTGAGCTGGAATTGCTATTAGGACAGGAGCTTTTGCTTCGTGATATAGATGTTGGTTTTGAATTCCGTGTTTTTGAGGGTAATCGTATGTCTAGTTTAGGCACGGATCAGTTTCTTCAGAATATCAATAAAACTACTTACAGAATGCCCCTTTTTGTTGATGAAAATGGTTTAAGTAAGTATGAATTACGTCTTATTTTTTTAGAAAAGACAGCTTTCTTAAGGTCATCTGTTTTTAGCTCTATTGCGCTTTCAGTTTTGTTTACAGTTGTTTTGATTACAGTGTTTGCCATTACCTTTTTTCAAGCCTTAAAACAAAAGAAGATATCGGATATTAAAACGGATTTTATCAATAATATGACGCATGAGTTTAAAACGCCCATTGCGACCATTCAGCTGGCATTAGATGCCTTGGGAACTTCGGCCATTGCCAAGCAACCCAATAAGGTTACTCAATACCTAAGTCTTATTCGTGATGAGAGTAGACGAATGAATACCCAGGTTGAGAATGTATTGCAAATTTCGAGGTTAGACAGACGTGAGTTGGAGCTTACCACCACGCTAATCGATCCCCACACTGCGATAAATACCGCCATTGAGCATGTGCGTCTTTTGGTAGATCAACGCGAGGGAAAGCTCAACGTGTCTTTAGATCCCATGCAAATCAAGCTTCCGATATCAGAATCTCATATGACAAATGTTTGGGTCAACCTTTTGGAAAATGCCATCAAGTATTCTGATGACATAGTTGAAATAGATTTGATAACCAGCGTTACCAACGAAGCCTTTACCGTAACTGTTAAGGATAAGGGAATAGGAATGAGTAATAATGTTAAGAGAAAGGTCTTTAACCGTTTTTACAGACAGGAGTCTGGCGATATTCACACCGTTAAGGGACATGGATTGGGACTTTCTTACGTTAAGCGTATAGTTGAATTGCACAATGGCACGATATATGTAAAAAGCCAACTCAAAAAAGGAAGTACTTTCACAGTCCGTTTTCCCCTTAAACACAAATTATGATAAGCGAAAAGAAAAAAATTTTATTGGTTGAAGACGATCAAAATTTTGGAAGCATTCTTCGTGATTTTTTAGAAATTAATGATTTTGATGTAACACTTGCCCGCAACGGAGTTGAAGGAGGTGAAAAGTTTAATAAGGGAAGTTTTGATATTTGTTTGCTAGACGTTATGATGCCTTATAAGGACGGTTTTACTTTAGCTAAGGAAATACGCAAGACAGATGCTGAAATACCTATCATATTTTTAACTGCCAAGTCCATGAAGGACGATGTTGTTAAGGGATATAATATCGGAGCAGATGATTATTTGACCAAACCCTTTGATTCGGATGTGCTGCTGTTGAAAATGAAAGCCATGTTCCAACGCATGGGACAACAAGTAGTCAATTTGGACAAAGCCAATCACCTCTTTACAATTGGTCGGTTTTCCTTTAATGCGAAGCTGCGTGAATTGTCTTTTGAAAATAATCCACCTCTTAAGTTGTCTCCCAAAGAAGGCGCATTATTACACTTGCTTGCACTGCACCTCAATGATTTGATGTCACGAGAACTGGCGTTAAAAAAGATTTGGAAAGAAGACACCTATTTTACCTCTCGCTCCATGGATGTTTATATTGCAAAACTTCGTAAGCACTTAAAGGTGGACTCAAATATTGAAATCTGCAATATCCACGGAGAGGGATTCCGTATGACGGTTTCAGCTTGATCTAGGATGAAATTTTGAAATGGCATCTTTTAGGTGTCGTTGACTCATGTGAATATACCGTTCTGTAGTGGTAATGCTGGCGTGTCCCATCATATGCTGTACCAATTGAATGTCTGCTCCATTTTCGACCAAATGTGTCGCAAACGAGTGCCGTAGCGTGTGTGGACTGATATTTTTGTTGATGTTGGCCAATACTGCAGCCCGCTTCACAATGGTATACACCATGACTCTTGTTATGCATCTGCCTCTGTTGTTTAAAAATAAGATATCTTCAAATCCTGTTGCCGCAGGCCTGTGCCTGTGACGTGTTTCATATGCGCTAATCAGTTTTATGGCGCTGTCGGCTATGGGCACCCAGCGCAGTTTATCACCCTTTCCCTTTACTCGTATTACCCCTTTTTCAAAAAAGAGGTCAGAACATTTGAGTTCGGTTAATTCACTGACGCGTAGTCCGCAGCTGTAAAGCAATTCCAATATGCAATGATTGCGCATGCCGTGTTTACTGTACTTATCTATGGATTGAGTCAGTGCATCTACTTCTTCAACGGCTAAGGTGTCTGGGAATGTTTTTCGTGTTTTGGGTGTTTCTAATAATAGCGTAGGGTTGTCTTTTCGGTAGCCCTCTAGTTCCAAATACCCAAAAAATCCCTTTAGGCCAGAAAGTATACGCGATTGGGTGTTGGGCTGCACCTCTTTTGAAAGCTGATAGACAAAATCCTCAAGGGAGTTTGCATCCACATTTTGGGGTTTATTGTTGTTGTCTAAATTTTCGCAATAGCGCATAAAGCGCTTTACATCAAATTGATACCCTTCAATGGTGTTCTCAGACAATCCTTGCTCAAAGCGCAAATAATATCCATAGTCTTCCAAAGCTTTTTTCCATTGCATACCCAAAAATACGTATTGATTGACTAGAGTTTACTAGTTTTGAGCAAATTATCATATGAAGATTACCATCATTAACGGACCAAACCTTAATTTACTTGGTAAACGCGAGCCTGAAATTTACGGTTCACAAGGTTTTGAAGGTTATTTAGAAGCGCTCAAAGCGCGCTACCCCAGTATTGATATTAACTATGTACAATCCAATATTGAAGGGGAACTAATCGATGCGCTTCACACAGATGGCTTTTCTGCGGATGGGATCATCCTCAATGCCGGTGCCTATACGCACACCTCTGTTGGTGTTGGCGATGCCATAAAAGCCATAGAAACTCCAGTGGTGGAGGTTCATATTTCAAACACCTTCTCTCGTGAAGATTTTCGCCACACCTCTTTTATCACACCCAATGCTAGGGGCTTAATCCTCGGTTTTGGCCTAGATGTGTACCGCTTGGCAATCGAAAGCTTTATTGCTAAATAATTACACAGGACGGTGACGGTTTCCTTTTGAAAGAGATCTGTGAATTAACCAATCCACCAACTTATCCGGCAGGTAGTTTGCCACTATTTTAAATACAAACGCATTCTTGTGAACGATATAGCGCGTTTTGGGGTGCTTTTTGGTTATGCATTTTAGGATGACATTTGACGTCCGGGCTACAGGCAGGGCATTTTTCTCTGTGTTCTCAATTATTTTATCAGCTTTTTGCAAGATGTCGTAGTAGTCAGTGTCTGCAAATTGGTCCATGCTGTTTAGGCTCTTGCCCCAAATCTTTGTCTTAATGGGCCCTGGTTCAATGGCCATCACTTTTATGCCATAACGCCGCAGCTCTCTTCTATAAACGTCTGTCATGCTTTCCAAGGCGTGTTTTGAGATTGAATAAACGCCGTTGAAAGGAGAAGTGAACAATCCAGCGATAGAGCTGATGTTGATGATTCTTCCTGGTGCCCCCTTAAAATCATGCGCAGTCCCTAGAAGGGGTAAAAATATATTGGTGATACGTCGCACAGACTTTAGGTTAATATCCATCTGTCTTTCAAAATCTGCTTCTGTGACAAATTGCAACGGCCCCGGAACAGCAACGCCTGCATTGTTGATGAGTGCATCTATGCGGTCACATGCTTCAAAAACAAGCTTAGCCGCTTGGTTTACTGCATCTTCATCTTGAACATCAAAAATGAGTGGGGTAAAACGCATGGGATATGCTTCCGTAAGCGATTTGGCATCTGCTTTTTTGCGCATACTACCGTAAATGTGATAGCCTTTCTGGTGCAGCAGGCGTAGGGCATCACGCCCAATTCCAGATGAAACACCCGTGATTACAATATGTTTACCCATTTTAAGCTTTTGAATTATGCTGCAAAATAATGATTAGCCATTTACAATTTGCTTTACATGTGTTCTAAATGCTCTAAATAGTCGTTTATTAGAAAAATTAGATTTGTTATTTTCTGTTTAGGTAGCCTGGCATTAATCTGCAAGGTTTTTTCTGTCTGTTCCTTTATAACATTTATGATCTGTCTGTTTAGACCTACCCACAACATGATAAGATCTTTTGTTTCAGCACTTTGATAAGCATTAATCAAAACCAAATCATTTTGTTTATAATCAACAATCTGATATATTTTTGGTTTTACATAAATTTCGGTAAACCACTTTAAGTTATATGTTGTCGAGTCAATTAAATGGCCTAAAATCTCTTTTTTAGATCACTGTGTTGGTTTTGCTTTTTCCGCTCATTTTTGCCGATCTGTTTTAATCAAATTATCTTCTCCAGTTGACATGAGTTGATTAAGTCGCGATATTGTACAGTTCTTTGAAGTAGGTCTTTTGGGTCAACATTCTTGAGGGTACAAAAAATCGAAAAGCAGCCTATTGGCTGCTTTTCAACAATTTATTTTATACTCTTTAAAGATGTATTACCTCGTCATAGGCATCTGCGACGGCCTCCATAATGGCCTCACTCATAGTCGGGTGCGGATGCACTGTCTTAAGGACTTCATGTCCAGTGGTTTCTAATTTCCGTCCCAATACCGCTTCAGCTATCATGTCTGTTACACCAGCGCCAATCATGTGACAGCCCAGCCACTCGCCATATTTGGCATCAAAAATAACCTTTATAAATCCTTCTGCCGTACTGCTTGCTTGGGCTTTTCCAGACGCTGAAAAGGGAAACTTTCCAACTTTGATATCAAGTCCTTGCTCTTTGGCTTGAGCCTCGGTTAGTCCTACAGAAGCAATTTCTGGACTACTATATGTACACCCGGGTATGTTATCATAATCTAGGGGCTCAACGTGCTGTCCTGCGATTTTCTCTACACACAAGATTCCCTCTGCTGAAGCTACGTGAGCCAAGGCCTGCCCCGCAGTAATATCGCCAATGGCAAAATACCCCGGAATATTGGTTTGATAAAAATCGTTGACTAAAATTTTGTCTCTATCCGTAGCAATCCCAACCGTTTCAAGACCAATATTTTCGATATTTGTTTTAATACCCACCGCAGAAAGTACCACGTCTGCTTCCACTACTTCTTCGCCTTTTTTGGTTTTAACCATTGCTTTTACGCCCTTACTGCTAGTGTCCACTGAAGTGACTTCCGCATTAGTCATGACTTTGATGCCGCTCTTTTTAAACGAACGCTCCATTTGTTTTGAGATTTCTTCATCCTCAACAGGAACGATACGCGGTTGGTATTCAATTAGGGTTACTTGTGTTCCCATGGCGTTGTAGAAATAGGCAAACTCTACCCCAATGGCACCAGAGCCAACAACGATAATTTTTTTAGGTTGTTTCTCAAGAGTCATCGCTTTTCGATATCCAATGACCTTCTCGCTATCTTGAGGCAAGCTTGGTAATTCACGTGAGCGTGCTCCCGTGGCAATTATGATGTTTTGAGCAGATAACTCTTGTTCGCTTCCGTCCTCAGCTTTTACGTGTATTTTTTTGCCAGGTAGTAGTGAGCCATAACCCATAATAACGTCAATCTTATTCTTTTTTAGCAAAAACTGAACGCCCTTACTCATGGTGTCCGCTACAGATCTACTGCGATTGACTACCGCATCAAAATCTTTGTCGTATTCTTTTACTTTTAGTCCGTAATCTTCGGCATGTTTTAGGTATTCAAAAACTTGCGCAGATTTAATTAGTGCTTTGGTAGGAATACAGCCCCAATTCAGGCATACGCCACCAAGACTTTCTTTTTCAACGATTGCTGTTTTAAGCCCTAATTGTGAGGCGCGGATTGCGGTAACATATCCACCTGGGCCACTTCCTAAGACAATGATGTCGTATTTGCTCATATGGTAAAGTTTCGGTAAAAATACGAAACAGATGGCTATTCTTTGCCTTTGTCATCAGATTTAAAATCGATGGATACAGAATTCACGCAATAGCGCAGCCCAGAGTCTGTTGGTCCATCGTTGAAAACGTGACCAAGGTGTCCGTCACAATTGTTACAGATGATTTCGGTACGCACCATCCCATGGGTGGTGTCTTTCTCATACCTAATATTTCCCTCAATAGCTGAGTCAAAACTCGGCCACCCGCAATCGCTTTTAAACTTTGAGCCACTCTCAAAGAGAGGTTCTTTACAAGCATAACAGCTATAGGTGCCTTCGTCAAAGTGAAGGTTGTATTTGCCAGTATGGGGATATTCTGTTCCCTTTTGGCGTAGTATCCTAAAGGCTTCCGGATTGAGTTTGTCTTTCCAGTATGCGTCTGTTTTTTTCATGTCTTGAGTGGTTTCTGATCCTCTTTGTTTTGCAGGTTCTTGCGCGCACGCTTTTAGCGAAAAAAAGAGGCACAAAAATAGGGGGTATGCTAATGCTTTCAAGGTGTTTGAATAAATGATATTATTTTATTTATAACCTTTTCTTCACTTAGAATCCTGCGGTGACCAAGTCCTTTAGTAATCATCAAGGTGGCGTTGGGATGCTGATTGTGTATGTTTTTAGCACAACTTACGTCAATATCGCGGTCGTCTTCGTCGTGAATAATTAGTGTTGGTGTTTGTTGTTGGCGAACAACATGACTCGCATCATATTCATTGATCTCAATATTGTACTTATCTTCAAAATATGCCTTCATGCGTTCCGATGTTTTAGGCGTTAATCCTAATGACATAATGAAGTTATCAAAAATCGTGCACATTAGGTCACCAGAACCAATAGTGATGATTTTTTTGACATCTGAAAGTTGTTCACAATGCTTTAAAATAGCCATGCTACCAAGCGAGTGACCAACATAAATATCAAATTCATTGTAATGATTGTATAGTGCCTTTATGGCGGCACTCCATTGAAGCATATTGGTAATTTTTCCGTTAGATTTACCGTGTGCGGGTGCATCAAATGAAATCACATGATAGCCTTTTTTGTGTAGGCTTTCTGCGATTGCATAGAGTTGTGTACCCCTTCCGCTCCATCCGTGAGTTAGCAGGACTTTTTTGCCCTTGTTTTTCCATTCAAAGCACATAATGTTTTTGTTGATTTCTGGAACAGTAAGCCATTCTTGGTGGCAATCTGCTAAAGCTTTTCGTTCTTTTTCGGGTAATTTAAACTTAAGGGGTTTTGAAAAAATATGGGCCGCAACACGCACGCCTAGTTTAGGGGATATGCCTTCAATTAACCTCAGCGATTGCTTCAACCAAAGGGGAACGACCATACCTTGCTTGAGCTTTTTTTTCTTTTTCATTATACAAACTTAAGCTTATCTTTTTTATGTATTGAAACATTTTTGTTTATTTGAGAAAACAAAGCATATGCCATCACACAAAAAAGGGGACAAACGTCTTTTAAGCGCTTGGGCCTCATACGATTGGGCAAATTCCGTTTATTTTCTCGTTATTTCTTCCGCTATTTTTCCACTATACTATGGATATATATGCGCTGATGAAACATATTTAGAAGTGTTAGGTGTGTCGTTTAAAAACACAGCGCTCATCAGTTATATAACGGCCTTAGCCTTTATGTTTATTGCGATTTGGTCTCCTATTCTTTCTGGTATTGCCGATTATATGGGTAACAAAAAACGGTTTATGCAGTTTTATTGTTACTTGGGCTCAGCTGCCTGTGTTGGTTTGTATTGGTTTGAAATCGACAACCTTTTATGGGGCTTGCTGTTTTATTTTTTAGCATTGGTTGGTGCCTGGTCTAGTTTGGTTTTTTACAATTCTTACCTTCCTGATATTGCCTATCCAGAACAGCACAATAAAATCAGTGCGCGAGGTTTTGCGTTGGGGTATATTGGAAGTGTGTTGCTGCTACTTGTTAACCTATTTATGGTGTTAAAGCCAGAATGGTTCAACATTCCAGGTGAGAGCGAAGTGGCCTCCCTGAAAGCCATGCGCTACTCCTTTGTGATGGTTGGAATATGGTGGTTTGGATTTAGCCACATCGCTTTCTACCACTTGCCACGTGGTTTTAAAGATAAGGTATATACTAAAGATATTTTTTTTAATGGATATCGCGAGCTTAAAATGGTTTGGAAGAATCTTCGCAACCTCACCCAATTAAAACGTTATTTGGGTGCTTTTTTTGTATTTAGTATGGCCTTGCAAACGGTAATGATAGTGGCCGCCTATTTTGGAGAACAAGAAATTTCTTGGTCTGGTCAAGAGAAAACCATTGGGCTTATAATCAGTATTTTACTCATTCAAATCATTGCTATTTTAGGGGCTTTGCTTTCCTCTAAGCTCGCTAATAAATGGGGCAATATCAAAACTCTCATACTACTAAATGGTATTTGGGTAGCCTTATGCACGAGTGCCTATTTTATCTATGAACCCATTGAGTTTTATTTGGTTGCTGCTTTTGTAGGTCTTTGTATGGGCGGTATACAGTCCGTAGCCCGCTCAACCTATTCTCAGATGATACCAGAAACGCTTGACACCACGTCTTATTTTAGTTTCTACGACGTTGCAGAAAAGGTAGGTATTGTTATTGGCATGTTGATGTATGGAACCATCGACCAAGTAACAGGCAGCATGCGAAATGCCATCTTGTTTTTTGTGCTCTTTTTCCTTGTTGGAGCTGTATTGTTATTTCGCCTCTATCGCAAGGACAAAAACCTGGCTGTAAATTAGTATTTATTGATTTTGCCGAAAAAAACTAATTACTAAATACGCTGTAATATGTATACATTGTAGTACACAAAAAAGACGGGAACAAGATATATTACTGCCCCCAATAGGTGTGACCTCGGCAGGATTCAAACCTGCAACCTTCTGAGCCGTAATCAGATGCGCTATTCAGTTGCGCCACGAGGCCTATACATTTATAATCAGTAAGTTACACCGATATCTAAATTACAATAATGAGAAAATGTCCCCATTCTTGTCCCCCCGATGCATATTTTTAGCACCAAACGGGAGGCAAATATAACAAACTCATATATACTATTTCGTATTTCTTTTTCCTTAAATTAGTACCACTAAAAACAATACGATGAAAAAACTATTTCTCTTATTACTGATTGCGCCAATGTTTGGATTTGGGCAAGCTTTGAATTTGCCCGTTTCAAATGTCATAGTTGTTAAAGAATATGGGCAAACATTTACTGTCCCCAACGGAAAGGTTTGGCAACTTATGTCATCAACTCTTTACCATCAAAATAACAACTCATTTAGTACAGGCACAGTATCCTTTCCTAAAATCGACGCTTGTTTATGGTACAGGTTATATAACGAAAATAATTATAATACAAATACCCCTTACATTTTTGGTTATTCTGTATTTCCGTCAGGAACTGATTTTACTTTAAACGATAGCACTTGTGTGAACGCAGTCTACACCTTTGTTGAATATGATTTAGATGCACAAAATTTAGCATCTAACGCACCTCAACAAACAACACCAACACTCTATCCCAATCCTACATCATCTCTATTAGCACTTAACAGCGATAAAGAGTACGACATAGAGGTGTACGATATGGCAGGGAATAAAGTAATGGCGCTTACAGGAAATACCATTGATATGTCACACTTATCTTCTGCTACTTACATTGTAAAAGCTCTTGATAAAGCACAGAACGAAGAAGTGAGTTATAAGGTTGTAAAGAATTAGGGTTTACTGTTAAATAGCGGAGTTGCTTCCTCTACCATTTTATCCTTTTCTTCCTCACACATTTGATTGTACGCTTTGTACTCCTTGCTATCTCCAAACACAATAACCGCAGGTGGCTTTATCTCTTGCTCCTCCTCGTTGACCATCTCTCCATTGATACTTAACTCTTTTGGCAATAAATAGGGTAGGACTACCTTTAGCATATTCACACGTTGATTGCTCGTTAGCGTATCTATATCAATACTATCTATCAATCCGTTTGCTAACTGCTTTATTCTATCTCTCATTTCTTTATCTAACGCTTTACCACGTTTAGACATCTTACCATATTGGTTACCTACTTGAAACATTTTATATATTTTTAAGGATTAACATTAACATTTTTTAAAGATGAAATCACAAATTAAAGACATTGTAATAGGCATATCTTCTACTTTTAGT
>DCBE01000054.1:0-8572 GCA_002313325.1 Flavobacteriaceae bacterium UBA1115
CAAAGGAGGAATGATTGTAGATGTATTTGGCATTGAAGCGTTCTTACCTGGTTCGCAAATTGATGTAAAGCCAATTCGCGATTACGATCAGTACGTGAACAAAAACATGGAGTTCAAGATTGTTAAGATCAACCATGAGTTCAAAAATGTTGTTGTATCCCACAAAGCACTGATTGAAGCTGACATCGAAGAGCAGAAAAAAGAAATCATTGCACAACTTGAAAAAGGTCAAGTACTTGAAGGAACGGTAAAAAATATTACCTCTTATGGGGTGTTTATCGACCTTGGAGGTGTAGATGGATTGGTACACATTACCGATCTATCTTGGAATCGCATCAGCCACCCAAGCGAAATCCTGGAGGTAGAGCAAAAGCTCAATGTGGTTATCCTTGACTTTGATGATGATAAGTCACGTATCCAACTTGGTGTGAAGCAATTATCGCAACACCCGTGGGAAGCTATTGACGAAAAAATTAACGAGGGCGAAACCGTTAAGGGTAAAGTTACCGTTATCGCTGATTATGGCGCATTTGTTGAAGTAGCTCCTGGTGTTGAAGGTCTTGTTCACGTTTCTGAAATGTCGTGGAGTACGCATTTGCGTTCTGCACAAGACTTTGTTAAAGTTGGACAAGGGGTCGAGGCAGTTATCCTTAACCTTGATCGTGAAGAGCGTAAAATGTCTTTGGGCATCAAGCAACTTTCACAAGATCCTTGGACTGATATTACCATCAAATATCCATTGGGATCTAAGCACACAGGTATTGTTCGTAACTATACCAACTTTGGTGTATTTGTTGAACTAGAAGAAGGCATTGACGGCTTAATCTACATCTCTGATTTGTCTTGGACCAAAAAAGTAAAACACCCATCCGAGGTGGTTATTGTTGGACAAGAACTTGATGTGATTGTTCTTGAGTTGGATGTTGAAGGTCGCAAGCTGAGTCTTGGACACAAACAAACAACTGACAATCCTTGGGAAAAATACGCCAAAACATACGGCGAAGGTTCTAGTCACGAACTTGCCATTACAGAAATCGTTGACAAGGGCGCTACAATAGTGCTTAACGACGATATTACTGCGTTTGTGCCAGGTCGTCACCTAGAAAAGCAAGACGGTACCAAGCTTGTAAAAGGCGAAACAACTGAGTTTAAGGTTATTGAATTTAACAAAGACTTCAAGCGCGTTGTTATGTCACACGCAGCCGTTTATAAAGGGTTGGAAGCGGATAATGTGAAAAAAGCCAAACGTAAAATGTCTGAAAATGCAGAAAAATCTACCCTTGGTGATATAGATGCACTCGCAGATCTTAAGCGTAAAATGAATGGCTAAGAACAATATCATCCATGAATGAATATAAAAGGGGCGTTTAACGCCCTTTTTTTATGCAATATTGTTGGCGATAAAATCGCCTACGTCTGAAGTAGAGTAGTTGTTTTCAGGGAATACTTCAGAAGTACACACCCCTTTGGCAAGCGCCAAGTCCACAGCAGCACGAACGGCCGTAGCCTCTTTGTCCATGTTAAAATGGGTTAGCATCATGGCAGCGGATAAAATCATGGCAATGGGATTGGCAATGCCTTTTCCTGCGCCTTGTGGGAAAGAGCCGTGAATAGGTTCAAATAAGGCATGCTTTTCGCCAACAGAGGCGGAAGGCAACAATCCAATAGAACCACCAATAACGCTTCCTTCATCAGAAATAATATCACCAAACAAGTTGCTCGTTAGCATCACGTCAAATTGGTTTGGCGCCAAAATCATTTGCATGGCAGCGTTGTCTACAAACAAATAGCGAAGTTCTACGTCGCTGTAGGTCTCTTGATGCATGGCTGTTACCACACGTCGCCACAGGCGTGAACTCTCCAATACGTTTGCTTTGTCCACGAGTGTTAGCACATTGCGTCTTTTGAGCGCCGCAGCAAATGCTTTGTGTGCTATGCGTTCAATTTCAGCTTTGGTGTACTGACAGATGTCATAAGCGGTATTCTGGTCATCTGATAGTTTCTTTTCCCCAAAATAGATTCCACCTGTTAATTCGCGGTACATTTCGAAGTCGGTGCCTTTGACCCGCTCTTCTTTTAGAGGGGACTGATGTAACAAGGCATCGAAGGTTTTTACCGGTCTGATGTTGCAGAACAACCCCAGTGCCTTTCTAATGGCAAGTAAACCTTGCTCTGGGCGTACTTTGGCATTTGGGTCGTTGTCGTATCTGGGATCACCAATAGCCCCGAACAATACCGCATCGCTTTCCAAACTTGCTTTTAGTGTGGATTCGGGTAGGGGACTACCCGTTTTATCAATAGCAATGGCGCCCATGTCTGCATAGGTGTAGTCAAATTCGTGGTCGTAGGCTTTGGCTACGGCATCCAATACTTTGATAGCCTCTTTAATAATCTCAGGTCCAATGCCGTCACCTGGAAGTACTGCTATATTTTTTTTCATGCTGATTTGTTATACTTGATTACGCACGTTTTTGTTCAAATGCCTCTATGGCTTCTTTTTGAATAATCAAATAATCGATATCATCATAGCCGTTTATCAAGCACATTTTCTTGTAGTTATTAATTTCAAAAGTTAACGCAATGCCGGCCGCATCAATTAGTAATTTTTGATTTTCGATATCAACGATGGCTATAACGGAAGGGTACTGGTCAATGGCCGCAAATATGCACTGTAAATTTTCGGGGGAAACTTGAATGGGAAGTATACCGTTGTTGAGTGCATTTCCCTTAAAGATATCAGCAAAAAAACTCGAAATAACCACCCTAAAACCATAATCGCCAAGCGCCCAAGCAGCGTGCTCTCGACTTGATCCACAGCCAAAGTTATTTCCAGCCACCAGTATTGCACCTTTGTATTGGCTTTGGTTTAGGGCAAAGTCTTTTTTGATTTGTCCGTCGGAGGTAAAGCGCCAATCGCGAAATAGGTTTTCACCAAACCCCTTTCGGTCTGTCGCTTTTAAGAAGCGAGCTGGAATGATTTGATCGGTATCCACATTTTCCACCCTTAGGGGAACCATGCTGCTTTTTAGAAGTGTAAATTTTTCCATCATGCTTGACTTACATCTACAATTTTTCCAGCCACTGCTGCCGCTGCTGCGGTAACAGGACTTGCCAATAGTGTTCGTGCGCCCTGCCCTTGACGGCCTTCAAAGTTTCTATTTGACGTAGAAACGCAATAGGCACCGGAAGGAATTTTGTCGTCATTCATGGCCAAACAAGCAGAACAACCTGGCTGACGTAGCTTAAATCCAGCCGACTCAAATATTTCGTCAAGTCCTTCTGCGACTATTTGTTTTGCCACTTGCTGCGAACCCGGTACTATCAGTGCAGCTACATCGGGCGATTTTTGTTTTCCCTTGATGTGTGCAGCTGCAGCCCTAAAGTCTTCGATTCTCGAATTGGTGCAGCTGCCAATAAAGACATGACTGATGGGCATGTCGAGTAAATAGGTATCTGCTTCAAGTCCCATATATTCCAATGATTTTACAAAACTGGCATCGTCAGAGGATGGAATTTTGTCAGCTATTTTGATGCCCATACCCGGATTTGTGCCATAGGTAATCATGGGGCGTATGTCTGCTGCATCAAAGTGGTGTTCTGCATCAAAGGCTGCACCATCGTCTGTTGATAAGCTTTTCCAATGCGCTATTTTAGCTTCAAGTGCTTCGCCTTTGGGGGCAAATTCACGTCCGCTTACATAGTCAAATGTGGTTTGGTCGGGTGCAATCATGCCACCACGTGCGCCCATTTCAATACTCATGTTGCAAACCGTCATTCGGCCTTCCATGCTCATTTCTTCAAAAACATTACCTGCAAACTCTACAAAGTAGCCCGTGCCTGCGTCGGTTCCCAATTTGGCGATTACATAGAGAACAACGTCTTTGGGTTCAACAGCTGGATGCAGTTTGCCCGCAATAACAATACGCATGCTTTTGGGTTTGTCAACCAATACGCATTGACTGGCAAATACTTGTGCTACCTGACTGGTTCCTATGCCAAAAGCAATGGTACCAAATGCACCATGTGTAGAGGTGTGACTGTCGCCACAAACCAAGGTCATGCCCGGTTGGGTAACCCCAAGTTCTGGACCAATAACGTGCACAATTCCTTGAAAGGAATGCCCCAATCCAAAGAGGTTAACGCCATGCGCCTCGCAGTTTTTGGTAAGCTGACTTACTTGCTTGCGCGACAGGGCATCTTGGATGGGTAAATGTTGGTTTTCTGTGGGTACATTGTGATCGGCCGTGGCGACTACTTGGTTCGGTCTAAAGAGCGGAATATTTTTTTCTTCCAACACTTTAAAAGCCTGCGGGCTGGTTACCTCATGTATGAGGTGTTTGTCAATGTAGAGAATGTCTGGACCATTTTTTATTGATGATACCACGTGACTATCCCAAACTTTTTCAAAAAGTGTTTTTTTCATATTGTCATAAGCTTATTCCAGCAGATTTTACAATTTCAGGAATGTCGTTGTCGTCTATTTCTTTTTTCAGATCTGCAAAAGTCAAAAATGTAGCATATGCTAAGTCCAACTCATCTTTGGTGAGTTCTATGCCAATATTTTTGGCACGGTAGGCGAGGGCAGCGCGACCACTTCTTGCGGTCAGTACAATAGAAGAAGTATCAACGCCCACATCGTGCGGGTTGATGATTTCATAAGTTTCTCTGTTTTTGATGACCCCGTCTTGGTGGATTCCAGAACTGTGTGCAAATGCATTGGCACCTACAATGGCTTTGTTGGGCTGCACAATCATGCCCATGGCTTCGGATACCATTTGACTGGTTTCAGAAAGCATTTGGGTGTTAATCTTAGTGTCTAGCCCTAAGTTGGGGTGTTGACGCATGATCATTACCACCTCTTCCAAAGATGTGTTGCCCGCGCGTTCACCAATACCGTTGATGGTACACTCAATTTGGCGCGCACCGTTAATTACTCCAGCGATGGAGTTTGCAGTGGCAAGTCCAAGGTCGTTGTGGCAGTGACACGAAAGCGTTGCTTTGTGGATGGAAGGTACGTGCTCCATCAAATAGTTTATTTTAGCTCCGTATTCTTCGGGCAAGCAATAGCCCGTCGTATCGGGAATGTTTAGTACGGTAGCACCGGCCTTGATCATGGCCTCACAAACTTGTGCTAAGTATGCATTGTCTGTTCTCCCTGCATCTTCTGCATAGAACTCAATATCTTCTACGTATTTATTTGCGTGCTTAACGGCAGCCACACCACGCTCGATAATCTTTTCACGTGTTGAGCGAAATTTGTGTTGGATGTGGGAGTCGGAGGTACCAATACCTGTGTGAATGCGCG
This sequence comes from Flavobacteriaceae bacterium UBA1115, assembly GCA_002313325.1. Lineage (GTDB taxonomy): Bacteria > Bacteroidota > Bacteroidia > Flavobacteriales > Flavobacteriaceae > UBA7446. The sequence continues at coordinate 5,306 of DCBE01000054.1, forward strand.
CGCGACTAGCAGGTTTTAGGGCTTCTGCTGCCACGTCAATATCTTTTTGAACCGCTCTAGTTAGTCCGCAGACAATGGCGTTGCGCACTGTTTTGGCCACGTCGCTAACGGCCTCGAAATCTCCTGGGGAGGAAATGGGAAAGCCTGCCTCTATGATGTCAACACCAAGTTCATCAAGGCGTTTGGCCAGGATGAGCTTTTCAGCTTTGTTAAGCTTACAGCCCGGAACCTGCTCTCCGTCTCGTAAGGTAGTGTCAAAAATTTGAACGTACTCTTGTTTCATACAAAAAGGCGTTAAAGACAAAAGTAACTAATTTTATATTTTCACACATTAAAAATGAGTTTTAATGTTTGGGTTGATTTGATGGTACCAATTCCTGATTTGGGTTTTGTTTTCATGTTGTTGCTGCGATTTGTTATCGTTTTTAACTACATTATAACAAAAATTCAGTAGCTGCTATGCGAGTTTTAATGCAGCTTCCCAAAGAGGATCTTTCGGGGGTGGCGCTGTAAAGCCTATGGGTTCTTTTTGAGTAGGGTGGGTGAGCGTGAGTTCACGGGCGTGCAAGTGTATGCTGCCGTCTTTATTGGGGCGCTTGGCACCATATTTTAAATCTCCCTTTATGCAAAGTCCTTCCGCGCTTAATTGCGCCCTTATCTGGTGGTGCCTGCCAGTTAGCAGTTCAATTTCCAACAGCGTATACCGGTCTAAGGCAAATTTCTTTGTGTAAATCAATTCGCCAAACTTACTGTTGGGTACTTCTTTTTTGTGCGCATAGGATTTGTTTTGCGCTTGCTTTCTGAAAAGGTAGTGCGACAACCGTATTGGACCATCAGCAGCTTCTCCGCTTACGACTGCCCAATATGTTTTGGAAGTGGTCTTGTCGACAAACTGCTTGTTGAGTCTGCTTAGCGCTTTGGTGGTTTTGGCCAAAACCATAACCCCACTGGTGGGTCGGTCTATCCTGTGTACCAATCCTAAATACACATTCCCCGGTTTTTTGCCCCTCAGCTTAATGGTGTTTTTCATCACATCCAGTACCGAAAGGTCTTTTGTGTTGTCGCCTTGTGCCAACATGCCCGCTGGTTTGTTTATGACCAGTAGGTGGTTGTCTTCAAAAAGAATTTGCGGTTGCAATTAGTATTGTTCGTCTTTGTTTGGAAAATCATTCGATTTGACGTCTTTTACATACTGCTTTATGGCCGTTGTCATTTGGTCGTACAAATGCATATACCGGCGTAGAAAACGGGGACTAAATTCGGTAGTTAGCCCCAACATATCATGCAAGACCAAAACCTGACCGTCTACATCGCCACCTGCCCCAATACCAATTACAGGTATCTTCACTGCTTCGGCTACTTTTTTGGCAAGTGCAGCAGGAATTTTTTCAAGCACCAAGGCAAAACAACCCAGTTGCTCCAACAGCTTGGCGTCTTCCAATAATTTTTCAGCCTCGGCTTTTTCTCGCGCTCTAACGGAGTAGGTACCAAATTTATAAATGGATTGCGGCGTAAGCCCCAAATGCCCCATAACAGGAATTCCAGCTTTAAGGATGCGCACCATGGAATCTTTGATTTCGGCACCGCCTTCAATTTTGATGGCGTGTGCTCCGGCTTCTTTCATGATGCGTATAGAGGAACGCAAGGCCTCTTTTGGGTCTGACTGATAGCTGCCAAAGGGCAAATCAACCACCACCAAGGCACGATTCACTGCATTGACAACCGCACTGGCGTGATAAATCATTTGATCTACGGTAATGGGCAATGTTGTTTCGTGCCCCGACATGATGTTAGAGGCGGAGTCTCCCACCAAGATCACGTCTATGTTTGCCGCATCAACAGCCTTGGCCATAGAGTAGTCGTATGCGGTGAGCATGGATATCTTGGTCCCCGACGCTTTCATTTCAATCAATGCGTTTGTCGTAACGCGCTTGTACACTTTTGCAGCTGCAGACATATAATTTTTTTTCAAAAATACATTATTGAGCGCAGATAACCCCAGACATGACACCCTGTCATGAATTTGTTGTGGCACAAAGATTGAAATAATCATAAAAATATATTTAGATGAGTAAGATTATAGGTATTGATTTGGGAACTACAAACTCTTGTGTTTCCGTAATGGAAGGTAAAGAACCTGTTGTTATTCCAAATGCTGAAGGAAAGCGCACAACCCCCTCGGTTATTGCTTTTGTTGATGGTGGTGAGATTAAAGTAGGTGACCCAGCCAAAAGACAGGCGGTTACCAACCCCACAAAAACCATCTCGTCAATTAAACGTTTTATGGGAAACAAGTTTTCTGAATCTAAAAATGATGTGGAACGTGTACCTTATAAAGTATTAAAAGGAGATAACGACACCCCACGTGTTGATATTGAAGGACGTTTATATACGCCTCAAGAATTATCTGCCATGGTACTTCAAAAAATGAAAAAAACAGCGGAAGATTACCTTGGACAAAGTGTAACAGAAGCCGTGATTACCGTTCCTGCCTACTTTAACGATGCACAACGTCAAGCTACAAAAGAAGCGGGCGAGATTTCAGGTCTAAAAGTACAACGTATCATCAACGAGCCAACTGCCGCAGCACTTGCATACGGATTGGACAAGGGTGGTGCTGACAGAAAAATTGCAGTGTACGACCTTGGAGGAGGGACTTTTGACATTTCCATCCTTGAATTGGGCGATGGTGTATTTGAAGTATTGTCAACCAACGGAGATACGCACCTGGGTGGCGACGACTTTGATGATGTGATTATTCACTGGTTGGCCTATGAGTTTGAAGAAAACGAAGACATCGACTTGCGTAAGGACCCGATGGCGTTACAGCGTTTGAAAGAAGCTGCTGAAAAAGCCAAAATCGAATTGTCCTCTTCGACGCAGACAGAAATTAATCTGCCTTATATCACGGCAACTGCTTCTGGCCCAAAGCACTTGGTAAAAACACTTACCCGTGCCAAGTTTGAGCAATTGGCCGATGAGTTGGTTAAGCGTTCCATGAACCCCGTTAAAAGTGCTTTAGACGATGCTGGCCTGTCTACAGGTGAAATTGATGAAGTTATCTTGGTTGGTGGTTCTACGCGTATTCCTGTTATTCAGGAAGCGGTTGAGAAATTTTTTGGTAAAAAGCCCTCAAAAGGGGTAAACCCTGATGAGGTGGTTGCCGTTGGTGCCGCCATTCAAGGGGGTGTTTTAACTGGCGACGTTAAAGATGTATTGCTCTTGGACGTAACACCACTATCGCTTGGTATTGAAACCATGGGCGGT
>DCBE01000054.1:8879-9109 GCA_002313325.1 Flavobacteriaceae bacterium UBA1115
CTTGGTATTGAAACCATGGGCGGTGTGATGACAAAGCTTATTGAGTCAAACACAACCATACCTTCAAAGAAATCTCAAGTATTTTCGACAGCTGCTGACAACCAGCCCTCTGTTGAAATTCACGTACTGCAAGGTGAGCGTTCTATGGCAGCTGATAACAAAACCATTGGTCGCTTCCACTTAGATGGGATTCCTCCTGCACAACGAGGTGTACCACAAATTGAAGTTAC
>DCBE01000046.1 GCA_002313325.1 Flavobacteriaceae bacterium UBA1115
CTTCAATCTTTACATTTTCTTTTGCTTCAATGGCTTGGTGTAAGCCATCAGAATAACGGCGACCGTCCATGATACGCCCTGTTTGCTCATCGACAATTTTCACCTGGTTTTCCATGACTACATAGGCTACATCCTTTTCAAATAGGGTGTAGGCCTTTAGCAATTGGTTCATGCTGTGAATACGCTCACTCTTTATGCTGTATTCCTTGAAAAGCTCTTCTTTTTCTTTGGCTTCTTCTTCGGGTGATTTTTCTTGTTGTTCGATGCTTAGAATAGCACTTCCAAGGTCGGGCAACACAAAGAAATCAGCATCGTCTCCATCTTTAGAAAGTTGCTCAACCCCCTTGTCCGTAAGTTCAATTTGGTTGTTTTTTTCATCAATAACAAACAACAAATCGGCATCTACTTTGGGCATTTCTCGATTGTTATCTTGCATATAGAACCCTTCTGTTTTTTGCAATAATTGACGGATCCCTTCTTGACTTAAAAACTTAATTAGCGCTTTGTTTTTAGGCAGCCCCCTGTATACACGTAACAATAGTAAACCCCCTTCTTTGGCATCTCCCTCGCTAATCAGTTTTTTTGCTTGTGCAAGTACCGTTGTTAGGTGCTGGCGTTGCTGTGAAACCAAAGTGGATATTTTGGGTTTCAGGGCATCAAATTCGTGTCTGTCACCATCTGGCACAGGACCTGAAATAATTAGTGGTGTTCGCGCATCATCAACCAGAACGGAGTCCACTTCATCAACAATGGCGTAGTTGTGTGGGCGTTGCACGAGATCGTCCATAGAATGCGCCATGTTGTCACGCAGATAATCAAAGCCAAATTCATTGTTAGTACCATAGGTGATATCAGCCTTGTAAGCATTTCGCCTTGCTTCTGAGTTGGGTTTGTGGTAATCTATACAGTCTACTGACATGCCGTGAAACTCAAAGATGGGTGCCATCCAAGCACTATCTCGTTTGGCCAAATAGTCATTTACAGTCACCAAATGCACACCTTCTTCTGATAAGGCATTAAGGTAAACGGGCAGGGTAGCTACCAAAGTTTTTCCTTCACCTGTTTGCATTTCGGCTATTTTACCCTGGTGCAATACAATTCCACCAATTAATTGTACGTCGTAGTGCACCATGTCCCAAGTAATGGACTTGCCAGCAGCATCCCATGCATTGGCCCAAATGGCTGTGTCGCCTTTGATCTTGACATTTGATTTGGTTGCAGATATGCTGAGATCAAAAGGGTTTGCAGTGACCTCTAAATATTCATTTTCTTTAAATCGTTTGGCTGTTTCTTTTACAACAGCAAACGCCTGTGGGAGTTTATTGTCTAAGTAACGCGCTACTTCCTCGTGTGCTTGTTTTGTAAGGCTATCAATTTCGTTATAGTAGGTTTCTTTTTCATCAACATCAGCCGTTTGTTCAATTGTAGTTTTGAGCGCATCTATTTTGTCAAAAAGCGGTTTGCGTATTTCTGCAATTTCTTTTTTGAACGCAATTGTTTGTTCTCGAAGTTGGTCATGAGTTAAGCCGTCTAATGCTGCTGTTGCTTGGTGAATTTTATCTACCAATGGATACAACCTTTTTAGGTCTTTTTTGGCTTTGTCACCAACAAATGTTTTAATAATACCACCAAGCACGCTCATAGAGAAGAATATAGGAAATCAAAAGTAAGCAAAAAAAGCGAAGGGGAAATCGAACAATTAGTATTCGTCCTCGTTCCAAAGATAATCTTCGTCTGTAGGGTAATCAGGCCATATTTCTTGGATGGACTCGTAAATTTCTCCCTCATCTTCTATTGATTGAAGGTTTTCTACCACTTCAAGAGGAGCACCTGTTCTAATACCATAGTCGATTAATTCATCTTTATTTGCAGGCCAAGGGGCGTCACTTAAATAGGATGCGAGTTCTAATGTCCAGTACATTAAGTTTTTTTTAGGAATTGCAAAAGTAAATTTTTATTGCATTTATGCAAATAAAATTTTACTTACTTGGAATCCACTTGATTTCATCCTTGCCGTCCCAGAAAGCCAAAGCTCTTGCCAAACAAAAAAGATAGTCTGATAATCGGTTTAAATAGATCAATAGTTTATCGTCTACAAAATCTATTCTGCTTAATTGAACTACGATACGCTCAGCCCTGCGGCAAACGCAGCGCGCAATGTGTGCATGTGATGCACCTTTACTACCCCCAGGAAGAATAAAGTGTGTCATTTTTGGTAGCAATGTTTCGTATCCGTCAATATGCGTTTCCAATGCTTTTATGTCGGCTGCACTTACTTCTTGAAAAGGCCTTTTTTGTTCTTTGGATTTACTTGCCAGTTGTGCACCCACAGAAAACAACAAACTTTGAATGCTTTGCACTTCTTTAATACGTTCTTGTGGGAGGAATTCTACAATCAAACCCAGCCAAGAGTTTAATTCGTCTACGTTGCCGTAGGACTCAATTCTAAGGCCGCTTTTTGAGACACGATGGCCTCCAATCAAAGAGGTTTCTCCCTTGTCGCCTGTTTTGGTGTAAATTTTCATAATCGTTGCAAAACATTACAATAATACACATTTAAGTCATATGCTTAAGCATTATTTTATGTAAATCACTCATTTTCAATATAGTTCAATTTTTTCTGCGTGATAATGAGAATAGTATCATCAACCCAGCTACAAAACCACCAAGCCTAAATATATAATCTCCATAACGTACATATAGCGTCATAGCACTTTGTGGATATACCGCTGCTGTTAATACCCCTTTTGTATTATAGGCCAGCTTTTCTGACACCTCACCTAGTGGAGTGATGAATCCAGAAATTCCCGTATTGGCCGCTCTTACAACGGATCTTCGTGTTTCAATGGCGCGCAAGCTTGCGTATGCCATATGTTGTTTGTGTCCGGCTGTATCGCCCCACCAAGCATCGTTTGTCATGATGGCCAAAACCTCTGCGCCATTTCTAACATACCCCGTCACAAATTCACCGTATACAGACTCATAGCATATTACAGGACTTATTTTAATGTCGTTGTACAAGGGGAATGCCTCTCGTTCTTCTTGGGTAGCTCTTGTTAAAATAGTCCCCCCAAAATCGAGCATAACATTGCCCAGAAGTGGCTCAACAATATTTCGAAAGGGTAAGGTTTCAACTCCCACAACCAGTTTGGATTTGTGATAAACATGAACCCCTGTTGAGTCTGTCAAGAACGCCGAGTTATAAAAGTCGGCCCAAATCCCATTATTGAGTTTGTTTGCTGTTTTGGTCCGGTCGTTCTCCGCAAAAGCCTCATAGAATTGTATCCCGTTTAGTAGTTGGGTATTATTGCTTTTTGCGACAATAAGTAAGTCTTGGTAAAGTTTACTTTCTTCAATTAGCGATAAATTTGTACCAACGCCCTGTGAAAAATATGTTTCTGGGGTTACTATTACATTGGGTTTTTTGCTTAGTTCAGTGCCGATTTGCTCCAACAAAAGTTCGTATTGCTCTTGGTTAGTCTGGTCATATTTTTTTGTGTAAGGATCAATATTAGGCTGTACTACTGTAACCTTAAGCGTTTTTTCTGTTTTTAGGGGGAATTGGTTTTTTATAAAAAAGGATAAACCAAGTGGAATAAAAATTAGCGCAAGCGGTTGAATCAGTTTTTTGCCAGGCTTTTTGTTGACCAAATAATGCTCAATCGTTTGATATAATGAAATATTGACCATCCAGATCCAAAGGGTGCCGCCTAACACACCTGTATATTCATACCATTGTATCCAGTCGGGATTGGCAGCAAACCCATTACCAAGATTTAGCCAAGGCCAAGAAAAGTCCCAATTCAAATGTAATTTTTCAAAGCAAATCCAAGCAAGCGGTAAAAAGATAAATCCTGCTTTTTTACCTAATTTTCTATCTACACGGCGCCACAGTAAAACGACTAGCGTCATTAAGCTTGAATTGACTATCATAGCAAAGAACATCCCAAAAACAGTGGCATTCCAAAGCCACCAAGTGGCAATGGCATTCCAAACAAAAAAGCCTAAAAAAACACGTGAAGAAAAAGCCCAAAACCCATCATTTTTTGTCCGTTCAATGAGCCACAATAAGGGCACAAAGGCCACAAAAAGTAAAGGAGTGAATCCTGCTGTTGGCCAAGAGAGGCCCAGCAATACACCAAACAACAATGATAGGATGATTTTTACAGGCATTTTGCTAATGTACAATTTTGTGTAGGTTTGTATTGCTCAACCAAAACGATAACTGATGAATATTATCAGATTTTTGCCAAATACACTTACACTTCTCAACGGCTTTTCAGGTTGTATGGCCTTACTTTCATTATTTGAAAATAATTACGAAAAAACACTTGTATGGGTATTGATAGGTGTTTTTTTAGATAGTTTTGATGGATTGTTGGCAAGAGCATTTAGAGCAACTACAGATATTGGTAAACAACTCGATTCGCTATGTGATGTTATTTCCTTTGGCGTAGTCCCGGGATATTTTATGTTTAAATATTTAAGTGGCTTTTTGTCATATGAGTTGGTACCGCTATCCCTTTTAGCATTTGTAGTTACGCTTGCGTCAATTTTTAGATTAGCACGCTTTAACATTACCCCATCAAGTCAATTGGATTTTCAAGGTTTGCCAACCCCAGCATTTGCTTTGTTTGTAATAGGAATTCCCTTTATACCCTGGGAAATTAACCCAATAATCATCACAGTTATTGTAGCATTCCTTACTGTTTTAATGGTATCGAAAATCATGCTGCCTAGCCAGAAGTTTGTTAACGGCAAGCCATCAAATTTTTTTTGGATATTTACTGTAGTGTCTATTCCTGTGCTATTAATCCTCAGGTCTCAGGCGCTGTCTTTAACAGTTCTTGCCTATGCCATTTTTGGAATGTTGTATATGCGGATTAAAGGGTAAGCTTCTTTTTTCGCAGCTCGAAGTTTTGTCCTAAATATACCTTGCGAACCATCTCGTCCTGCGCCAATTCTTCTGGTGTTCCTGTTTTTAGAATTTTCCCCTCAAACATGAGGTAGGTGCGGTCTGTAATGGCCAAGGTTTCTTGTACATTGTGATCGGTAATTAGGATGCCGATATTTCGCTTTTTCAGGTGGGCTACAATTTTTTGAATATCCTCAACAGCTACTGGGTCAACACCTGCAAAAGGTTCGTCTAAAAGTACAAATTTTGGGTCTGTAGCAAGGGCTCGTGCAATTTCTGTTCTTCTGCGCTCACCACCAGAAAGTAAATCTCCTCGATTTTTGCGGATGTGGTTTAGGCCAAATTCTTCTAGCAAGGCCTCTGTTTTATCGTGTTGTTCTTTTTTTGACAATTTGGTCAATTCTAAAACGCTTTTGATGTTTTGCTCAACGCTAAGTTTGCGAAAAACAGATGCTTCTTGTGCCAAATAGCCAATACCGCTTTGGGCACGTCTGTACATGGGAAATTTTGTAATATCGGTATTATTTAAATATATATGACCACTCAGAGGCTTTATAAGCCCTACAATCATGTAGAAAGAGGTTGTTTTTCCAGCGCCGTTGGGTCCTAATAAACCAATAATTTCACCTTGATTTACCGTCACCGAGACCTTGTTTACTACTTTCCTGCCTCTGTAGGTTTTGGTTATATTTTCAGCGTATAGCTTCATGTGCTGGTATTAGGAATTTTCTTGTGATCGTTGAATTCGTTTATAGACAGATTTTGAAATAAAGATACTTACTTCATATAAAATCATGATAGGTATGGCCACAATAATTTGGCTCGCAATGTCTGGCGGCGTAATAATAGCCGAAAGGGTCAATACAATTACCAGTGATATTTTGCGGTACTTGCGCATCAGAGGAGGCGTAATCAGACCAATTTTAGTAAGGAAGTACACCAATATGGGCAACTCAAAAATAAAGCCTGCTGTCAGTACAGATGCACGGACAAGAGCAGTATAACTGCTAAGGTCAAAGTCATTGAAGATTTCAGTGCTGACGCTATAGGTTCCCAAGAAGCGAAGGGACAGTGGCGTGATAACAAAATAACCAAACAATACGCCTGTGAAAAACAACAGTGAAGACATAATAATAAATCCGAGCGTCTGTCTGCGTTCTGGCTTGAGCATACCCGGACTGATAAATTTCCACAGCTGGTATATTACATAGGGAAAAGCGATGATGAAACCAGCACTTATTGACGTCCAAATATGCGCTGAAAATTGTCCTGCAACAGTTCTACTTTGCACCCTAAAAGGCAATTCGTCTAGACAAAAGCCTTCATCAAAGCCCAGTGCTTGTACAGCGCTACAAAGCCATTTGTAAGTAATGAAGTCTTGTTTTTTTGGACCAAATAGTAAGATGTCAAATATGAAGTCTTTGGCCAAAAAAGCACCACCACCAGCGATGATTATAGCTAAAATACTGCGGATGAGGTGCCAGCGTAACTCCTCTAAATGATCAAGAAATGGCATGGTTTTATTATCCATACACTAATAAATACCTTCGTTTAGGATGTCGTGAATATGCACAATACCCATGTATGTGTTGGCATCAACAACGATGATTTGACTGATTTCTTTTTCTTGCATCAGCGTTAATGCTTCTTTTGCAAGGGTGTCACTGCTTAGATAAATGGGTTTTGTTGCCATGATGTCTTGTGCTTTCAACGTTGAAAAATCGCCGGTTGTTTGCATCATGCGTCTTAAATCTCCATCTGTTACAACACCCACAACTTGACTGTTTTGGATAACTGCTGTTGCACCCACAAGCTTGGTTGAAATCTCGTTGATAACAGCTTTTATGGGAGTATCGGGAGTAACTGCTGGCTTTTTATGCGGCTGTAGCAAGTGTCCCAATTGAACATTCAATGCTTTGCCCAGTGCACCTCCTGGATGTGAGCGCGCAAAATCTTCAGCCTTAAATCCAGAGAGCTCCATAAGGCAAATGGCCAGCGTATCTCCCATAACAAGCTGTGCCGTGGTACTTGTGGTTGGCGCTAAATTGTTTTGATCGGCTTCTTTTGGTATGCCAACATGTAAGATTGCATCTGCATATTGGGCAAGAAAAGAATTGGGGTTGGCTGTCATGCCAATTAACCTATTCCCTCTATTTTTAAGTAGTGGGACAAGTGTTTTAATTTCTGTACTAGTGCCGCTTTTAGACAGACAGAGCACAATGTCTTGTTGTTCTATCATGCCCAAATCCCCGTGAATGGCATCGGCAGCATGCATAAAAATGCTTTTTGTGCCCGTAGAGTTTAGGGTAGCGCTAATTTTCATGCCGATAATGGCGCTTTTGCCAATACCCGTAAGCACTAAACGCCCCTTGCCTTTATGGACCCAATCGACAACGTGTTCTAAATCTTTATTGAGTTGAGGAGCCAATCCAGCTATGGCCTTGGATTGTTGCTCAATTACAACAGTTGCAACTTTTAATATGTGGTTGGATTTGTTCAATTATTGTTGATATATAAACAGTTTTAATGTATATTGTGGTTACAAATGTACAAAACCCACGATGAAGCTACAGGTCGATGGCAAAGAGCTTGATTTAAAAGCCTCTTTAAAGAATTTTTTTGGTTTTAAAGAGTTCAGAGGATTACAAGAAGACGTTATAAAAAGTGTGCTCAACAAAGAGAACACTTTTGTTATTATGCCCACTGGTGGAGGTAAGTCACTGTGTTATCAATTACCTGCACTTGTGCAACATGGAACAGCCATTGTGGTCTCACCACTCATTGCTTTAATGAAAAATCAGGTGGATGCTATTCGTGGCATTTCCAAAAACGATGGCATTGCGCACGTTTTAAACTCCTCTTTGAGTAAAACACAGGTCGAAATTGTTAAGCAAGACATCAGTTCGGGCTTGACCAAACTGTTGTATCTAGCGCCAGAGTCGCTAACAAAAGTAGATTATGTTGCTTTTTTACGCACGGTCCCCATTAGTTTTTTAGCCATTGATGAAGCGCATTGTATTTCAGAATGGGGACACGATTTTAGGCCAGAGTATCGCAACCTCAAATCCATTATGCAACGCATAGGAGACAACATACCCATCATTGGATTGACAGCAACAGCAACTCCTAAAGTCCAAGAAGACATACTCAAGAACCTTAATATATCTGATGCCACAACATATTTGGCCTCCTTTAATAGGCCTAATCTGTTTTATGAAGTAAGACCAAAAACAGCGCAAGTAGATCGAGATATCATTTCTTTTGTAAAGAGCCACAAGGGCAAATCTGGTATAGTCTACTGTTTGTCGCGCAAACGTGTAGAGGAATTGGCACAAATGCTTCAAGTTAATGGTGTTAATGCCTTGCCGTATCATGCAGGTTTAGACACCAAACAAAGGGTTTACAACCAAGACTGTTTTCTCAATGAAGATTGCGACGTTATCGTTGCGACTATTGCTTTTGGTATGGGTATAGACAAGCCAGACGTTCGCTTTGTTGTTCATCACGATATCCCTAAAAGTATTGAAAGTTATTACCAAGAAACAGGTCGTTCGGGTAGAGATGGAGGCGAAGGTCATTGCTTGGCCTTTTATGCCTACAAAGACATCGAGAAATTAGAGAAGTTTATGGCTGGAAAGCCACTTGCAGAACAGGAAGTTGGCTATGCTTTGTTGCAAGAAATGGTGGCTTATGCCGAAACTTCAATGTCTAGGCGTAAATTCATATTGCATTATTTTGGAGAGGAATTTGATGCGGTAAATGGTGCAGGTGCCGAAATGGATGACAATGCACGAAACCCGAAGCCAAGAGTAGAAGCACAAAAAGAAGTTGAGGTCATTATTCAAACCATTAAAGATACCAACGAGCAGTATAAAATCAAGGAGTTGGTTCACATTATGGTTGGAAAAGAGACACCAATTTTGGTATCGCACCGCATTCAATCAAACTCCCTTTTTGGCGCAGGTAACTCCAATGATCAAGCCTATTGGAAAGCCTTGCTATCACAGCTTTTAGTTGCGGGGTACCTTACCAAGGAAATTGAAACCTATGGTGTGATTAAGCTAAACGAAAAGAGCTTGTCTTTTTTAGAAAAACCGCACAGTTTTTTGATGACTGAAAATCATTTGTATGACAACAGCTTTGCTGTTGCTGCACCTGCTAGAACAGCCTCCTTTGAGTTAAAACTTCAAAAAATGCTGATGAAACTTCGTAAAGAAGTTGCAAAAAAGTTTAAAGTTCCTCCTTATGCCGTGTTTGAAGAGTCATCAATTAATGATATGCTTGTTAAGTATCCCATAACTATTGAAGAGTTAAAGAACATTCATGGAGTGGGTGAGGGGAAAGCCAATAAATTCGGCAAACCCTTTATTGATTTAATTGACTCCTATGTCAAGGATAATGACATCACTAGACCCGAAGATTTAGTCATCAAAACCACGGGTGCAAATTCAGCGCTTAAACTGTTTATTATTCAAAATATCGATAGGAAGTTGCCAATTCGTGATATTGCAGATGCTAAAGGAATGGAACTTCCCAATTTTCTAGACCAACTGGAAACCATTGTTTTTGCTGGAACTAAAGTAAATATCCAATACGCCATCGACGATCTTTTTGATGAGGAACAGCAAGATGAACTTCATGAATACTTCATGGAAGCGGAAAACAATGAAATACAAAAAGCCTTTCAGGAATTTGATGGTGAGTATGAAGAGGAAGATTTGCGTATTTTTAGAATTAAATTCATGAGTGAGGTGGCAAACTAATCTTTTTATGTCTATATTTCGCAGGCATCAAAAAGCACTTATGAAAGAAGGTATATTCGCTGTTTTAACAACACCAAAAGGACCAATCAAAATTCGTTTAACACACAAAGAAACGCCAGGTACGGTTGGTAATTTTGTTGCGTTAGCCGAAGGAAATCTCGAGAATTCTCACAAGGCACACGGAAAGCCTTACTACGATGGTATAACTTTTCACCGTGTCATAGAAAATTTTATGATCCAAGGCGGATGTCCCGAAGGTACTGGTGTTGGTGGCCCTGGTTATCAATTTGACGACGAGTTCCACCCAGACCTTAAACATGACAAGCCTGGCGTTTTGTCTATGGCAAATTCTGGACCGGGTACCAATGGAAGTCAGTTTTTTATTACCCACAGCGAAACACCTTGGTTAGACGGAAAACACACTGTTTTCGGATTTGTCATTGAAGGTCAAGATGTGGTTGATCAGATTGCGCAAGGGGATCTTATTGAATCTCTTATAATTGAACGCAATGGAGACGAAGCAGCAGCCTTTAATGCTGTTGAAACTTTTAGGGTTTTTGAAGGTAGTCGCGAACAACGTTTGCGTGAGGCAAAAGAAGAACAAGAAAAAGCACTTGAAAAAGTCGCTGCTGGTTTTGAAAAAACAGCTTCGGGACTGCGCTATCAGTTTATTCAACGCGGCGATGGTGTGGCTTCTGAAAAAGGGAAAACGGTTTCTGTTCATTACAAAGGACAGCTCTTGGACGGAACTGTTTTTGATTCATCTTATAAGAGAAATCAACCCATTGAATTCAAGCTTGGAATAGGCCAAGTAATCCCTGGTTGGGACGAAGGCATTCAACTGTTATCGGTAGGGGACAAAGCACGTTTTGTTGTTCCTGGCGACTTAGGTTATGGCGCCAGGGGAGCAGGTGGTGTAATTCCTCCAGATGCTACCCTAATTTTTGACGTAGAATTGGTAGGCTTAAGTTAAACTTTCCATTTTATATTACAACCCAGACTGGGTTTTTGAAGCGTTTCAATGGTTTTTCCAGAGAGGAGTGCATCCATTGCGGCGCGCAGATCTTTTCCTGTTACAGGCAAATTATTTTTAGGTCTTGAACTGTCCATTTGACCGCGGTATACCAAATTTTTTCTTCTATCAAAAAGATAAAAGTCTGGTGTACAAGCAGCATCATATTCTTTAGCTACGTCTTGACTTTCGTCATATAAATAGGGAAAGCTAAAGCTGTATTTTTCGGCTGTTTCTTTCATCAATGCCGGATCGTCGTCGGGATAGTTTACCACATCATTACTGGAAATGGCTACAAATTCAACACCCTTGTTTTGATACTCTTTGGCTATGGTAGTGATGCATTCCATCACATGGATGACATAAGGACAATGGTTGCATATAAACATCACAACGGTGCCATTTGCACCGCTGCTGTTATCAAAAGTATGTGTTTTGCCATCTATGGTATTGGGCAATGAAAAATTAGGTGCTTGGGTACCCAAGGCCAACATGTTTGAGGGAGTACGTGCCATTACTTTTTTTCAAAAATAGCGATAAAATATCATCGAATAACCTAATCTCCTTTTTCCTTTTCGATAAAGGAAATGGATTCGGCGGAAAGCGATTGAAATTCCTCGAGGTGCTCTTTGCAGATAAAGATTTTGTGTTTGACCACGGCATTATTTGTCGGTGATTTTTTTGATTCTGTAATCACCAAGAACTAATCTTTGGCATTTGTTTCTTTAACATCAAAAAATAGTGCCTAGAGCCTGCTTGCAAGCAACCCCCTCTGACACTTTTTTGGTATTCAGTTTTGGACACAAATAAAGATTTGGCTTTACGAAAGTACAAATCTTTAGCTATTAGATTTCTTTTTCTATGTGCTGTTCTTCGTAGAGTTCTTTATAGTATCCCGCTTTGCTGACAAGGTCTTTGTGTGTGCCATATTGGACTATTTCTCCGTCCAAGAGAATCAGAATATAATCAGCATTTTTTGCAGATGAAACTCGGTGGCAAACAATTATGGTGGATGTGTCCTTGTTGTTTTCCTTAAGCTTATTTAAAATCACCTCTTCTGTCTCCGTATCGACTGCTGAGAGGCAATCGTCTAGCAAAAGAATTTTAGGATTTTTAATCAAGGCACGTGCAATGGATACCCGTTGCTTTTGACCGCCAGAGAGCGTAACCCCACGTTCTCCAAGCATGGTTTCATAGCCTGCTGTAAATTCTATAATATTTTTGTGTATGGCTGCTTGTTTTGCCGCTTTTTCAATTTCTTGTTTAGTTGCGTCGGGTTTGCCAAAGCGTATGTTGTGCGCTATGGTGTCTGAAAATAGAAAAGGTTGTTGCGGCACAACACCCATGATTTCACGAATATCTTTTTGTGCATATTCATCTAATGCGAAACCACCCAAAGACACTTTGCCAGAATGAGGCAAATAGGTTTTGGATAATAGCTGTAATAGTGTTGTTTTACCAGATCCTGTTGGGCCCATTACGGCTAGGGTTTTCCCTGACTCCAAGCTGAAGGATACGTCCTTGAGCGCTTGAATGCCGGTATCATCATACATAAAATTAACCTTTTCAAAACGTATGTCAAACTTCAATGGTTTTTTGTTTGCACTAATGCCGTCTTGAATGTCAGGTTCTTGGCCCAAAAATTCGTTTATGCGTTTTTGGGAAGCTTCTGCTTGTTGCACGATGGAGGTTACCCAACCTACAGTTGCTACGGGCCAGGTGAGCATGTTAACGTAAATAATAAATTCGGCTAAAACCCCCAGCTCAATTTGCCCATTAATGTATTGGTTTCCTCCAATAAAAATGACCAACACATTACTGATACCAATCAGTAAAATCATCAGCGGGAAAAACCATGCTTGAACCTGTACCAATGACATGTTTTTGGTTTTACTTTCCTTTGATATAGCTGCCAACTCAAGGGTTCTATTTGTCTCGATCGCATAAGATTTAATAACATTGATTCCGCTAAAAGACTCTTGACTAAAAGTAGACAGCTTCGACAGCATTTGCTGTACTAGGGTGCTGCGTACGTGTATGGCCCTGCTCAGTCGGTATATAAGAAAAGATAAAATGGGAAGCGGTAAGAGCGTGTACAAGGTCAGTTTAGGAGCTACGCTTATCATATAGCTTATCACGATAACAAAAAGTGTCACCGTGTTGATGCTGTACATCATTGCTGGCCCTACATACATTCGCACACGAGATACGTCTTCACTGATACGACTCATTAAGTCACCAACGCGGTTTTGCTTGTAGAAGCGCAAAGAAAGTTTTTGATAGTGGTTGTAGACATTGTTTTTTAGGTCATATTCAATGTGCCTTGAAACATTGATGATGGTTTGGCGCATGCTAAAAGTGAATACTCCAGAAATAAGTGCTGCACCCAAAATTATCGCAATATTGGTTAAAAGCAGTCTTTTGATGCCGGTCAAATCTGTTTCTCCACTTCGCACAAACTGCTCGATGGCCGTAATCGAATCTCCGACAAGGCTAGGGGCCAGTACGGCAAACACACGTGAGGAAACAGTAAATAGCAATCCTAACAGTAATAGGAATTTATATTTCTTGATATAACGGTTAAGATATTGAAGAGCGCGCAAGTATTATTTTTTACGAAGATAGGATTTTAGGTCTTTGCATCAAATCTTGTGTAGCATATCATTTAAAATCGCTTATTTTTGCGGGAACAAACGTTCTTATTCATGATTACACGTCGTCATTTACGTACCAAAGTCATGCAAGCATTATATGCGCAGCAACTTGACCCAACAGACAATCTTAAAACAGGCGAATCATGGATTTTAAAGAGCAGCCAGGATTTTTACCTCCTCTATATTACACTTCTTGATTTGTTCCGTGAGCTTCATGCTTGTGGATATGCCCTATACGATAAAAACACCAAGAAGCACCTTCAGGAAGATGAAAATGAAACGAATCCCAAGTTTTTTAGCAACAAAGCGCTATTGGCACTGTGTAATAATGCCGTTTTAGCAGCACAAGTCAAAAAACATAAACTAAAGTATTGGAAAAATCATGACGAATACGTGCGTTTGGTTTGGGATGAAATTACTGCTTCAACAATTTATGATGAATACTTGAAGACTGAAACCACAAGCTTAGCGCAAGACCAAGATTTTTTGGTGCAGCTTTTCAGCAAGGTAATCGCTCCATTTAATCGCTTGGACGAGTTCATGGAAGAAGTCAATATTTCTTGGGTCGACGATGCGCCGCTTGCCAATACGACAGTGCGAAACAGTTTGAAGCGTGTTGCTGAGATCGATGCCATAATCACTGTTTTGTATAAAGACGACGAAGATCGGAAATTCTCACTGGAGCTTTTTAGAAAAGTGGTGCTCAATAAATCTGAACTTATTGAGGAAATCAAAGGACGAACGCCAAATTGGGATCCGGATCGTATTGCTGAATTGGATTTCACCTTATTGCTCATGGCATTAGCCGAATTGTTTTATTTTCCTTCAATACCGGTTAATGTTACCATTAACGAATACTTGGAAATTTCGAAAGAATATGCCACCCCAAAAAGCAGCATGTTTATCAATGGTGTCCTGGACAATGTTGTAAAAGACATGACCAAGAAAAAACGCATTCGCAAAAATGTACGTGGAATGCAGTAATATGTTTATTTTTGGAAAAATTATATAAAATGAAACTATTTGTTTTGGCAATATTTGCCTTATTTGTCTTGGGTTGCTCACAGACCGCCTCAAAAAAAGTGAAACAAGAAAATGTTGCAGAAGCTGCAGCAAAAATAGAAGCTAATGTAGATTTACCTGTAATGACGTTCGATAGAACAGAGCACGATTTTGGCGCCATAAACGAGGGAGATGTTGTCGAAACTTCTTTTTCCTTTACCAATACAGGAAGCAGCGACCTTGTGATTTTGGATGCGCGTGGTAGCTGTGGATGTACGGTTCCTGAATACCCAAAAAATACGCCAATCGCCCCCGGCGAAACAAGAGATGTAAAAGTAAAGTTTGATTCTGCCAACAAGCCCGGCAACCAAACAAAAACGGTAACCTTAACTAACAATACCGAACGTGGTCGTGACATCATTCGTATCAAGACATTGGTTACTGCCGATCCTCTAAAAGAACAACAACGCCAAGCTATGCGTAACCAAATGAACCAATAATGATGCAAATTTTTCAAGCCACTGGTGGTGGTAACTTCACACTATTGATCCTCATGTTTGGGATCATGTTTTTGTTTTTGATTTTGCCACAACAACGTAGAGCAAAAAGAGAGCGTAAGTTTAAAAACGAACTCAAAAAAGGAGATCTAGTTGTGACCAAAGGTGGAATTCATGGGAAGATTATTGAATTAAACGACAGTAACGATACTTGTGTTATTGAAACCATGGCAGGTAAGGTAAAAATGGAACGCAGCCTTATTTCGCATGAGATGAGCAAGCAACGGACAACCACCGCAAAAAAATAAAATATATTAACTGTTTTTTCTTTTATGTACAAACGTATTATACGCCCTCTTCTTTTTATTTTTGATCCAGAAGGTGTGCACTATTTCTCGTTTGCTGCCATTCGCTTGTTGCACCGTATTCCCTTTATGGGAGCGCTTATTCGTGTTATTTTTTCTTCTAACGACCCAACACTAGAGCGTAAGGTTTTTGGGCTCCGATTTCCAAACCCTGTGGGTTTAGCTGCAGGATTTGATAAAGACGCCAAGCTCTATCGCGAACTCGCGAATTTTGGCTTTGGCTTTATTGAGGTTGGAACAGTTACACCCAAGCCGCAAGGCGGTAACCCTAAGCCACGTTTGTTTCGCCTAAGAAAAGACAAAGGCATTATTAACCACATGGGCTTTAACAACGAAGGTGTAGTAGCTGCCGCAAAACGCCTTAAAAAAAACAGAGGGGTGCTTATTGGTGGTAATATTGGTAAGAATAAAACCACACCCAACGATCAGGCGCAAGACGATTATCTCATTTGTTTTGATGCCCTGTTTGATGTGGTGGATTATTTTGTGATAAATGTGAGTTCACCCAACACCCCCAACCTTAGGGACCTCCAAGAGAAAGAACCTTTGACCAAGCTGTTAAACGTTTTGCAAAAGCGCAACAGTGAAAAGGTTTCACGTAAGCCCATACTACTAAAAATAGCTCCTGATTTAAGCAATTCGCAATTGGATGATATTATTAAAATTGTGGCAGACACCCATATAGACGGTGTTATTGCAACCAATACCACCTTGTCCCGAGATGGATTAAAGAGCAGCACCGAGCTAACCGGGCAAGCGGGTGGGTTAAGTGGAAAACCACTGACAAAACGCAGTACGGATGCCATTTCATATTTGCACACACAAAGTAAGGCAGCTTTTCCCATTGTTGGGGTAGGTGGCATACACACGCCTGCTGATGTACAAGAAAAACTAGCTGCTGGCGCATCTTTAGTGCAGCTATATACAGGCTTTGTTTACGAAGGACCTGCCGTTGTTAAGCGTATGAACCGCGCCATCAAGTAGCAAATCTTTTTGTTGAGGTAACTGTTAAGAAAATAAACCCGTGGTGCATTTTAACTTCAGATTACACAAATATGTCTATCGATCGAATTTTACCCATTTAAATCGCAAAATTTACTCGAACTGAGAGAACTTAATCAAAATGCAAAACGGGTAAATTAAACAAGTTTATAACTTAGTTATTAATTGCTTAACCCTAAATCAAAATTATCAACGATTTATTATGTATTAAAATTATAGGCATAGTCGCTGGTTTCCCTGCCGGCAAAGTCATGAAAGGTAAAATCTTTGGCTTCATTTTTAACTTATTGGTTGGTTTTGGAGGTGCCATTTTGAGCCGCTGGCTTTTCGTTCAATTAGTAATTAGTTTTGGCACTGCTCTTGTCGGGACTATAATCTCCGCTATTATTGTCGCAATAGTGCTTCTCTTTATCTTCAAAACCAATTGAGGTTTTACAAATTGAGATGGGAATTTATTTAGTTCAAATCCATGCGCTCAATGGCAACACTTTTGTGCAAAGGGTAATGACGTAAGTTAGTGTTTTTGGAAAATAAATTCAGACCTCAACCTTTGTGGTTTAAAAGGGTGTTATTTGTTAGCTGAAATATTTTAGTATATTTATTATTCGCCACATTAATCAAAAACACCCAAAAATGAAAACTTCAAACGCATATAACGCTCTTTTTGTTTCTCTGGTTCTATTTACATTTTCGTGTACTTCAGAACTGGGTCAAAACAAACTTCTCAAACCATGGACAGGCCCATATATGGGTACGCCTGCTTTTGACAAGATGCAAGTAGCAGATGTAAATCCCGCAATGCTAAAAGCTATGGAGCTTAAATTGGAAGAAATCGAAACCATTGCATCAAACCCTGAAGCCCCAAGCTTTGAAAACACCATAGAAGCCATGGAGCGCTCAGGAAAAGTTTTTGATCGAGCTTTTACTTATTATGGGATTTTCATCAGTAATATGTCTTCACCCGAATTTAGAGAAGTGCAAATCGAATTGGCCCCGCTTTTTTCATCGTTTCAATCCAAAATCACACAAAACAAGCAGCTTTTCCAGCGTATCAAATCTGTTTATGAGGCTTCAAAAACGAATCCACTTAGGGCAGATCAACAACGTGTAGTTGAACTAACCTATCAGCGTTTTGCAATCAATGGTGCGGATTTAGACGACGAGAAAAAGAAGCGTTATGCAGCCATAAACAAAGAACTTTCCACGCTATACACTAAGTTTTCAAATAACATTTTACATGATGAAGAAAACTATGTCACTTACCTTAAGGAAAATCAGTTAGGGGGACTTCCAGATGATTTTGTCAAGTCTGCTGCTCGAATAGCAGAAGGAAAGAATCGGGCAGGAGCATATGCGGTTACTAACACACGTTCTTCGATGGATCCCTTTTTGACCTATTCAACCGAACGAGATTTACGCAAACAAGTTTGGACAAATTATTATGCTCGTGCCGATAATGGTGATGCATACGACAACAAAGAAATCATTGCGCAAATATTAAAACTTCGCAAAGATCGTGTAACGCTTTTGGGTTATGATAATTACGCCGATTGGCGCCTACAAAACCGAATGGCAAAGAACTCAAAGAATGCCATGGCGCTTATGGAAGCCGTTTGGCCTGCAGCCATTGCTCGTGTAGCTGAAGAGGTAGCCGATATGCAAGCTGTTGCAGACGCCAACGGAGATAACATTACCATAGCTCCTTGGGACTACCGTTTCTATGCAGAGAAAGTGCGCAAAGCTAAATATAATTTAGATTCAGATGAGGTAAAGCAATTCTTGCAACTAGACAAGCTAACAGATGCCATGCATTATGTTGCTGGACGTTTGTTTGGCTATGCCTTTTCACCCGTTCCCGAAGGATCGGTTCCCGTATTCCATGAGGATGTGAAGGTTTGGGAAGTAACCGACAAAGATTCGGGAAATCACATTGGATTGTGGTATTTAGATCCTTATGCAAGAGAAGGAAAGCGGTCAGGTGCTTGGGCGACTACCTACAGAGGCTTTTCAACCTTTGATGGGAAAACAAACGTGTTGGCATCCAACAATTCTAACTTTGTTAAACCAGCGCCAGGCGAAGCCTTGCTCATATCTTGGGACGATGCCACTACCTTCTTCCACGAATTTGGTCATGCGTTGCATTTCTTTGCATCCGAAGTGAGGTACCCAACGCTAAACGGAGGGGTTAGAGACTATACCGAATTTCAATCGCAGCTATTAGAACGTTGGTTATCCACAGACGAAGTAATTGACCGGTTTTTGGTACACCAAGATACGGGCGCTCCCATGCCAGATGCATTGGTTGCAAAAATTAAAAAAGCAGCAACGTTTAATCAAGGTTTTGCAACAACCGAATATTTAGCCTCTGCGCTTATGGACATGAAACTCCACTTGGCCAATCCGACCGATTTAGATGTAGGTGCTTTCGAGCGTGAAACATTGACTGCACTTAACATGCCAAAAGAATTACCCATGCGTCACAGAACACCACATTTTGGTCACATCTTTTCTGGTGAAGGCTATGCAACGGCGTATTACGGCTATATGTGGGCAGATGTATTGACAGCCGATGCCTCCGAAGCATTTAGAGAGGCACCGGGTGGCTTTTATGATGAAGCCATGTCAGAAAAATTAGTTAAATATTTATTTGCGCCACGAAACTCCATTGACCCCGCTGAAGCTTATAGGCTGTTTAGAGGCAGAGATGCTTCCATTGATGCTTTAATGCGCGCTAGGGGCTTCCCTGTAACTCAATAAAATATGCATAAAGCAATTTAAATAGTAAAATATTGAACTATAATGTAAAAAGCTGCACTATTAGCTGAATTATTTTAGTATTTTCAGGCGAAATTTATTTTTATGGACGATTTGGCATATCGATCACTAGCAGATTACAAGAAAGCAAAAGATCAGGCTTCAGCACAACCAGAAGCTTTTTGGGAAGCTATTGCAAATCAGTTCGAATGGCAGCAGAAGTGGGATAAGACGCTGGAATATGATTTTCATAAACCAGAGATAAAATGGTTTTTAGGAGGTAAATTAAATATTACTGAAAATTGCTTAGATCGCCATCTTAAAACGCAGCCCAATCAAACGGCAATTATCTTTGAGCCAAACGATCCAAAAGAAACTGCGCAACACATTTCATACAAGGAATTGCATAGCCGTGTTTGTCGCGTTGCAAACATGCTTAAGGCTAATGGCGCTAAAAAAGGTGACAGAATATGTCTTTATATGCCCATGGTACCAGAGCTGGCCATAACCGTGCTGGCCTGTGCCCGAATTGGTGCCATTCACTCTGTGGTATTTGCTGGTTTTTCTGCAGTTGCGTTGGCCGCTAGAATTAACGATGCCGACTGCGCCATGTTGATAACTGCCGACGGTGGATTCCGCGGCGCTAAACTCACACCATTAAAGGTCATTGCCGACGAAGCATTAACCCACTGTACAAGCATAAAAACATCAATTGTGCTTAAACGAACAGGCCAAGAAGTAGTTTGGAACGATATTGATGTTTGGTGGCACGAAGCATTAGCGGAAGTGGACGACCACTGTCCAGCTGAAATCATGGACAGCGAAGACCCTTTGTTTATTTTATATACCTCTGGCTCCACCGGAAAACCCAAAGGCATGGTGCACACATCTGGTGGATATATGGTTTACACCGCATATTCCTTTCAAAATGTGTTTCAATATGAAAAAGGTGATGTCTATTGGTGTACTGCCGATATAGGTTGGATTACAGGACATTCCTATATCGTTTACGGTCCCTTGGCCGTAGGCGCAACTACGGTCATGTTCGAAGGCGTTCCCTCATATCCTGATTATGATCGTTTTTGGGAAGTATGTGCCAAACATAAGGTTAATCAGTTTTACACGGCACCCACTGCTATACGTGCTTTGCAAAAGCACCCAGTAGACTTGGTCAGTAAACACGATTTGTCTACACTAAAAGTTTTAGGTTCTGTTGGAGAACCCATTAATGCAGAAGCTTGGCATTGGTATGACGATCACATAGGTAAGAACAATTGTCCCATTGTGGATACATGGTGGCAAACCGAAACGGGCGGTATTCTAATAAGCCCACTAGCGGGAGTAACGGCACAAAAACCTACCTATGCCACACTTCCCATGCCGGGAGTTCAAGCGGTTTTGTTGGACAACGAAGGCAATGAATTGGCTGGTGAAAACGAAGGTATTTTAGCTATTAAATACCCATGGCCATCTATTGCCCGTACCATTTGGGGCGACCACGAACGCTATAAAAATGTGTATTTCAGCGCCTATCCTGGTTATTATTTTCCTGGCGATGGTGCCTTATGTGATGCAAAGGGCAATTACCGTATAACAGGGAGGGTAGATGATGTGGTGATTGTTTCTGGCCATAACCTTGGTACGGCACCTATTGAAAATGCACTCAACGAACATCCTAATGTTGTGGAAAGTGCCGTCATTGGTTTTCCACATGATGTAAAAGGGAATGCGCTATATGCATTTGTTATAGCTAAACACGCAGTAGATGATCACGAAGCACTGATAGGAGACTTACGTGCTTCGGTGGCTCAAACCATTGGACCTATAGCTAAGCCAGACCGTATTCAAGTGGTAAGCGGACTTCCAAAAACGCGAAGTGGTAAAATCATGCGTCGCATATTGCGCAAACTTGCTGCAGGCGAATACGACCAACTTGGAGATGTTTCTACTCTATTAAACCCAGAAGTGGTGGAGGAGATTAAGCGAAATAACTAAACTTCTCTCCGTTTTTGATGGTTTGTAGTGTTTCGTATATAAGTTTGATTACGTTTTCCACATCTTCTTGGTGTACCATTTCTACGGTAGTGTGCATGTATTTAAGCGGTAATGAGATCAATGCTGAGGGAACACCTCCATTGCTATAAGCAAAAGCATCTGTATCGGTACCAGTATACCTTGAGGAAGCTAAACGCTGGAACGGAATCTTTTTATCTTCAGCCGTATCAATAATGCGATCACGCAATAACTGCTGTACGGCAGGTGCGTAAGAGATTACAGGCCCTTTTCCAATCGTATTGTCCCCTTGTTTTTTTGGATCAATCATGGGCGTGGAGGTATCGTGACAAACGTCTGTAACGATAGCTATGTCTGGTTTGATGGTCTGTGTGATCATCTCAGCACCACGCAGTCCAATTTCCTCTTGAACCGAATTGGTTACATACAGCCCAAAAGGCAATTCTACCTTGTTTTCTTTTAGCAAGCGTGCTACTTCGGCAATCATAAAGCCACCAATGCGGTTGTCAAGGGCACGGCATACAAATTTGTTTTTATTGAGTAATTGAAACGTATCGGGGTAGGTAATGACGCAACCCACATGGATGCCCATTTTTTCTACTTCTTCTTTTTTAGAAGCACCAACATCAATGGTAATGTTTTCAAGCTTAGGCGTTTCTTCCTTTCCAGCTAAACGCGTGTGAATAGCAGGCCAACCAAACACCCCTTTAACGATGCCTTTCTTTGTGTGGATGTTAACCCATTTAGACGGGGCAATCATATGGTCGCTACCCCCGTTTCTGATCACAGAGATTATCCCTTTGTCTGATATATAGTTGACATACCAAGAGATTTCGTCTGAATGTGCTTCAATCACTACCTTGAAATTTGCTTTTGGATTGATAACGCCAACCGCAGTACCATAGGTATCAGTAATAAACTCGTCAACGTAGGGCTTTAGATAGTCCATCCAAATTTTTTGGCTTTCCCATTCATATCCAGTAGGAGCAGGGTTGTTGAGGTATTGTTCTAGAAATGCTTGCGATTTTTTGTTTAAAATACTTTTCATTGCGGTTTTTTGATTAAGTGTGCTAAATTACAACATATAGGTAAAACAATCTTATTACTTTTGAATGCATGAACAAACTCTTGTATGTAGGCGTTATAATGTTGGCTTGCAGTCTATACGGACAGCAGAAACAACCTATATACATAGTAGCGGGCGATACGTTGACCAATCCTTATGTTGATTTAAGTGAAGTTGTGGTGATTCCAAGCATCAAATTTAAAAGTTATGACGACTATGTTTCCTATTATCGTTTGCAAAGACGCACCATTAAAGTCTACCCTTATGCCCAGCTTGCAGCAGAACGTCTGACGGTTTTGAACCAACGCCTAGCCAATATTAAGCGCAAACGCGCCAAAAAACGCTATGCAAAACAAGTTGAACGTTACTTAGAGGGTGAATTTAAGGACGAATTGAAGAAGCTCACGCGTTGGGAAGGGCGAATTTTAATCAAGCTAATTCATAGAGAAACGGGTTTTACTGCCCACACATTGATAAAAAAACTGCGCAATGGATGGCGTGCTTTTATCTACCAAACCACGGCAAAAATGTTTGATATAAATTTGAAAACTGCTTATAATCCCATTGAGGTTGAAGAAGATGCGTTAATAGAGTATGTACTGCAAAAAGCCTTTGCTGAAGGTGTGTTAAAACCCCACAATGAAAAAAAGTAAATAAATTTAGTAAGTGAGGATAAAAGGGTTTTATATTTGCAATCCGCAAAAAAAAAGCTGCAAACCTCACTCAAAAAAAGAATTTTAATTTTTTTCATTGTGGGGTTGTGTAAACCGAAAAGCAGCGTATATTTGCAACCGCTTTCAAGAAGAGAGCATTTAAAAGTTCATTGAATTATTGAGAATGACAGCGCGTATTAATCGCAATTGCGATTAAAAACGAATAGTAAAACAATCATGAGACAGCTCTAAAATGTCAATTTTTTTGTTGTTAATTTTATTAAAAGTTATACAATGAAGAGTTTGATCCTGGCTCAGGATGAACGCTAGCGGCAGGCCCAATACATGCAAGTCGAGGGGTAACAGGAAGTGCTTGCACTTCGCTGACGACC
>DCBE01000050.1 GCA_002313325.1 Flavobacteriaceae bacterium UBA1115
TAGAGGTATGCCGCATGCGAAACATTCCCATCATTGTATTCATCAACAAATTAGACCGAGAAGGAAAAGATGCCTTTGACTTGTTGGACGAAGTAGAACAAAAACTTAGTCTTACCACAGTACCGCTAAGCTTTCCAATAGGCATGGGCTACGATTTTCAAGGGATTTACAACCTCTGGAACGAGAATATTCGCCTTTTTGAAGGAAAGCAAAAAACTACCATTAGCCAAAGCAATCTCATCGAAAACATCGATGACCCTGCACTGGAAAAAGCCATTGGTTCAAGCGCCAAAGAAACCCTTTTGGAAGAATTGGAGTTAGTGCGCGAGGTCTACCCTAGTTTTAATCATGAAGCCTATTTAGCTGGCGACCAACAGCTGGTATTTTTTGGCTCAGCGTTAAATAATTTTGGGGTTCAAGAATTGTTGGACTGCTTTGTTGATATTGCACCGCCTCCCCTAGCGAAAGATAGTGAAGAGCGTACCATTGCTCCAGATGAGGAAGCCTTTTCAGGCTTTGTTTTTAAGATACACGCCAATATGGATCCGAAGCATCGAGATCGTTTGGCCTTTGTGAAAATTGTTTCGGGAACTTTTACTCGGAATGTGCCCTATTTACATGTACGCCTGAACAAAAAATTAAAGTTTAGTAGTCCTAATGCCTTTTTTGCTGATAAAAAAGAAATTATAGATATCTCCTATCCCGGTGACATAGTGGGGCTTCACGATACGGGTAATTTTAAGATTGGCGATACATTAACTTCAGGGGAGCAAATTCATTTTAGAGGAATTCCGAGCTTTTCCCCAGAACACTTTAGGTATATCAATAATTTAGACCCCATGAAAGCCAAGCAGCTAAACAAAGGCATCGACCAACTGATGGACGAGGGGGTTGCGCAATTATTTACACTAGAACTCAACGGTCGAAAGGTTGTGGGAACGGTAGGTGCGCTACAGTTTGACGTCATTCAATACCGACTAGAACATGAGTACGGTGCCAGTTGTAAGTACGAGAACCTCAACGTGCATAAGGCTTGTTGGGTAGATGTAAAAGCAGGTGGTGAAGAAGACTTTGCAGGATTTAAACAAACAAAATCCAAATTTTTGGCCAAAGACAAACAAGGAAAGTTGGTGTTTTTGGCAGATTCGGCCTTTTCGCTTCAAATGACACAGCGCAAATACCCGGGTGTAATGTTCCGCGCTACATCGGAGTTTTAGCCTTTTTTATAACTTGCCAAAAAACAAATTCCAAATCTATTCTAGTAGCATGAAAAACCTATTACACATTCCTGCGTAGACAGCAAGCAAGCCATTTTTAGGCCAAATTTTGCCATACATTTACCAAATAATGGTACCTATAACCGCCCTATACAAACGATATTAGAACATAATACTACGAAAACTATATACAACAAAGTCTAAACCGCATCAAATCGGTGTTTAGCTCAAACGTTACTACATAAAAAAACCGCAAAAAAGTGGGGTTTTGTTTGGTTAGGCTTCTCCAGTTGGGCCAAAATTAAGCGGAATGGGCGGTTGCTCATAGTCCTTAATTTCGCCGTGTGCCCCTTCAAATCGTTGAACGTTTTCGCCCAAGGCCTTTAAAAAACGCTTAGCGTGCTGTGGTGTCAAAATAATACGCGAACGCACTTTTGCCTTTGGCGCACCAGGCATGATATTGATAAAATCTACCACAAACTCAGAGGCAGAATGATTGATAATTGCCAAGTTTGAATAGATTCCTTGTGCCGTTTCCGGATCAAGTTCAATATTGATGCTACCGTCCTTTTTTGTCTTGTCGCTCATTAGATATCAGCACTTAAGGATTTTTCAGCTTTTAATGCTTCATACTCGTCCGTAAAGCCTACAATAATGTCATTATACGCACGGTTACCCGTACCTGCTGGAATTTTATGTCCTACAATTACATTTTCTTTCAAACCCTCCAAGGTATCTAACTTACCTGCTACTGCAGCTTCGTTCAACACTTTAGTTGTCTCTTGGAATGATGCAGCCGAAATAAACGACTTGGTCTGTAGTGATGCTCTTGTGATACCCTGTAGGATTGGTGTTGCTGTAGCATTTACGGCATCACGTGCTTCCACGAGGTTTTTATCTTCTCGTTTGAGCAATGAATTTTCGTCGCGTAGTTGACGTGCAGTGATAATTTGACCTGCTTTCAGGTTTTCAGAGTCACCCACTTCAAGTACAACTTTCTGACCAAATAAGGCATCGTTTTCAGCGATAAAGTCTGACTTGTGAACCAACTGATTTTCTAGGAAGGTCGTATCACCAGAGTCCTCAACACGTACTTTACGCATCATCTGACGAACAACAACTTCAAAGTGTTTATCGTTGATTTTTACCCCTTGTAAACGATATACTTCCTGTACTTCATTTACCAAATACTGCTGTACAGCAGATGGACCTTTAATAGACAAGATGTCGTTTGGTGTAATAGCACCGTCTGACAACGGCATACCCGCTTTTACAAAGTCATTTTCCTGCACCAGTATCTGATTAGAAAGCTTTACAAGGTACTTCTTGATGCTGCCTGTTCTAGATTCTACGATGATTTCTCGGTTACCACGCTTGATTTTTCCAAACGTAACAACACCATCAATTTCAGAAACAACAGCTGGGTTGGACGGGTTACGTGCTTCGAAAAGCTCAGTAACTCGAGGCAAACCACCCGTAATATCTCCTGATTTTGCAGATTTACGTGGAATTTTAATAAGAATTTTTCCGTTTTCAATCTTTTCACCATCATCCACCATGATGTGGGCACCAACCGGAAGGTTGTAAGACTGTAAGGTTTTGCCTTTCTTGTCCTTAATCAATAAGGTCGGAATCACTTTTTTGTTTCTAGATTCAGAAATGACCTTTTCTTGGAAACCTGTTTGTTCGTCAATCTCAACTTGGAAAGTAACCCCTTGCTCAATATTTTCGTATCCAATAACGCCCGAGAATTCAGAGATGATAACCCCGTTGTATGGATCCCATTGACAGATTAAGTCGTCGGCCATGATTTTTTGTCCATCTTTGACGAAGATAAATGAACCGTAAGGGATGATGTTGGTACTCAACACAATTCCTGTGTTCTTATCCACCAATTTGATTTCTGAAGTTCGGGAAATTACAATCTTAACAGCATTGCCGTCTTTGTCTTTACCGTCAACTGTCTTAAGTTCCTCAATTTCAGCAACCCCATCAAAACGCGCTACCAATTTGTTTTCCTCAGAAATGTTTCCTGCGATACCTCCAACATGGAAGGTACGCAGTGTAAGCTGTGTACCAGGCTCCCCAATAGATTGAGCAGCAATAACACCAACAGACTCACCCTGCTGTACCATTTTTCCGTTAGCTAGGTTACGTCCATAACAATTGGCACAAATACCTTTTTGAGCCTCACATGTCAGAGGCGAGCGCACTTCAACACTTTCTAGTGGAGAATTTTCAATTACCTTAGCATGTTCTTCTTCAATTAGCGCTCCTGCAGGAACTAAAACCTCAGCAGTTAGTGGGTGAATTACGTCATGTAAAGAAACACGTCCAACAATGCGTTCAGCGATAGACTCAACGACTTCTTCGTTTTTCTTAAGCGCTGAAACGGATAGTCCACGAAGTGTACCACAGTCTACCGTGTTTACGATAACGTCTTGTGCAACGTCGTGCAAACGACGAGTCAAGTAACCTGCATCTGCTGTTTTTAAAGCCGTATCTGCTAGTCCCTTGCGCGCACCGTGTGTCGAGATAAAGTATTCTAAAATCGATAATCCTTCTTTAAAGTTAGAAAGAATCGGGTTTTCAATAATCTCGCCACCACCAGCATTTGATTTTTTAGGCTTAGCCATCAAACCACGCATACCAGTCAATTGACGAATTTGCTCTTTAGAACCACGAGCACCAGAATCCAACATCATAAATACTGAGTTAAATCCTTGTTGGTCTTCGCTAATTCGCTTCATAGCGAGTTCTGTAAGCATTGCATTGGTAGAAGTCCAAATATCAATTACCTGATTGTAACGTTCATTATTGGTTATAAGGCCCATGTTGTAGTTGGTAATTATACCATCTACTTGATCATTGGCTTGATCAATAAGTTCTGTCTTTTCTTTAGGTATGATAATATCACCAAGACTAAAGGACAATCCGCCTTTGAATGCAAAAGAGAAGCCCATGTCTTTAATCTTATCCAAGAAATTAGCAGTTTCTGGAACGCTAGTTACTTTTAAAATATCACCAATAATACCACGAAGTGATTTTTTGGTCAATACCTGATTGATATAACCTGCATTTTCAGGAACATGTTGATTAAATAAAATACGCCCAACAGTTGTATCAATGATTTGATATACAAGTGCGCCTTTGTCGTTAAAGTCTTTGGCGCGAATTTTGACCATTGCATTAAGATCTACCTTGCCTTCATTGAAAGCAATGTTTACCTCATCTGCACTGTAAAATTTCAAACCTTCGCCTAAAACCTTACTGTCTTTAGTCGATTTTCTTGCCTTGGTCATGTAGTATAACCCAAGTACCATATCCTGTGATGGAACCGTAATCGGAGATCCATTTGCAGGGTTAAGAATGTTGTGCGATGCCAACATAAGCAACTGCGCTTCCAAAATAGCCTCTGGGCCTAGTGGTAAGTGCACTGCCATTTGATCGCCGTCAAAATCGGCGTTAAAGGCCGTACACGCTAGTGGGTGAAGCTGAATTGCTTTTCCTTCAATCAACTTAGGCTGGAAGGCTTGGATACCCAAACGGTGAAGCGTAGGAGCTCGATTCAGTAGTACTGGATGTCCTTTAAGCACATTCTCTAAAATATCCCAAACTACAGGCTCGCGTTTGTCAATAATTTTCTTGGCTGACTTAACCGTTTTTACAATACCACGCTCAATAAGCTTGCGAATGATAAACGGTTTGTAGAGTTCGGCTGCCATATTTTTAGGCAATCCACACTCGTATAACTTAAGCTCAGGTCCAACTACAATTACCGAACGTGCAGAATAGTCAACACGTTTTCCAAGTAAGTTTTGACGGAAACGACCTTGCTTACCT
>DCBE01000012.1:0-393 GCA_002313325.1 Flavobacteriaceae bacterium UBA1115
ATTTTACGTGAATTGGAAATACCAATTACACTTAGATTGAGTTTAAAGTGTTCCCTTAGAAAATCCCGCTGTTGGTGCACTTGCTCCAAAAACTTGCTTCCCACATTGCCAATTCCGGTAACAAATAGGTGAAGTTTTTTAATTTGTGCTTCAAAGAATGCCTCGTGAAGAGTGTTTAGGGCTTTCTTGATGTCTTTCCTGTCTATCACCGCCGTGATGTTTTTTTCTGAAGCCCCCTGTGCAATGGCTTTGACATTTACATTGTTATTTCCGAGTGCACGAAACATACGCCCGCTGATACCTTGGTGATTTTTCATGTTTTCACCAACAAGTGCAATGATGGACAATGCTTTTTCAACACGGATAGGGTTGATTTTTTTTGTTTCTATGTCG
>DCBE01000012.1:707-5954 GCA_002313325.1 Flavobacteriaceae bacterium UBA1115
TGATTTTTTTTGTTTCTATGTCGAGTGCAAAAGCTTCGTCGATAGTTTCTTGAGCAAAATCGGCTTCTGCGGCATCTATACCCAAACAAATAGAGTGTTCAGATGATGCTTGCGTAATCATGACCACGTTTATGTGATGTTGCGCCAATACAGTTAGCAGTTTTTGTGAATATCCTGGAACGCCAATCATGCCGCTGCCTTCTAGGGTAAGCAATGCAATGTCATTGATGTGGCTGATTCCCCTAACCACCGTTTCTGCTTCGGTGGTGTTTGTGATAAGTGTACCTGCATCACTAGGCTCAAAAGTATTTTTGATATAAACCGGAATGTTTTTTTCAATGATGGGTTGAAGGGTAGGAGGATAAATAACCTTAGCGCCAAAGTGAGAAAGCTCCATGGCTTCTTGATAGGATATCTCCGCTATGGACTTGGCTTGTTTTACCAATGCGGGGTGTGCGGTGTACATACCACTCACGTCGGTCCAGATTTCTAAAAATTCAGCCTCAAGCGCACATGCCGTTATGGATGCCGTGAGGTCAGAACCTCCACGTCCAAGTGTTGTCACGATGCCTTCTGCGTTTTTGGAAACAAAACCCGGAAGAATAACTACTTGGTGTTTATTGCTTTTGAAAAATACTTGGAAGTTGGCATTTGTTTTCTTGTAATCCACTAATGTTCTACCTAGCGATTGAAAGGTCACAATAAGCTCTTGTGCATTCTTTGCAATTGCGTCTATACCCTTTGCTTTGGCAGCTTCTGCTATTATTTTATGCGATAGAATTTCACCAAAACTCAAGATGGTGTCTCGCGTTTTTGGCGAAAGCTCACGTATCATAAACGTGCCCTCTAGAATGGTCTCGAGTTTGTTGATGATTTGTTTTGTGGCACTGAGAATAGCACTTCTTTTTGATACATGAATAAGGGCTTGAACCATCACAACATGGCGCTCCTCTACCTGTTTTAAACGATCTGTGTAGGAAGCATCGCCATCAGCGGCCAACTTACCTAGTGCGTGCAGCTCGTCTGTAATTCCACCCAAGGCTGAAACCACAACTGTCATGGTTTTATTTTGCTTTGTCAAAACAGCAAGAACCCGCTCAACTTCAGTGGCACTGGCTACTGAAGATCCACCAAACTTTAAAACTATCATTTTTAAGTGTTAAAAAAACGATACAAAAGTAACCGTTTTATATCCAAAATAATGCGCTGAACACTATTTTTGTTGGTATTCGATTGCAATACATGTAAAATCTGAATTATATTTAGTTGAATGCAACGTTTAACAAGGGATATTTTACTAATTTTATTTAAAAATTGAGGATCATCAAAACGTCTACATTTTTTGCATCTTTATTCGAAAGGGGATTTGTAGATGCTCCTATACCAGACAATATTTCATTGGTTGAAGAAATCAAGCGTTTGAAAGCAGCTAAGAATGCCGTGTTATTGGCACATTATTATCAAGAAGGTGCTATTCAGGATTTGGCTGATTTTCTTGGAGATAGCCTATTTCTGGCAAAAGCAGCAGCCGAAGTATCTTCTGAAATTATTGTCTTTGCTGGCGTGCATTTTATGGCTGAAACAGCTAAAATCATCAACCCCACAAAAAAAGTTTTGTTGCCTGATTTAAATGCGGGTTGTTCGCTGGCTGATTCCTGTCCTCCAAATGCTTTTGCCGCTTTTAAGGCTAAGCACCCCGGAGCTATCGTTGTCACCTACATCAATTGTTCTGCAAAAATCAAGGCATTGAGCGATATTGTTTGTACTTCTAGCAATGCGGTTCGTGTTATTGAAAGTATCCCCAAAGACCAGACCATTATTTTTGCGCCTGACAAGAACCTTGGACGCTATCTAATCAAGGAAACAGGTCGTCATATGATACTTTGGGAGGGTTCCTGCATTGTGCACGAAGCCTTTTCGTTTGACAAAATTATTGCATTGGCACAGCAGCACCCCAACGCCAAATTTATTGCACATCCCGAAAGTGAATCCCAAGTTTTGGATATTGCACAGTATATCGGCAGTACTTCTGGATTGCTAGACTTTGTACAAGTGGATAATGCAGCGGCCTACATTGTGGCTACAGAACATGGTATTTTACACGAAATGAAAAAACGCGCTCCTCAAAAAACCTTTATTCCCGCACCCGTTTCTGATGACACCTGTGCCTGCAGTGAATGCGGTTTTATGAAGCTTAATACGTTGGAAAAACTTTATTTGTGTTTAAAGCACGAATTGCCTGAAATTAACATAGAACCTTCACTGATGGCTGCTGCAAAAACACCCATTGAAAGAATGTTAGCTTTGTCATAAATATGCACGCAGACGTTTTGGTTATTGGAACGGGTATTGCAGGGTTGAGTTATGCAGTCCGCTTGGCAGCTCAATGTCCACACAAAAAAATTATCATGATATCCAAACGTGATTTACTCGAAAGCAACACCAAATACGCACAAGGGGGCATCGCCGTAGTTTCCAATTTTAGCAATGATTCTTATGCCAATCACGTTGAAGATACATTGCGCGCCAGCGATTATACTTCAGACCCCAAAGTTGTGAATTTTGTTATTCGTGAGGGGCCTATACGGGTACAAGAATTGATGGATTGGGGCGCTGATTTTGACAAAAGTGGACCTTCGCTTCACCTAGGCAAAGAAGGTGGACACTCGGCCAAGCGCATAGTACATCACAAAGATCAATCGGGTTTGCACATTCAAAACGCCCTAATTGCAAAAGCCAGAGCCCATGCCAATATTCAATTTTTTGAAAACTATTCATTGGTAGATCTGGTTACCGATCACCACCTACAAGGAGAAAAGCACAGGCGTTGTTACGGCGCTTATGTGATATCCATCAAGGACGAGGAGATTATCAAAATTACTTCTCAATTAACGGTATTGTCTACAGGAGGTGCTGGGCAGTTATATGCGCACACGACCAATCCTAAAGCAGCTACAGGGGATGGTCTTGGAGCAGCCTACCGTGCAAAAGTTCACGTCGAAAACATACATTTTGTTCAATTTCATCCCACCGCTTTATATCCTAAAGTAGACGGCAATACCTTTTTGATATCTGAGGCAATTCGTGGCGCAGGTGCCATTCTCCGCAATGAAAAAGGAAATGCTTTTATGCACCAATACGACGCACAACTGGATTTAGCAGCTAGAGATGTGGTTTCCCGTGCTATTGATGCTGAAATGAAAAAACACAATACACCACACGTTTACCTTGATGCGACCAATATTGATCAAGAAATATTAGCTCAGGAGTTTCCAACCATCATGTCTACTTGTATGAAGCTGGGTATTGACATAAGTAAGTCATTTATACCTGTGCTGCCTGCAGCACACTATTTCTGTGGGGGCATAGACGTAGATGAAAATGGCCAGAGCAGCTTATCGTCACTATATGCCATAGGGGAGTGCAGCCACACCAAATTGCACGGAGCCAACCGCTTGGCCTCAAATTCATTATTGGAAGCCTTGGTATATGCAGCAAGGGCCGCTGATCATGCCATCGAAGTCTTGCACAAAAATACCTTGCCTGCATCTTTCTTTGATACCATCCCTGATTGGTTGGGTACAGAAGATATATCAAACGAGCGGATTGCACAAATCAGCATGTTGCGTTCGTACGTGCAACAAATCATGAGCACACATGTGGGTATTATCAAATCAGGTGAAAGCCTGCGACAAGCAGAAAAAGCGCTTAATGATGTATATGTAGCTACCGCGGCCCTTTATCAACAAAACAAACTAACCCCACAACTTACAACACTGCGTAACCTTGTGAGTGTGGCGTATCTTATGATCAAGCAATCCCAACAACATCCCGAAAATAGGGGAGTTTATTATAACCAAGATTATGTCTAATTCCTATATATCAATATATCAAAACGAATTGATTGCCTGCGTTGATAATGCAGTTATTGAGGATTTGAATAAAATGGGCGACCATACCTCAAAGGCTATTTTTCCAAAAGACCATAACTCTAAAGCACAACTGGTTGCAAAAGGCGATGGCGTTTTGGCAGGGGTTGCCTTTTGCGAGTTTGTATTGCAACGCCACGGGCAAGGCGTAAATCTTAGTCCAGTGGTTGCGGATGGTGTTACGTTTTCAAAAGGCGCGCTGCTCTTTTATCTTGAAGGAGACACACAAACCATACTCAGCCTAGAACGATTTATTGTCAACGCAGTGCAGCGCATGAGCGGCATTGCAAGTCTGACGTCCCAGGTCCAAGAACAGATTGGACATACAAGCTGCAAGGTTTTAGACACAAGAAAAACAACGCCCAACTTTAGAATTGCTGAAAAATGGGCCGTAGCCATTGGCGGAGGCGTGAATCACAGAATGGGCCTCTATGATGCCATTATTCTAAAAGACAACCATATTGATTTTTGTGGTGGATTGGAATTGGCACTTACTAAAATAAAAGCGTATGTGAATGCAATGGATAAGCGAATCCCCGTAATCGTCGAGACACGTGACCTTAAAGAAGTTGATGTATGCTTGCAAAATCCTTGGATTAGTCGCATAATCTTAGACAATATGTCACCAAAGGAGTCGGCAATGGCAGTTGCGAATATCAATGGGAATATCCCAACAGAAGCCTCTGGAAATATTGATTTACAAAACGTAGCGGATTACGCCGAAACTGGCGTAGACTATGTTTCTATGGGCGCAATTACACATGCTGCGCCTGTAATAGATTTGAGTTTGCGTGCTGTTTAGCAGCGTTAGATTATTACGCTTATTTAAGACTCTTTCGCAGTCTTTTTGTTGTCTACAGAAAGCTTTAGTTTATCGCTTTTTTCGTCCCAATCAAAAGTTACTTTGGCGCCATTGACAAGCGTTTTGTTAATGATTTCCCCGGCCATAGCATCTTCCACATAGCGCTGAATAGCTCGTGCAAGTGGTCTTGCGCCATACTGTTTATCGTAGCCTTTATCAATCAAGAATGTAACGGCTTTTTTACTAAGCGATAAGCTGTAACCAAGTTCATTAACTCTGATTTGTAACGCATCAAGTTCTAGCTGAATGATTTTTGCTAGATGGTCTTTGTCTAGGTTGTTGAAAATTACCACATCATCAATTCGGTTTAAAAATTCCGGAGAGAATTTCTTTTTTAGGGCATTTTGGATTACGCCTTGTATGTTTTTGTCTTCCTGTAATTTTTGAGCAGCAGTTCCAAAGCCAACACCAAGACCGAAGTCTTTTACTTGTCTAGCACCGATATTCGATGTCATA
>DCBE01000048.1 GCA_002313325.1 Flavobacteriaceae bacterium UBA1115
GCTTGCGTGTTGCGATACGCTCATCGGCTTGCGCAGCTATGCTTTTGAGCTGTGCTTCGATTTGTGCCAATTGATTTGTAAGATCTTGCCCCAAAGAAATGCCTTCTTGTAGGCGGTAAGTAACCAATGCCTCCGCTGCATTTTTAAGGGTGCTTAGAAAGACTTCTTGCTCCTCGTCCGAAATGCTTTCGTCTTCCGATGTAAATACATTGGGCATGCGCATGACGGTTGGCAAAAGTGCATCGTCTGATAGACGAGAAATTGCTTTTAATTCTTGGATGTAGTGGGCTACAACGGCTTTGTTAATCGGTGCTGCATCTTGACCAGCAACCCATTCTTCAAAAACATTAACCTCACATTTGCCGCGGTGTAGCAGCGCTGTTAGCTGTTTACGCGCTGGTAGGTCAAGCCCTCTGTAGCGAGCAGGTGTACGGAAATTAAGATCAAATGATTTGCTGTTGAGCGACTTAATTTCGATGCGTAATTTTCTGCCTTTTGCATTAAACTCTGCTTGGCCGTAGCCTGTCATGGATAGGATCATATCGCTTTATTAAAGCCCAAAGGTACAAAACAGGCGGTGAGTGCATAAGCAGAAATATAAGGTGATTATCGCCCTATCGGGTAATCCATTGGTATGGAAAGTAAAAAAAGGTTGGGTATATACTTTTAAAAAATTAAAAAAATACGATTTTAATCATTTCTGCCTCTTTTTGACTTAAAATGACACAAAACAAGCTCATTTTTGTGTTATTTAGTGCTTTTTTGAGTGAATTTGAAGTAAAATTGATTTTTATATTTTAGTTAGCGCTTAGCCTCAATCTACACCATCACCCCCGAGGAGCTATGCATCATGCCCATTGTTAAGTGCAAGCACCAAGTTTCGGCCATTATAAGTCTTTTCTTGTGACCAAGTCTAAGCGCTATAAGGGCTATCCCACTAGGAGTTTTGCAGCTGGGCGTTTTAAAAGCTGCTTTAGCGACCACTTCCGTGTTTATGCCAATTTGAATCGTGAAGCGGTGGATTAAAATTTTGACTCAACACCAAAATTAGATCGTTTAGCCAAGAAGTCCCACTGGCGTGACTTAATCAAACAACGCCTTTAATTCTGCGGCATCTTCGGGTTTGAGTTTGCCTGCCAAAATAAGGCTAAGTTGCCTCCGGCGTAATGCGCCATCATAACGCTCTTTTTCCAATGTCGTTTCGGGTGCAATAGGCGGTACGGCAACCGGTATGCCAGCTTTACTCACTGCCACAAACGTATAAATGGCTTCGTTTACTTTTTCCTTAGTCCGCTTTTCATGCTCCTCTTTCCAAACGTCTATAAACACCTCCATAGAAGTGCCAAAGGCACGAGACACCTTAGCTTCTAGCGTAAGCACACTCCCTAGAGGCACGGGTTTTCTAAAATGCACATGGTTTACCGAAGCGGTCACCACCACCTGCTCGGAGTGGCGCTCCGCTGCAATACAGGCCGCACGATCCATGCGTGCCAACAGCTCGCCACCAAACAAATTATTTATAGGGTTAGTATCAGAGGGTAGTACCAAGTCAGTCATAACCGTCTTGGAAGCACTAGGGTGTTTTGGTTCCATCGATGTTATTTTTTCAATACCCAAGCGTCTGGGTAATTGTCTTCCAAAATACCTGCTTTAGCATTGTAGGCTTCGCGCTGCGAGGCGTAGGCAGCAAAAGATACTTGGTGAAATCCATTGGTCGTTTTGGGCAGTCTGGCTGCCTGGTAATAGCCCTTGCGTCTTAGGCTGGTGACAAGTCGGTCGGCGTTGTTTTGACTGCGGAAAGATCCGGCAATAACATGATAGCCAATTGTAGCGGGGTGGGGCGCAATAACGCTTAAGGTTGGCAATTCGCCAAGGTCATAAATAGCGGCAGTGGCGTGCGCACGTGCATTTTCACGTAGTGCTTGCTCTTGTTGCCAAATTGCGTCGGTTTGTTGGTCTTGCACATGGTTGACCCCCAAGGCTAGTAAGACTAAAAAGCTGGCGGCTAGCATGGCCTTACGCACAAATGTGCTGGACTGCTGTGGCGCTAAAGTAAATACAGGCGCCGTAACTGCTTGAGCGGTACTGCGTGAAATGGGCTGTACGTCCAATTGCGGAAGTGCATAGCTTGCTGCCAAGAAATTCAACCCGTGATCGGCACTAAAAACCAACTTACCTTCTGCATTGGTTTCAAAAACTCCTAAGGAAGCAATATGGAGTCTACCTTTCTGTACGCGTTCTTTCCAGGAAATGATGTGATGGTGAATGTCCAGTACAGAACGCTCATAAGAACACTGCTGAACAGTGGCCATGTGCGATGCCAATATGCCATCGTTATATTGAAGCTGCTCGTTAAATGACAACACCTTGCTTGGCGGATGGTACAATTGCTGCTCCGCATCAAAATACGCTTCTTTGTGAC
The DNA here is from genome assembly GCA_002313325.1 of Flavobacteriaceae bacterium UBA1115. Taxonomy (GTDB): domain Bacteria; phylum Bacteroidota; class Bacteroidia; order Flavobacteriales; family Flavobacteriaceae; genus UBA7446. The sequence continues at coordinate 2,423 of DCBE01000048.1, forward strand.
CTACCAAAAAAGCACCAAAGCCCGGAAGGCTAACGCAATCGTGGCGATAAAGTAAGTAATGTATATGTGCTGCAATCTCCATTAGGACAAATGTACATTTTTTGAGGGATTTTTAAAACGATTGGCTTTTGTATTTTAATGCTTCTAAATCTTATGAAAAAGTCCGAGCTTATCACAACCCTTGCGCTGCCTAAGCACATAGAACTCATAGCTTTGCACGCAGCAATAAAAGTAAGTGGGCTATCAAGCCTTCTTTTTCAACTGGAAATGAAAGGGTTGTGATAGGGCAGCTGGTAAATTGTTTAAACTCTTGTAGTGTAGCCTAAGTTTTTGCGTACGCGCGCTAATACTTCTTGGGCAACCCAACGGGCCTTAACAGCACCTTTTTGAAGTTGGGCTTCCAATACTTCTGGGTTTGCCATAAAGTCGTCAAACTTTGTTCTTGCATCCGAAAAGCGTTCAAGTATGGCTTCGTAGAGTGTCTGCTTAGCATGCCCGTAGCCAAATCCACCTGACTGGTACTTTTTTCGCATTGCGGCCACCTCTGCCGTATCTGCAATTAGGGCATAAATTGCAAAAACGGTACACGTATCCGGGTCTTTTGGGTCTTCTAGTGGTGTGCTATCCGTGGCAATGCCCATTATTTGCTTACGCAATTTTTTTTCCGGCAAAAAGACATTTATAATATTATTTTTTGACTTGCTCATCTTAGCGCCATCGGTGCCCAAGACATATTGCGCATTGTCTTGAAGCTTGGCTTCGGGCAAGACAAAAGTTTCGCCAAAAACGGCGTGAAAACGACTGGCAACGTCACGTGTCATTTCCAAGTGTTGCAACTGGTCTTTGCCCACCGGTACCCAGTTGGCATCATAGAGTAATATATCTGCTGCCATCAGCATGGGATAGGTAAAAAGCCCTGCGTTTACATCTTCGAGTCTGTCAGCTTTGTCCTTAAAAGAGTGTGCCAATGACAAACGGCTGTAAGGAAATGAGCAGTTCAGATACCACGCGAGTTCGGTTACTTGAGGCACGTCTGACTGCCGATAAAAACAGCTGCTGTCTGGGTCCAGACCACAGGCCAACCAAGCGGCGGCCGTTCTATGGGTGTTGGCTTTTAGTTTCGATGCGTCTTTGATTTGTGTCAAAGCGTGCAAGTCGGCAATAAACAAAAAGGCCTCGTCTTTGGATTGCTTTGCCATATCTATGGCGGGGATTATAGCCCCCAAAAGGTTACCTAAGTGCGGGGTACCTGTGCTTTGAATTCCGGTGAGGATACGTGCCATATCTATAGTGTGTGCACAAAAATAATGGATTTAAGCCATCAATCGCTATTTTTGACAATATGCTTTATGTCCGCATTGTAATTTTGGGGCTATGGAATGCCTGGTTTTACACTCTTTCTACGGTTGCTATTACGCTGATTTTTCCACTGCTTTTAGTCTGCTTGATACGAGAGAAATGGTACCGTGGCATTTATTTTTTGGCCCGTTATTTTTGGTCTCCCTTTATCCTTTTTGGCATGGGTTTTATTCCACTTGTTCGCCACAAATCAAAAATTGATTATAACAAACAATACGTATTTGTTGCCAATCATTTGAGCATGATTGACATCATGATGATTTTTATGACCATAAAAAAACCAGCTGTTTTTATAGGAAAATCAGAGCTTGACCGCCTGCCACTCTTTGCAACTATCTACAAAAGGGCTGCTATTTTGGTAGATCGGGGCAGTGCTTCGAGCAGAAAAAGTGTGTACTATCAAGCCAAACATAAAATTAAGATCGGATTTAATATCATGATTTATCCAGAAGGCCTAGTGCCTGAGCCAGAGGTGCATTTAGCGCCCTTTAAAAATGGTGCTTTCAGTCTTGCTATTCAACACCAAATCCCCATAGTACCCATCACACTGCCCGATTGTAAGAAGCGTTTTCCGTTCCAGTTTTCATATAACTATTGGGTGGGAAAGCCAGGTATTGTCAGGGCTAATGTACACACGCCCATTGAAACAAAAGGAATGACAAAAGATGACATGCCTGCACTAAAAGAAAAGTTACATCAGTTTATGACTGAAAGGCTAGTAGAGGAAGGTTATCTTTAGGATTACTCCGCAGTGGCAACAATGTCTTTGATCTTGCTCTCAATTTCTTCAGCAAGTTCTGGATTGTCATCCAAAAGGGTTTTTACTGCATCTCTACCCTGTCCAAGTTTGGTGTCGCCATAGCTAAACCAAGAGCCACTCTTTTTGATGATTTCTGCCTCAACTCCGATGTCTAGCAATTCGCCTATGCGAGAAATCCCTTGCCCATACATGATGTCAAACTCAACCAATTTAAAGGGTGGTGCAACTTTGTTCTT
>DCBE01000053.1 GCA_002313325.1 Flavobacteriaceae bacterium UBA1115
CACTCACTAAATTTTTTCCTATATTATAGTGTAGGCCGCGAAAGATACTGCATATCACATATAAATCAACCCTTCATATGCCTGCTTTTCCCCAATCTCTACATTTTTTATGCTTTATACTTTTCAAGTTACTTGCTATACAATGCCTAAGATGTGGCTTTATATAGCTTTTTTATTTTAAAACCAAACATCTTGCAATGAACCTTTATGATGAAACACCATTTAGTAAATCGCGACTTCAAAACCCCTTTGAATAGCCGACGCTACCAACCTAAGAATACACGCTTGACCGCTATGCTTCTTGGCACTGTGTTTCTATTGGGCATCATCGTTTATTTTAAATACCTCTCTCAGCCTGATTCTTCCGCTCTCGCTTCTAAAAAACATATCATTTCAATTGATTTGCCTAATAATTCGTCTGATGAGCTTTCAGAAGCTGAGACCACCTCTTTAAAAAGCACACTGGACGTTACCAACAAGACACACGAAATAGACACCAACACTGTACAAACCAGCAAAGTTACACCGAAACAATACACCATCAAACCTGGCGATAGTTTGGCAAAAATTTTCAAAACGTTAAATTATTCTCCCACAACACTCCACAACATCATTCAACTGGGCGAACCAACTCAAGCTTTGAAAAAAATCATGCCAGGACAAACACTTCGTTTCGCACAAAATGCCAACGGTCAATTCACGTCTCTTGAATACGATATAGACCCAATCAAGACGCTACAAATACAAACGACTGAAAATGGCTTTTCTGCAATGATTCACGAAAAGCCGGTCATCATCTCGCACAAAACGGCTTCTGCACAGATTAATAATTCGCTTTTTTACGATGCAAAACAAGCAGCGCTTTCTGACAAAACCATTATGGAACTTGCGAATATTTTTGGTTGGGATATCGATTTCTCTCAAGGCCTGCGCCCGGGTGATTCATTCAGCTTGCTTTATGAAACCAGATCCGTTGATGGGAAACCTATTGAGAACGGCCACATCTTGGCTGCTGAATTTATTAATCAAGGAAACACATATCAAGCCGTTCGTTTTACTGATAAAAAGGGGCATTCGGAATATTTTTCTCCTGATGGAAAAAGTATGCGTAAAACGTTTTTACGCAACCCTATCGACTTTGCAAGAATCAGTTCACATTTTAATTTACGCAGAAAACATCCCGTTTTGAATCGCATTCGAGCTCATAAAGGGGTTGATTACGCTGCCTCAACAGGCACCCCCATTAAATCAACCGGCGATGGGAAAGTTATTTTTCGCGGTATTAAGGGTGGTTATGGGCGTGTTGTCATTGTTCAACATGGCCAAAAATACAGTTCGCTGTATGCACACATGTCCAAATATGGCCGCTATAAAAAAGGTGCCCGCATCAAGCAAGGCCAAATTGTTGGGTACGTCGGGCAATCTGGTTTGGCAACTGGCCCTCATTTACATTATGAACTTCGGGTCAACGGCGTCCATCGCAACCCTTTGACAACTAAGTTTCCTGCTGCAAAACCCATCAGCAAAAACCTATTGGCCGACTTTAAACAACAAACCGCTCCTCTTTTAGCTCAATTACAGCTTGCTAAACAAACTCAGTTAGCCCTAAATTAAGGCCGCATGAAAAAACTGTATATTGGCTTAATGTCTGGTACCAGTTTGGATGGAGTCGATATTGCTATTGTTGAATTTAGCTCTAAAAAACCCGTTCTTATTTCTAGCCTGTATCAACCGTATCCCATTGAACTGCTAACTGACTTAAAGAAGGCCTGCCAACAAGCAAGATTTTCTTTTGAGGCTTTAGGTAAACTGGATGCGCGCCTAGGTGATTTTTACGGACAGTGTATCCAAGAGTCTATGCATAGCCAGCATATTAAACCCAAAGATATTGCAGCCATTGGCTCACATGGACAGACCATCCATCACAGTCCTGATAGCTTCCCCCCTTTCACCTTACAAATTGGCGATGCCCACCGCATAGCCGACAAAACAGGCATACCTGTGATTGCTGATTTTAGACGACGAGATATCGCCGCAGGCGGGCAAGGCGCCCCCTTAGTACCGGCTTTTCATCAATTTGTTTTTCAATCAAGCTCTGATAATACCGTTATTCTTAATATTGGTGGCATCTCCAATATAAGCGTGCTTCATAAAGCCCCATCTGAAACCGTTATCGGGTTTGATTGCGGACCGGGTAACACATTAATGGATCAGTGGTGTCAGCAGCACTTTGATAAACCCTATGACTCATACGGGCAATTAGCTGAGGAAGGCACTATCGATGCGCAACTTCTCAATAGCATGCTAGGCGATCCTTACTTCAAACAAAAATACCCAAAAAGCACAGGCCCAGAACGCTTTAATTTAAAATGGTTAGAGGCGCAACTTGGCCGAGATCAACGCTGTAAAAGAGACGTCTTAAGCACTTTATGTGAGCTAACCGCTCAATGCATTTCACAAAGCATTAGGCAACTATCAAACATTGACAAAGTGCTTGTTTGCGGTGGCGGCACTCATAATAAATATTTAATGGGCAGACTAAACAATCTAATTGATCAACCCGTTGAAACAACCGAAAAATACGGCATCCACCCCGATTGGGTAGAAGCCATGGCGTTTGCTTGGCTTGCAAAACAAACCATGGAAGGCAAACCGGGCAATATGCCTTCCGTCACTGGTGCTAAAAAGGCAGTTATCCTGGGAAGTATCTACCCCGCTTAGGTTTAACAACCTGTTTTAATGAATAAAAACTCAATGTTGCTAAGCTGCAAATGACGAACCACAGCCACACGTCGTCGTTGCATTGGGGTTACGGATGACAAACTGAGAACCTTGCAAGTCTTCCTTGTAATCAACCTCGGCTTTTTCTAGGTATTGATAACTCATCGGATCTATCACGACAATCACGCCGTCTTTTTCCATGCCAAAGTCATCTTCAGCCGTTGTGTCATCAAATGTGAAGCCATATTGAAAACCTGAACAACCGCCTCCGGTTACAAAA
>DCBE01000014.1 GCA_002313325.1 Flavobacteriaceae bacterium UBA1115
GTCCTGGGTTCGAACCCCAGCCAAGTCACTTCCTAATTCAAAAGCGCACGTGGCGGAATTGGTAGACGCGCTAGGTTGAGGGCCTAGTGGGAGTTAAATCCCGTGGAGGTTCGATTCCTCTCGTGCGCACTTTTCTTTATTTCTTTTATTTTCAGCTCTTTATATTTTTTTTGTAGTTTTGTTTAAAAGTGTTTATAAAACATTAAACAAATGGATCGCGTTAAAAGTAGTTTTAGTATCAAAAACCTGGAGCATTTTTCAGGAATCAAGGCACATACGATTCGCATATGGGAAAAGCGTTACAATTTATTTGAGCCTGAACGAACCGATACCAACATACGCCTCTATAATCTTGAAAACCTTCAGAAATTACTCAACGTCACCCTTTTATACAATAATGGCTATAAGATTTCTAAAATAGCATTTCTTAACCAACAAGAAATAAATGAAAACGTTCACAAGCTCACCATAAACAAAAACGCAGACGATTGGTCGTTAGGCTTGTTTAAACTAGCCATGATTAATTTCGATCAACGGTTGTTTACTAAAACGTTTAACGATTTATTGGAACAGTTTTCATTTAGTGAGATATTTAAAAACGTGTTTGTCCCACTTATGAACGAATTGGGCGTACTATGGCAAACAAATTCCATCAGTCCGTCACACGAACATTTTATTACGAGCTTGGTAAAGCAAAAAATACATGCCATGTGCGAGAACTTGCAGCAAAAATCCACACGCAGAACAGACCGAAGGTTTGTTTTATTCCTGCCGGATAATGAAATTCACGAGTTAGGTTTATTGTACTTACAATACGAGGTGCTTAACAATGGCTTTCAATGTGTGTTCTTAGGGCAGTCCGTTCCAATTGAAAGTTTAAGCAATCTAATCGACATAGGTGAACCAATAACATTTATTTCCTATTTCACTATTGAGCCTGCACAAGATAAAATTGAATCGTATTTAAATACTTTTAATTCAGAAATCATCGAAAATATTGATAGTGAATTATGGATTTTAGGCTATCAAGTTCAATTCATTTCAGATGAAATGCCTGATAAAATGCGTAAATTTATTTCTATTGATGACGTGGTTTATGCGCTGAATGTTGTATAGCAAATACTAAATATTTAATGCCCAAAGGGTAAATTGACACGATAATTATTTTATATTTACAAGTATCAAGGCACAAAATATGAAAACGCTATTCGATCAAGTTTCTCACCAGAGCAGTAAACTCGTAACTGAATCTTACAGTACGTCCTTTTCACTTGCAACCCGCATACTCTCAAGTGAAATCCGTCAAGACATTTACAACATTTATGGGTTTGTCCGTTTCGCTGATGAAATTGTGGATTCCTTCCACGATTACAATAAATCGGAATTGTTTGCCCGTTTTGAGCGATCGTTAGAAGAAGCATTGACAGAAAAAATTAGCCTAAATCCCATTCTAAATAGCTTTCAAGAAACGGTACACCGCTACAACATTGACCGTGAATACATAAATGCATTTATGCAAAGCATGCAATGGGATTTATCTAAAAAATCATATTTAAGCGACGAAGAATATAAAGCGTATATATACGGCTCTGCAGATGTAGTAGGACTCATGTGCTTAAAAGTTTTTGTTAAAGGAGACAATGCCCTATTTGAATCTTTGAAAGGTTCTGCTATGCGTTTGGGTTCGGCTTTTCAAAAAGTTAATTTCCTTAGAGATCTGAAAGCGGATCACGAACATCTCGAACGCTCATATTTTCCTAATGTTGATATGAATGCTTTTGATGAAGAATCAAAACAGGCAATAATCGACGAAATTGAAGCCGACTTTAAAGCTGGAGTGAAGGGTATTTTTCAATTACCAGATGATGCTAAATTTGGTGTTTATACGGCTTATAAATATTATTTACGCCTGCTTAAAAAACTAAAAAAAACCCCTTCAATACAGATAAAATCCAAGCGAATTCGTGTGCCGAATTATCAAAAAGCAGATGTGTTGGCGCGTTCATTTATACGTTATCAATTTAATCTACTGTAAGTTAAGAATATGTCCTTGATTGTTCAAATTGGTATATTTTTTCTAACGTTTTTTATCATGGAGTTTATGGCTTGGTTTAGCCATAAATATATCATGCATGGCTTTTTATGGTCGCTTCATAAAGACCACCACCGCAAAGACCACAACTCTTGGTTTGAACGTAATGACCTTTTTTTTATCTTCTATGCAGTCGTAAGCATAGGTTGCGTAATATTATGGGGAGAATATGGTTTTAAGCCAGGACTAGCCATCGGCATTGGTATTTTTGCTTATGGATTGGCCTACTTTATGGTGCACGATATTTTTATTCATCAGCGATTTAAAATATGGCGTAATGCCAACAACCGCTATGCGCGTGGCGTAAGGCGTGCGCACAAAATCCACCACAAACACCTTGATAAAGCAAAAGGAGAGTGTTTTGGTATGTTGTGGGTTCCCTTAAAGTATTTTAAATAGCAAGCGTTGCCATCTTTATGGCAGCAACAGCAGCTTCTGCACCCTTATTCCCTAACTTTCCACCACTTCTGGCTTGTGCTTGTGACATGGTGTCATCGGTAAGTACTCCGAAAATAACGGGAGATATGCCTTGAAGATTAAGGTCTTTAATTCCTGTAGCCACAGCTTCACACACATAATCGAAATGAGCTGTTTCTCCTCTTATCACACTCCCTAGTGCAATAACAGCATCGAAGCCCGCATTTATGGCTGCTTTGCATCCATAAACCAATTCGAAACTGCCCGGAACATCTATGCGCTTAATATCAAAACATTCCTTTTGCTCAAGTACTGCGTGGGCGCCTTGATATAAATTTTCTGTTATTTCAGCATTCCATTCAGAGACAACAATGGCAATTCGAAGGGCGGCTGCGCTAGGCACCGAATCCAAATTCAAAGGACCGTGTTGTGCCGTCGCCATACTAATTTTGGGCTTGGGCTAATAGAACCTCAACATGTGTTGCCTGAGGTGTAGCTGCAAAGCCTGCCGCTAAGGCCTCAAGCATGGATACAGCATCAGACTTGGCATCTAAACTTAAGGCTACCTGAGCACCTTTAAGTAAAAAACGAGGTGTTGTAAGATCGTTGTTTGCATAACTTGCCGCTTTTTTATAGTAGAGTAAAGCATCTTCTAGCTGGTTTAGCTCCGTAAATGCATCTGCAATTCCGCCAAGCGCAAGTGCGCCCAGTATGGGAGCGTTAGCAGAAAAATCTTCTAAATAATCAATGGATAAATCGTATTCGCCGCGCTGAAGATATATCATACCAGCGTTGTAAGTGGCAATTTCAGCAGCTGCAGAACCACCATAGCTGTTGATGATTTCAATAAATCCAGGGTTTTGGCCGTCTCCTTCAAGAGCGCGTACAAACAAAGAATCTTGCAAGGTTGGATTTTCCATAGCTTCGCTAAAGTAAGCTTGCGCCTGTGCCATGAGTTTGGTAGACTCCTCTTGCATGGGCTTAGCCACATAGTTTTCATAGCCTAAATAAGCGAATACTCCAACGACCACGAGGCCAATAAACGATAAGATATAGTTCCGGTTTCGAGATACCCAAGCCTCTGCACGACCTGCAGAAGTGTCAAGCTTTGAAAATACTTCAGCTGTTATACTCTCTTGCTTTGGTGAATGTTGTTGGGGTATTTTTGGTTTACCTCCGCGTTTTTTGTAAGTAGCCATTTTAAAATGTTATGGGTGCAAAAATAAAATTTTTATTCCAATACACCTTGCCACCAAAATGTTTATTTTGGATGCTTCTTAAATATACGTTGTTTTATGAGCAGTTTGCGTCTTAACGCCATCGAGATTACCAACTATAAAAACGTATCAAATGCATGTTATACATTCGATGCGCCTATTCATTGTTTTGTTGGAAATAACGGAAAAGGAAAAACCAATACGCTAGACGCCATTTATCATTTGGCCATGGGGCGTAGCTATTTTTCGTCTGCAAACGCCCACACTATACAGCATAAGGCCGACTTTATGCGTGTTGAAGGCCACTTTAAGCGCGATGACCGCATCGAACGCATTGAATGCCTGCTCAAACGCGAAGCCACCAAAGTATTTATTCGCAACGGCAAGAAATATAAAAAGCTATCCGAACACATTGGCCTCCTACCAAGCGTAATGATTTCTCCCGCTGACGTAGACTTAATCAACGAAGGCAGCCAAACCAGAAGGAGGTTTATCGACCGACTGATTGGACAAGCCGATAAAACTTATTTGCATCAGCTTATTCAGTATCAAAAAATACTACAACAACGCAATGCCCTACTAAAGCAAATGGTGTGGTATGGACAGGGTGCAAATGAAACATTAGAAATCTACGACGAGCAACTGCTATCTCTCGGATCACCCATTCACCAAACGAGAGCTGAATACCTGTCTACCTTTGAACCTTTGTTTAAAAAGCGATACGCCGTCATAAGTGGTGTTGAAGAAAACGTGAGCGTGTCCTATCAAAGTCAACTATTGGACGAAGACTTCAGGAAATTACTCAAAAACGCAGCTACCCAAGACCGCATGGCACAATTCAGCACCGTGGGTATCCACAAAGACGATTTGGTGTTTGAAATTGAGGGATACCCCATCAAAAAATTTGGCAGCCAAGGGCAGCGCAAATCGCTGCTAATCGCACTAAAATTGGCACAATTTGATATGCTAAAACAAATTACAACGTTGAAACCCCTACTGCTTTTAGATGATATTTTTGACAAGCTAGACGAACAGCGTGTTTCTAAAATCATCAATCTTGTACACGAATCCTCTTTTGGCCAACTCTTTATTACCGATACCCACCCCAAACGAACAGAAGCAGTTATCAAAAAAACAGAACAAGCCTTCAAACTACATCACTTATGAGAACTTCATACCCCCTTTTGTGTTTGCTTTTAATAAGCTGTACTGCCAATTTAAAGCCGGCAGATTTAGATCAACTTAATGGCTATTGGCGTATTGATAAAGCGGTGTCACCAAGTGGCGAAGAAAAAAAATACAAATTTACTGTTGATGTTGATTATTTTGAGCTTGATGACCAAAAAGGAGTTAGAAAAAAACTAAAACCCATGTTCAACAAGCAATTTAACAGCTCAAATGATTTTGTACAGTTCAATATTGCTTTTTTGGAAAATAAATGCATTATTACATACGACAAACAAAACCAAAGCTGGCAAGAAGAAATCACTACGCTAACAGCTGATAAATTAAAGCTAAAAGATGCCCGAGGTGTCGTCTTTCATTATGTTAAATATCAACCATGAGTACACGAAAAGATGAACCCCAACCGATAGAAGACGTACTGCGTCAGTTTACGGCTGCAAACAAGCTGGAAAAGGGCCTTGATAATGTCAAGGTAGCGGCTTTATGGGCTGAACTCATGGGTTCTGGGGTACAGGCCTATACCAAATCAGTTAAATTGGTAGGCGATACGTTATACGTGAGTCTTACCTCCTCTGTACTTCGAGAGGAACTTAATTACGGCAAAGACAATATCATTGCCATGCTCAATGAGGGTTTAGAAAAAGATTGTATTACCAAAATGAAGTTGTGTTAAAACTGCTCGCTTTCTGGGAAGTGAAAAGCAATCTCAATTGCTGCATTTTCATTGCTGTCAGAGCCGTGGATGGCATTTTCGCCGACAGAAGTAGCAAAAGATTTACGGATGGTTCCTGCTGCTGCTGCTTCAGGGTTGGTAGCACCGATAAGTGCACGAAAGTCATCAACGGCATTGTCTTTCATTAGTACCGCTGCTACAATAGGACCACTAGCCATGAAGGAAACCAACTCGTTAAAAAATGGACGTTCGCTATGAACAGCATAAAAAGCCTCCGCAGCTGATTGAGTCAAGCGTGTCATCTTTAGAGCTTTAAACGTAAAGCCTGCTTCTGCAATTTTATTCAATATCGGGCCAATGTGACCATTTCCCACGGCATCGGGCTTAATCAAAGTGAAAGTCTGATTTGTTTTCATATCAAATTTTGTGCAAACCTAATGAAATTCACATAAAGTCATTTACAAGTATGTAGTTATTTGTAAATTTGAACAATGATGCGAATAGCACTTTTTGGCACCGGTAACCTTGCCACAAATTTTTTAAAAGCCTTTGAAGGATTAGAAACTGTTTTATGTGTGCAGTGGATCGGGAGAAAAGCAAATCCGTCTCGAGCAAGCACCACACCCTATTTTAATAGGTTCCAAAATGACATTGAAGTGGATGTTTGCCTTTTGGCCATTTCAGATGATCACATATCGGAAGTCGCACAAAGTTTTGAGACAAACGCTTTAGTGGTGCATACGGCCGCAGCCCAACCAATGGATGTGTTGGCGCCCCACAAACGCAGCGGGGTTTTCTACCCCTTACAAAGTTTTTCGCAAGATCAAAAACTGAGCTGGAAAAATATTCCCATATGTTTGGAGGCAAACGACAAAACTGACCTAGACGTACTCAAAAGGCTAGCGCAGCAATTGAGCAATGAAGTTCATTTAGTTACCACCAAACAGCGTCTGCACCTCCACGCAGCAGCTGTGTTTGCAAATAATTTTTGCAACCACCTTTTGGATATCAGCCAAGAAATCACTTCAAATGCAGCACTCCCCCATAATTTGCTCCATCCGATTATCAAAGAGACACTTTCCCGCAGTCTTGAATCAAATGCAAAAGAACATCAAACTGGGCCAGCAATACGAAACGACAAAAAGACACAGTCAAAACATATTGATATCTTGACGGCTGAAGAAGCTGTATTGTATCGTGCATTGAGTCAATCTATTTACAAAACACATAACAAATGAGTTACAAACAAGAATTTAGACATATTACCACTTTTGTTTTCGATGTAGACGGAGTATTTACCGATGGCAGCATTACTATTTTGCCCGATGGTGAAATGATACGTACCATGAATACTAAAGATGGCTATGCAGTTAAAGCGGCGCTTCACGCCGGCTATAGCATTGTTGTCATATCTGGCGGTACCAACGAAGCCGTAAGGATGCGCCTCAATCAACTGGGTGTCAAAGACGTGTATTTAGGTGCACAACAAAAGGGAGCTATACTGCACGCCTTCAGCAAAGAAAAAAACATAAACCTTGAAAATATGCTTTTTATGGGAGATGACATTCCTGATTTAGAAGCCATGAATTTAGCACGGCTTGGATGCTGTCCAAACGATGCTGTTCCAGAAGTTTTAGCTGTCGCAGACTATATCTCACACAAAGACGGTGGTAAAGGTTGTGTTCGAGACGTAATTGAACAAGTACTAAAGGTGCAAGGCAAGTGGGGAACGCTCACCAATGCCCGCAACGACAGCAAATGAGCTATAAATTATTCCTTGGTTCTGGCTCCCCCAGACGTTTGGCGCTCTTACAACAAATGGGCGTGGCCTTTGAGCAACGTGTTATAGCTGTGGAGGAAATATATCCACAAGAACTAAAAGGCGTTGAAATCACTGATTTTTTAGCACGATTAAAAGGAAAGGCGCATCAACCACAGCTTCAGCAAAACGAGTTGGTGCTGACTGCCGACACCCTGGTTTGGTTTGACGACAACGCACTGGGTAAGCCCAAAAATGAGGCCCATGTAATTGAGATGCTTTCAAAGTTTTCTGGTGAAACGCATGAGGTAATCACTTCTGTTTGTTTGAGCTCTAAAACAAAGCAGACTTGCGTTCAGGCAACAACTATGGTGAGCATGGCTGCATTATCAAAAGCTGACATCACGCATTACGCCAAAACCTACAAACCTTTGGACAAGGCAGGAGGTTACGGCATACAAGATTGGATTGGCCTGATTGGTGTGTCTAAAATAGTGGGTTCTTACACCAATGTTGTGGGTTTGCCTACTGAAAAAACGTATCAATTACTACTCCCTTATCTGTCATCAATCACGTCATAAGTCGCTCAACATTCAACATAATTATATTTACGTTCTAATTTAAATAACCAATAATGTCAGAGCCAAAAGCGTATATCATTGAATTTTTTTCCTATGAATGGGTAAGAAATTGTTTATGGACGATTTTTATTATAGTTACGTATCTTTCTGTTGGCAAGCGCATGTCGGTTAAGCATCAGCAACGCATGGGAATATTGATAGCTTTACTTTTAATCAGCACCACCATTACGGGACACACACGAAACATCATCAACGGGTACTGGAATTTCAGAGTTAACCTGCCATTGCATCTTTGTAGTATTTCAAACCTCATCGCTTGTTTTATACTTTTTGTTCCTAAAAACAACAGGCTTTTTGAGTTTTTGTATTACGCCGGTATTATTGGTGCGTTTCAAGCCTTTTTGACACCACAAATAAATAATTTTGACGGTACTAATTACGAATATCTGGAGTATTATCTTTCGCACGGAGGCATTATGCTATTGCCCATATTTATGTTCAAAAACTTGGGCTATGAGTTGTCAAAATTTTCTTGGCTCAAAGTTGTACTTTACTTCAACATTTTACTAGTGATTGTAATGCCTTTGAACTTCATCATCGATTCCAACTACATGTATCTTGCATACGTGCCTGATGTTAGCAATCCACTTATCATTGGTAATTGGCCCTACTATATTTTGTTTTGGGAAATCATTCTTGTAATCCTCACGTATATACTTTATGTGATAAGTACAGGCGAACGCATATAAATAACATTTAGCTAAATTTGTTATGCTTATTTTTGCAGCATGAAAAGCTTAACCGCATTTTACGCTGAATTTATTGGAACCTTTGCAATGGTCTTTTGCGGAACAGCTGCTATGGCTGTAAACGAAACTACGGGCGATGTTGCTCATGAAGGGGTTGCCATAACTTGGGGGCTTATCGTCATGGTCATGATTTATGCTTTTGGTCCGCAGTCTGGTGCACATTTTAATCCTGCAGTGACCACGGCTTTTGCACTTGCGAAGCTCTTCCCTTGGAAAAAAGTACCTGTGTACATAATTACCCAAACCACAGCAGCCGTAGCAGCTAGTGTAGCGGTGAAATATATTATCCCAAAAAGCGTAATTATTGGCGCAACCATCCCCAGCATACCCCATGACAGTGCCTTTTGGCTTGAGTTTCTATTGTCCTTTTTTCTTATGGTAGTCATCCTTCATATCAGCACGGGGAGCAAAGAAATAGGGCCTGTAGCAGGTCTGGCTGTTGGTAGTGTGATTTTGCTCGAGGCCATGTTTGCCGGACCACTCACAAATGCTTCCATGAACCCAGCGCGTTCGTTTGGACCTGCACTTATTGGGAATCATTGGGAACCCATGTGGCTATACCTCACTGCACCATTTGTTGGTATGGCACTTGCCGTATTACTTTTCAAGTATTTCGTATTTTTAAAGGATGTTGGATAACCCATCAATTCTTGTTTGTGTACTTTGAAGACTGATGTACATCATTACCGTACAGCTTGAGTTGCTTTATCCCCCAAAAAAATAGATGACTTTTATAGATATCGGACTGCACGCTCATAAAGAAGTCAAGCGCATTGGGATTTTGCGCAAAAAGAATCATCAAAATATATTGCACAATCAGTTTTTTACTGCCTTTGGACATGTTTCCCATTTATACTTTTTGAAACTGGAAAAGCAGGAGTATGGCTCGCCATTATTTTAACTACCCTCTATCCTCTATATATATCACTCAAACAGAAAAAGCGCTAAAGAAAAAGTTTGGTTGATAATTTTGTTCAATCTTTCGTATAATCCGTTAAACAAAATTGGTATATTTGCATCAAAGCCTGCGAAATGTACCAGTATACCTCCAAACAAGAACTCCCCATAACAATGGAAAGAGCTTGGAAATTTCTTTCAGACCCCAAGAACCTAAAGCTCATTACGCCAGACTATATGGGCTTTGATATCCTCTCTGGTGCAGACCGTAATATGTTCCCTGGACAGATCATTCAGTACAGGCTGACCCCGATTTTAGGCATTCCCTTTCGCTGGGTTACGGAAATTACACATGTACAAGAAGGTGTTTATTTTGTTGACGAACAACGATTTGGACCATATACTTTTTGGCATCACAAACATTTTATA
>DCBE01000039.1:0-186 GCA_002313325.1 Flavobacteriaceae bacterium UBA1115
GCGCAATTTGATTATTATACCGTTCAGGCTAAGGAAGGTTTTTTTCGCCTTGAACAAAAATTAGGCCTTAGTAAAGCTGATTTGGAAGCCCTGAACCCTAGCCTTGATTCGACAGGACTTATGGTGGGCATGGTTTTAAAAATTCCAAAGGCACAAGCAGCTGATTTACTCAATGTTGATGGATTG
>DCBE01000039.1:513-1885 GCA_002313325.1 Flavobacteriaceae bacterium UBA1115
AAAAAACCAAAACCAGTTTATGGGACAGCACTTTTGTTACCCCTGTGGTGCGCATTGCTTTTTTGGCGCCCTTTAGACTTTCTAAAATTGAGCTGGACTCCATGGATCAAACAAACAAAACGCTCTCTGAACGCAACTTAACGACGGTTTCGCTTGACTTTTATTGTGGTATGTTACATGCTGTTGATAGCTTGAACAAGGCAGGCTTGAGTATTGAACTCTCTGTTTTTGACTCTGAAGGTCAGTTGCATATTATTGAGCAGTTGCTCAATCGAGAAGACTTAACCAGTCATGATGCTGTTATTGGTCCTTTCACGCCAGCTAATGTGAGCAGGATGGCACAAGCCATGAGCTTTTTTAATGTGCCCGTTATCTCCCCCTTGACCACACGTGATATTCGACCACGTAAAATGCTTATCAACACCATTCCCAGCAAGAAGTCACTTGCCAAACGCATGATGCGCTATGTGGATTCGTTGGATGCACAACACGAAAATCCCTGTGTACTGATTATTGCAGACACCAAAAATCAGCAAACAGCATTGCGCCTAAAAGAACAGTTTCCCTTGGCAGAAGTATTGCCACCAGACGAAGAATTTGGCTTCATCAAGCCCGATGTGGTGGATTCATTGTTAACGCCTAAAAGACCAAATTGGGTCTTTTTGGAAACCGAAAACTTAAATTTGGTAACAAGTATGACTTCGATGCTAAATGCACAATCTTCGGAGGATCGCCAGGTGCAATTGCTCACGCATTTTCGATCACCGGCCTATGACGATGAAAATATTTCTCAAGCCCACCTTGGCAATATCCACTTCTCTTATCCCAATCATTTTTTGGAAAAACGCGATAGTTTACGTCTAAAATTTGATGCATCATTTAAAGAGCGCTACGGAAAGGTGCCCAACAGAACTGCTGTTAAGGGGTTTGATGTTATGATTGATGCCTCCCTTCGAATAGCTACCAAAAGAAAGCTAATCGATGGATTAAAGCTCGGGGTTTTGGAGCAGTTACAATACCGTTTTGATTATCAGCCCAATCCAAAAGGCGGTTATCGAAATACTGCTACTTATATGGTACAACATCAGGGCTTTGAAACTATTGAAATAGTGCCCTCACGGCCACAAGCAGATTCCTTGCATGTTAGGTAGTTTATTCTTTGTATTTTTGCCACTTAAAATGAACAAGATTTATGCCTAAAGCCAAATACGTTTTTGTTACAGGGGGCGTTTCCTCCTCACTTGGAAAAGGCATCATATCTGCATCATTAGCCAAATTACTTCAGGCACGGGGCCTTAAAGCTACCATCCAAAAATATGATCCGTACATCAATATTGACCCAGGAACCTTAAATCCATATGAGCACGGAGAG
>DCBE01000039.1:2211-13136 GCA_002313325.1 Flavobacteriaceae bacterium UBA1115
GGAGAGTGTTTTGTCACAGACGATGGCGCTGAAACCGATTTAGACCTTGGGCACTACGAGCGTTTTTTAAATGAACGTACTTCTCAAGCAAACAATGTTACCACAGGACGTATCTATCAAAGTGTTATTGAAAAGGAACGGCGTGGTGAATTTTTGGGCAAAACAGTACAAGTTATCCCTCATATTACCAATGAAATCAAAGCGCGCATGCAGCAGCTCGGCGAATCGGGTGATTACGATGTGGTCATAACCGAAATAGGCGGTACGGTTGGGGATATTGAGTCCTTACCCTATATCGAGGCTGTGCGTCAATTGAGATGGGAACTGGGGCGTGAAAATTGTGTTGTTATTCACCTCACACTGGTGCCTTACCTCTCTGCAGCAGCGGAATTAAAAACCAAACCCACACAACACTCAGTAAAAACTTTGATGGAAAGTGGAATTAACGCTGATATTTTGGTCTGTCGCACCGAATACGAACTTTCAGAAAGCATACGTGCCAAACTCGCTTTGTTCTGTAATGTCAAACGTGAAGCGGTAATTCAATCCATAGACGCCAAGACCATATACGATGTGCCTTTGTTGATGCAAGAAGAAGGCTTGGATCGTGTGGTGATGGAAACCTTGAATTTATCAGATGATATTACACCTGATTTAGCCAAGTGGAAATCCTTTTTGTTCCGACATAAAAACCCAAAAAACCACATCTGTATCGGACTGGTAGGCAAGTATGTTGAATTACAAGATTCTTATAAATCTATTTTGGAGGCCTTCATTCATGCAGGAGCCGCGAATGAAGTTAAGGTGGATGTCTTATCCATACATTCTGAACACCTTACTCGTGACAACTGCGAGCAAGAACTCAAAGACCTACACGGTTTGTTGGTTGCCCCTGGCTTTGGCTCAAGAGGGATTGAAGGAAAAATAAGTGCTATAAAATATGTACGTGAAAACAATATTCCGTTTTTTGGGATTTGTTTGGGGATGCAAATGGCCGTAATCGAATATGCACGCAATGTCTTGGGACTTACATCTGCTAATTCCACCGAAATGGACGAAGACACTGCACATCCTGTGATTAGCCTTATGGACGAACAGAAAAACGTAGAAGATAAGGGCGGAACCATGCGTCTTGGCGCTTGGGATTGTACGCTAACCGTGGGTAGTCGTGTACACGATATATACAAGGCTGGTGACATCAGCGAGCGTCACCGTCACAGATACGAATTAAACAATGCCTATCTAACAGATTTAACCAAAAATGGCCTCAAAGCCACAGGCTTTAACCCAAAAACAGGCTTGGCAGAGATTGTTGAAATTGATGTGCACCCATGGTTTATTGGCGTACAATATCACCCCGAATATAAAAGTACAGTTCTTGAACCGCATCCGCTTTTTTCAGCTTTTGTGGAAGCTTGTAATACATACGCAAATAAAAAAAACTTAATATGGAAAATCGGCAAATAGACCCTCTTCAAATCATAGGAATGGTGCTTATTTTTGGTATATTCACTTGGATGATGTACAATCAGCCTGTTCCGGATTTGGAAACGACAGAAACAGCTACCACAGCAGCAGCCGAACACCAAGATCCAGTACAGCCCATTGCATCGGAAACAGCCGAACAAGCAACCCCTGTTGTAGCAGCGGCCAGGGTTGTTGCCGATACGCTCAAGTTGCAAAACGAGGTGCTGTCTATTGGCATTTCTACCAAGGGTGGCGTGATGACTCAGGTTGCCCTAAAAGGTTTAGTCAATCACCAAGACGCGCCTTTGTACTTGATCGACAACGACAACAGCTCCTTTAATATCGCTTTTACAACTGTTTCTGGACAGTTGTTTCAGACAAAATTTATGATGTTTACCCCTTCAGTAAGCTACACAGCAGAAGGACAGGAATTGCGTTTGCGCGCTCCACTTGATGCCGATGGTTACATTGAATTGGTTTACACTTTGCCAAAGGACGGATACCGCTTTGGTTTTGAAGTGGTTGCCGAAGGCATAGAAGGTGCTTTGGACCCTTCCATTCCCGCTGCCTTTTCATGGCGTATGGTTGGCTTCCGCCATGCGAAAAGTGCCCAATACGAAAACCGTTATACGCAGCTTGCTTATAACTACAAATCGGACAAATACAGTACGCTTTCTGCCACAGGAGACGATGACGACGACTTGAAAAACGTAGGATGGGTATCCTACCGCCAGCATTTTTTCAGCAGTATTCTTATTCCAGAAAATCCATTTGAAATGGCTATTGTTTCCACATCAAACAAAACATACGAGGAAGAAGAGGAATCGGAATTTCTTAAGGCATTTTCGACTGAAACCACATTGCCGTACGGGCGTAACCGTTTTCAAGCCAACTTTGATTGGTATATGGGCCCAACCGACTACGCAGTATTAAAGACCTATGACGAATCTCTCTATGAAAGTATTTCTTTTGGCTGGGGGATTATTGGCTGGATAAACCGTTCGGTATTTTATCCGTTGTTTAGCATGCTTTCGGGGGTTGTTCCGCAGGGGATTGCCATTATTTTATTGACCATTATTGTGCGTTTGGTGCTTTCGCCAGTGCTTTATAAGTCTTATTTGTCTCAAGCCAAAATGCGGGTGTTACGACCAGAAATAACAGCTTTAAACGAAAAGTATAAAAATGATGCTACCAAGCGTCAGCAGGAAACCATGAAGCTTTACAGCAAAGCCGGAGCAAGCCCTATGGCAGGTTGTATACCCGCATTGATTCAAATGCCGATTTTCTTTGCCTTGTTCTATTTCTTTCCCATTGCATACGAAATGCGCGGTAAGTCCTTTTTGTGGGCAAAAGATTTGTCGTCCTATGACATGATTGCAGAGCTTCCGTTCACTATTCCGTTCTATGGCGATCATGTTAGTTTGTTTCCACTATTGGCATCTGTTGCGATATTTATCTATACCCAGATGACGGCAGGTCAGCAAATGCAACCTTCACAGCCGGGCATGCCTAACATGAAGTATATCATGTATTTGATGCCTTTGATGATGTTGTTTTTCTTTAACAATTATGCCAGTGGGTTTAGTTTGTACTATTTTGTTTCCAACGTATTGATGATTGGGATCATGTTGGTGATTAAAAACGTCATCATTGATCAAGATAAAATCCATGCACAGATTGAGGAAAACAAAAAGAAGCCTAAGAAGCAAAATCGTTTTCAGCGTAAAATGGCTGAATTGATGGAAGAAGCAGAGCGTCAAAAAAAGCTTAAATAGGCCGTTCTAGGGTATAGCCACAACTAACTCACATATCCTACTTATCTTTGTGCTATGCAAAACAAACGCGTCATTGTTGGACTTTCTGGTGGTGTAGACTCCAGTGTTGCTGCCTATTTGCTGCAGCAGCAAGGGTATGAGGTGATTGGTTTGTTTATGAAAAACTGGCACGATGACTCGGTAACCATTTCGGACGATTGCCCATGGCTTGAAGACAGCAACGATGCCATGTTGGTGGCTGAAAAACTCGGTATTCCCTTTCAAAACGTTGATTTAAGCGAGCAGTATAAGGAGCGCATTGTGGACTATATGTTTGAGGAGTATCAGCGAGGCCGAACACCCAACCCCGATGTGCTTTGTAACCGTGAAATCAAATTTGATGTGTTTTTGGATATCGCCCTTTCTTTGGGCGCAGATTATGTCGCCACGGGGCACTATTGTCAAAAGGATAGCATTATCGTGGACACTGATCCTGGTGTGGACACTGAGCCTGCCGAATTTACCCACCGTCTGCTTGCCGGCGCAGATCCCAATAAGGATCAATCGTATTTTTTATGCCAACTCAACCAAGCGCAACTTTCTAAAACGCTGTTTCCCATCGGCGGACTGCAAAAAAGGGAGGTGCGTACCATTGCCTCTGAGCAAGGATTGGTCACTGCTGAAAAGCGCGATTCCCAAGGGTTATGTTTTGTGGGCAAGGTTAGCCTACCCGATTTTTTACAGCAAAAATTGGCCACCAAAAAAGGCCACATCGTTCAAATTGTTAATACCCACCCCATGTATGCCAAAACTCCAGAAAATACCCCAGCATCCATGGCGGAGAAGTTTGTGTACTTTCCCGAAGACGGCAACGTTGTAGGCACGCACAACGGCGCACATTTTTTTACGGTGGGTCAACGCAAGGGCTTGGCGGTTGGCGGCACCAAAGAACCCCTGTTTGTTCTAGCAACAGACGTGCAAAAGAATATTATTTATGTGGGGGAAGGCAAAGACCATCCAGGCTTATATCGCCGTGCTTTGTGGATAGACCAAGCAGATGTACACTGGATACGCCCCGACTTGCAAACCGACCAACCCATGATAGTACAGGCACGTATTCGCTACCGCCAGCCTTTGGTAAAAGTCAGCTTATTTCAAGAAAAAAACGGAGTGTACTTGGTTTTTGACACACCTCAATCAGCGATTGCTGCCGGGCAGTTTGCCGCTTGGTACTTAGACAACGAGCTGTTAGGCTCTGGAGTGATTGGGTAATCCTACACCTCCACAGCATCAAAAGACATTACAACTTGGTTTTTAACCAAATCGTCAAAGTTTTCCGCTTGGCGTATCAAGTGAGCTTCGCCATTATGCCATAACACTTCTGCTGGACGGTAGCGAGAGTTGTAATTGCTCGCCATGGTAAAGCAGTAGGCGCCTGCATTGTGGAAGCACAATACATCGCCTTCGCTTATTTCAGCAATTTTACGGTTGTTTGCAAAAGTATCCGTCTCACAAATATAGCCCACAACGGAGTAAAAACGTTCTTTACCTTCTGGGTTGGAGATGTTTTCTATGCGGTGCTGTGCGCCGTAGAGCATAGGTCGTATCAGGTGGTTAAACCCACTGTTCACCTGTGCAAATACCGTTGAGGTGGTCTGCTTGACCGAATTCACAGACGTGATGAAATAACCCGCTTGGGACACCAGAAACTTACCCGGTTCAAAGGCCAATACCAGTTCTTTGCCATAGTCTGCGCAAAAGGCATTAAAGCGAACGCTTAGTTTTTTGCCTAATTCCTCTATGTTGGTCTCATTGTCGCCTGGTTTGTAGGGTACTTTAAACCCACTGCCAAAGTCCAAAAATTCCAAGTCTGTAAATTGGCGTGCCGTGTCAAAGAGGATTTCGGCAGCATGCAGGAATACGTCAATATCTAAAATATCACTACCGGTATGCATATGCACCCCGTTGATGTTCATGCCCGTGTTTTCTACAATACGCAACACATGCGGCATTTGGTGAATGCTAATGCCAAACTTAGAGTCGATATGACCTACCGAGATATTGGCATTTCCGCCCGCCATAATATGTGGGTTTATGCGGATACAAACCTGTACCGTTGGATGTGCCGTACCAAACTGCTCCAATACAGCAAGGTTATCTATGTTGATTTGAACGCCAAGAGTCGCTACTTCTTCAATTTCTGCAAGCGAAACACCATTGGGAGTAAAGATAATTTCTTTTGGTGGCACTCCGGCTTCAAGGCCAAGTTGCACCTCCTGTATGGATACGGTGTCCAGTCCTGCGCCCAAGTGATGCATCCATTTGAGTACGCTGAGGTTCGAAAGCGCTTTCACGGCATAGTTGATACGCAGTTGAGGTACTGCGCTAAACGCGTTGGTCAGTCTTTTGTATTGCGCTTCCATGGCTTGGGAGTCATATACGTATGTGGGACTGCCATGTGTTTCGCTTATTTGTACTAAATCTTGGTGATGCATCGCATAAGTTTTGCGCAAATGTAAGTTTTTAGTACGTGCTGTATGAGGTAAAGCGTAAAATATATTAAAAATAAAACAAGATGTTACAAATATAACAAACAAGTTTGGTATTATGGAGTGGATAAGCTCGATTGATTGCCTATTTTTGCAACGAAAAACTTAAACCCATGAACGTACACGAATACCAAGGTAAAGAGATTTTAGCCAAGTTTGGCGTAGGCATACAGCGTGGGATTGTAGCCACAACTCCAGATGAGGCAACAGCCGCAGCAAAGCAATTAACTGAAGAAACGGGAACCGGTTGGCATGTGATTAAAGCACAGGTACACGCTGGGGGTCGCGGAAAAGGTGGTGGTGTAAAGCTAGCCAAGTCTTTGGAAGAAGTTGCGCGTATCTCGGAAGATATTTTAGGCATGCAGTTGGTCACTCCGCAAACCACAGCCGAGGGAAAGAAAGTGCATCAAGTACTCATTGCTGAAGACGTTTATTACCCTGGTGATTCGGTTCCCAAAGAAATTTATATCTCGGTATTACTAAACCGTACTACAGGTCGTAACATGATTATGTACTCTACGGAAGGTGGTATGGATATCGAAAAAGTGGCTGAAGAAACCCCTGAACTTATTTTCACAGAAGAAATTGATCCTACGGTTGGGTTGCTGCCTTTTCAGGCGCGTAAGGTTGCATTTAATCTAGGGCTTTCGGGCTTGGCATTTAAAGGGATGGTGAAGTTTGTATCGGCCTTGTACAAGGCTTATGTGGGAGCAGATGCTGCCTTGTTTGAAATCAATCCGGTATTAAAAACTTCAGACAATAAGATTATTGCTGTTGATGCCAAGGTAACACTAGACGACAATGCCTTGTTCCGCCATCCTGATTTTGCCGCTATGCGCGATATCCGCGAAGAAAACCCAACTGATGTGGTAGCACGCAAGGTAGGACTTAACTACGTTCAGCTAGACGGCAACGTAGGTTGTATTGTAAACGGCGCTGGATTGGCTATGGCAACCATGGATTTGATCAAACAAGCAGGTGGTGATCCGGCCAACTTCCTGGATGTTGGCGGTACTGCCGATGCTGCTCGTGTAGAAGCTGCTTTTCGCATCATACTTCAAGACCCTAAGGTGAAGGCTATATTGGTAAATATCTTTGGTGGTATAGTCCGATGCGATCGCGTGGCGCAAGGCATCGTTGATGCCTACAGAAACATGGGCGACGCGATTCAAGTTCCCATAATCGTGCGTTTACAAGGCACCAATGCCCACATTGCAAAACAACTTATTGACGACTCAAGTCTGGAAGTACAGAGTGCCATTTTATTCCAAGAAGCTGCTGACAAGGTAAAAGAAGTAGTATAATTATTGACAAAATGTCAGTAATTATATGATTATTAACGACATAATGTCAGTATAAATTCCTTGGTATACAAATTGCCATAATTTAGGTATATAACATTTAAAAAACCTAATATTATGAATTTAATACGAAGAACATCAAATCCTTTATTTCCATCTTTACTAGATGAATTTTTTGGTAGTGACATGCCATTTTCAGCTTTGTCAAACCGTTCCCATGTTCCATCCGTGAACATTTCAGAAACGGACACAAATTTTGAATTGGCATTGGCGGCTCCTGGCAAAACCCGTAAGGACTTTAATGTGGAGCTAGACGATCATGTACTAACTGTTTCAAGTGAGTCTAAACACGAGGATGAGTCCAAAATGGACCAATACACCAGACGTGAGTATCGCTACGACAATTTCCAACGCAGTTTTAGATTACCAGAAACCGTAGATACTGCAGGGATCAAGGCAAAGTACGATAACGGTATTTTGACCATTAGCCTGCCCAAACACGAGGAAGCTATTCCAGAACCCAAAAAGCAAATTGAAATAAAATAAGCTGACTTGCAGCTACGCCAATGTTTTAAGTTGGTTTTGGATGCGCTCAATCTCATCTCTAAAATGAGCCGCCTTGATAAAATCCATATCCATGGCGGCTTTTTCCATATCTTTTCGTTTCTCACGCACCCGGGCTTGCAGCTGCTCTTTGGTTAAATACTCAATTGGTTCAACAGATTCTCTTTTGATATAATCATCTGCAATAGTACTGCGATCAAAAGTTTCTTCCAAAGACTTGTTTAGTGCTTTTGGGGTGATGTTGTGACGATCATTGTATGCCATTTGCTTTTCGCGGCGATGCTGCGTTTCATCAATGGTCTTTTTCATACTTTTAGTAACTTTATCTGCATACATGATTGCCTTGCCATTTAGGTTTCTGGCAGCACGACCAACCGTTTGGGTAAGCGAACGCGCCGAGCGCAGAAAGCCTTCTTTATCAGCATCCAAAATAGCAACTAACGATACTTCGGGCAGGTCTAGCCCTTCACGTAACAGGTTAACACCAATCAGTACATCGAAAAGCCCTTTGCGCAAATCATGCATGATTTCTACCCGTTCTAGGGTATCAATATCGCTATGGATATAGCGACAACGAATGGATATACGCGACAAATATTTAGTCAGTTCTTCCGCCATGCGCTTAGTAAGTGTGGTGACCAACACCCGTTCGTCTGTCTCTGACCGTTGTTGAATCTCTTCGACCAAGTCATCAATTTGATTCAAGCTTGGACGCACTTCAATGATGGGATCAAGAAGTCCCGTTGGACGAATAATTTGCTCTACAAATACACCCTCTGTTTGCTCCAGCTCATAATCGGAGGGGGTGGCACTTACATAAATCACCTGTTGTTGCAGTTGCTCAAACTCTTCGTACTTAAGCGGTCTATTATCCATGGCTGCAGGCAGTCTAAAGCCAAATTCAACCAAGTTCTCTTTTCTACTTCTATCCCCACCATACATAGCGTGTACTTGGGATAGTGTCACGTGACTCTCATCAACAATCATTAAATAATCCTCGGGAAAATAGTCCAACAAACAAAATGGACGTGTTCCGGGTGCTCTACCATCAATGTAGCGCGAGTAATTTTCAATACCAGAGCAATAGCCCAGCTCGCGAATCATCTCCAAATCAAAATTGGTGCGCTCTTCCAGTCGTTTGGCTTCAAGTTGTTTGCCGATGTCCTTAAAGTAGTCCACTTGCTCCGTCAAATCATCTTGAATTTGATGAATGGCGTTTTGCAAAACTTCTGGAGATGTAGCAAACATATTTGCTGGGTAAATGTTCAGTTTGTCAAAGTTCTCTTTTATGTTCCCCGTCAGCGGGTCAAATACTTCTATGATTTCAATTTCATCTCCAAAAAAGTGAATTTTAAATGCATGGTCGGCATAGCTTGGAAAAACGTCAACAATATCTCCATTCACACGAAAGTTACCGTGCAAAAAGTCGGCAGTGTTGCGTGCGTATAGACTTTGCACCAACTGGTGTAAAAATTTGGTTTTGGGAATGACTTGGTCCACTTCAATGTGAATTACATTCTTTTTGAATTCTACGGGATTTCCGATGCCGTATAGACAAGAAACAGACGCAACCACAATAACATCTCTACGCCCAGACAGCAGGGCAGAGGTGGTGCTTAAACGCAGCTTTTCAATTTCATCGTTAATAGATAAGTCTTTTTCGATGTAAGTTCCTGTTGTTGGAATATAGGCTTCGGGTTGGTAGTAGTCGTAATAGGACACAAAATACTCAACCGCATTGTTGGGAAAGAATTGCTTGAATTCAGAATAAAGTTGAGCTGCTAGGGTTTTGTTGTGTGCCAGTACGAGCGTAGGACGACGGGTTTCTGCAATCACATTAGCAATTGTATAGGTCTTTCCAGATCCCGTAACGCCCAACAAGGTTTGGAATTTGTCTTGTGAGGCTAGGCCTTGAGCCAATTGACGGATGGCATCGGGTTGATCCCCGGTGGGTTTAAAGTCAGAAACAAGTTGAAACTCCATAGCATGCCAAAAATAGCAAAAACTTAGAGGTCACGGCGTTTTAATAAGCGATATGTCAATGCGTAAAAAATAAAACACCAAGCCAACACGATAAGCATGTCCAAAAGTTGCACATCTGTGTTCTTTGTCATTTGTTCGCCTACTTGATCTGCTAGGTTACGTACTGTAGAGAGGCGTGAAAAAGGTTCGCGGACCAAATTGCTCATCGCATTAAGTGGAAAAAAGCGATAAACAGTTTCTGCATCTAGCCATTCTGGCGATTCCCACAGAAGCAAACCATAACATATGCCTTCAAACATTTGCCAGATACCAAGGAACCCAAGTGCAAAAGCAGAGCGTTTAATCGCTGTACCCAAAAACAAACAGAATGCAAAAAAGGCAACGAGTTTGATAAAATAGGCGAGTAGATACACTAAGTCTTGTACAATAATCGATAATTCGTTGTAGTTCGAATAGATAAGTCCTAAAATGAGCGATACCACAAAAATGAACAAGGTAGAAATCCCCGCAAAAGCTAAAACCATAACCCATTTGGAGTGTAGAAATTCACGCTTGCTGAGTCCGTCTATCAGGTTTTGTTTAATGGTTTTTTTGCTGTATTCGTTTGCCGTCATGGAAACGATAACCACTGCTAGGAATATCTTAAACCACGCTCCGATAAAGGCGTTAAAATGCCATATGTAGGGGAAATTAAATATGCCTTGGTCTGCAAGATGAAACTTAATCGGACCAACGTCGAATTTGATGGCGGCAATAAGTGCAATTGAGGTAAGCATTATAAAATAAGCACCAATCAGGATACGGCTTGAGCGATTGGCACGTAGCTTAACATATTCAATTAAAAACAATCGTTTCATAACTTATTTTTGGTTAAGGTTAAGAACTGCTCTTCGAGGCTTTTGTGTTTTTTTGCCAAATGTGTCAACACAATCCCTTTGCTTGTCAGTGCCTTGCTTAAGGCTTCAATTTCAAGCGCTTCATTGGGATAGGCCAATACCAATGAGCCCTGTTGTTCCACTGTGTTGATGAGTTTGTTTTCAGCTAAGGCTTCCAGTAAGGCAGCCTCGTCAGTAGCATCAAGCTCAAAATATCTATGGTCTGTGGTCAGTGCGGTTACAGGCCCATAATAAATTTGTTTGCCTTTTTGCAAGACCAGCACATGCGAACATACTTTTTCAACCTCGTCCAAAAGATGGGAGGCCAGTAAAATGGTGGTGCCTTGAGCAGCAATTTTAAAAATAATATCCCTAACCTGTGCAATTCCTTTTGGATCTAGACCGTTGGTAGGTTCGTCAAGAATGAGAATT
>DCBE01000035.1 GCA_002313325.1 Flavobacteriaceae bacterium UBA1115
ATGGCGATTTCGCGGGGCTTCGTGCGTCGCTTCGTGGTATCGATTTGATTTTAGAGGCGGGTATGAATGTGCGTGTTTGTATGTTTCCAGAAGGAGAAGATCCAGACAGCTTTGCTCGTGAAAACAGCTTTGAAGAGGTGCGTGATTTTCTAACCAACAACGCCAAGGATTTTATTCAGTTTAAGGCTGCATTACTTGTTGATGAGGCTGCGCAAGACCCGCTTAAAAAGGCTGAAACCACACGTGATATGGTACAAAGTATTGCGAAAATTCCAGATCGAATCAAACAAGAGGTATATGTTAAATCATGTGCTTCCTTGATGGAAATTAGCGAGGAGGTTTTGTTTGCAACCTTGGCGCAAATATCTCAAAAAAAGGCATCTAAACTGGTAAGGCATGCCCCTAGTCAGCCCATGTCTGTGGTTCCGCAAGAGCAAAAAATTGCTACCGTTAGTACCCGCTTTGAACTGGAGAAAGACATCATCAAAATCTTATTGCTACACGGTCATGAAGAAGTTGAATTTGAAGAACCGATTTTAAAAACCGATGAAAAATCTGGCGAACTTTCCCTGGTCACCTCAAAAATTACAGCGCGTGTTTTTGAAAAAATATATTTGGATTTGCAGCAAGACGAAATTGCCTTTTCTACCGCTGTGTTTAAAGGATTGTATTCTAAAGTACTGGTTGCTTTAAACGAAAAAGGGGTAATTCAAATGGATACTTTTGTGGCTAATTTGGATCCAAATCTGGCGTTAGAAGTTTCAGACTTATTGCTTGAAGATGAACTGCATATCCTTCACGATTGGGAGCGAAAAAACATCTACATAAAAAATAAAAAAGCCAACTTGGCCAGATGGATTCACGAAGTAATTTTGCGATTTAGATGTCAGCTTATTGATGAAAAGGTTACTGCATTACAAACCAATAGTGCCGATGATATTGACAGTCATCACGTGGAACTTTTAGAGGAAATCGTGCAGTATCACAAACTCAGAGCGGTATTAAGCAGTCGTTTAAATCGAGTGGTTTAGTACATGTCTAAATCTATATGCTGAAGCTTATTTAGCATCTCAACAAGATTTTTGACTTTAAGTTTTTTCATCAGCCTTGAGCGATAAGTACTTACTGTTTTGTCGCTGATACTGAATGATATAGCAATTTCTTTATTACGCTTTCCATTAACTAAAAGACGTAGCACTTGAATTTCTCGTTCAGATAACTGGTTGATCAACGCACGTGGATTGGCGCCTGTTTCATTAAAGGCCATGTGTTCAGCCAGCTCGTTGGTGATATAAACACCTCCAGTACTTATCTTCAAGATAGCGTCTTTGATTTTATTCAAAGGATTGTCCTTGCACAAAAACCCCGATGCGCCATATTTGAGCGCACTCATGGCATAAATCTCTTCGCTTAGCGCAGTAAATACCAAGAAGCTTACTTTCGTGTACTGATCTTTAAGTCTGCGCAGTGTGCGGATTTCCTCAAACCCAGGAAGTTCAATTTCTAGGACAACGATATCTACTTTCTTCGATTGTAGATAATCAACCAAATCACGGTAATAAAGTCCTTTTCCTACAATACGGATTTCGTTCGAATTGCGAAATACGGCTTTTAGGCCTTTGTGAACGATTGGGTGTGCATCAGCTACATATACGCGAATCATGAATTATTAGTTAAACATAAAATTAGTAAAAAATCAACTTTGATAGATATAAAAATAAATTTTGCGAAAAACGGTTGTTATATAGCTATAGTAGATGCTCAGGAATAGTGCAAACTGGTATGGGTTGCATTTTGTGTTTGTTGGCGTTGTGATGTAACAAAAAAACCTCTAAAACACGTGCGTTTTCTCCTACAAAATCTGCTGGAGATTTTCCTGCTGCATGCTGCGTCATCGCCCACTCCAATTGTTCATAGGTGGCGTCCAATTGCTGTTCGTCATTTCTGCCATCATCCCAAAGACCATCTGTTGGAGGCGCACTTAAAATCTTTTCGTTTACACCCAAAGTACTTGCCAATGCGCGTACTTGTGTTTTTGAAAGGTCAGCTATTGGGCTTAAATCAACACCGCCATCTCCGTATTTGGTATAAAAACCCACACCAAAATCCTCAACCTTATTTCCTGTGCCCGCAACCAAATAGCGTTTACATGCAGCATAATAATAGAGTGTTACCATGCGTAGTCTAGCTCGTGTATTGGTTAGTGACAATAAGTCTTCATTTTTTTGTTCATCAGCCTCTACGGCTTTGGATAAAGCATCAAAAACAGGATATAATAAGACCACTTTTTCCGCTACATTGGCGTGCTGCTTGCGCAACCAATTGATGTGGTCCTGCGCACGGTCAAGCTGATTTTGTTGTTGTTTTATGGGCATTTCCAAGCATAATGTTGGGAGTCCTGTTTTAGCACACAAAGTTGATGTTAGGGCAGAATCAATTCCGCCAGAAACACCCACAACAAATCCCTTCATCTTGTTGTCTTGTGCATAGCTTTTAAGCCAATTTACAATGTGATTAATTACTTCTTTGTTTTTCATAGCATTTGTATCTTTATGCTCATTATGTATAAGGATAACTATCGTAAAATTAAAATATTTTTTCTGCAATTGAAAGGGTTGTTGGTTGTAATTTTTTTTTTAATGGTTTCTTGTAACACATCAACCCACCCAAAGCCTGTCGATCTTGAAGAAATTCCCCTAGACTACGTTTCATTTGAAACGCTTTTTTTCGGAGATTTGGATGTTCCCTTAAAAGATATCAAGGCCCAATTCCCGTTTTTTTTCCCAATTCAAACACCTGATGCGGTATGGCTCGAAAAGCGCAGCGATTCGTTGCAGCAACTGCTGTTTGACGCAACCAAAACAATTCCAAAAAACAATTTGAAGTATCGTGTTAAGCGAGTACTTCAGTATGCCAACTACTATTTTTCAGATGAAAATCTGCCCCAAACGGCTATTTCCTTGCTAACAGATGTTGACTATTCGCTTAGAGCTGTGCATGCAGACAAGCTGTTGTTGATTTCGATTGACACCTATTTAGGCGTAGATCACCCTTTGTATGATGGTATTCCAACGTACATCAAAAACAAACTGACACTAGACCATTTAGAGGCTGAAATCGTCGATGCACTTGCACCAAGATTTGTTCCAGGTCCAAGCGGCAGAACCTTTTTGGATCAAATGGTACATCACGGCAAGCGTCTGTTGCTTCATGATTATTTGGCACCCGCTACGGAAGACCATCAGCACATACAATACACAACAGCACAATGGGAGTGGGCAAACACACACCAAGCTGAAGTTTGGCGCTATTTTATCGATAACGAACTCTTGTTTTCCACAGACGAAAATTTGTCATTTCGCTTTTTACTTTCAAGTCCATACAGCAAATTTTATTCATATCTGGATGTAGATTCCCCCGGAAGGATAGGACAGTGGATTGGCTATCAAATGCTAAAAAAATATCAAAAACGAACCGGAGAGTCCTTGCAAGAAATACTTGCTGCTTCGCCTCAAGAAATTTTAAAAAAATCAAAATACAATCCTTAAGATGAAACGAAAAACACAAATTACCTTGACGGTTACCTTAGACGAAAACAACACACCCGAAGCCATGGAGTGGTCTGCGCCAGATGGCGGAGTGAAAGCAAAGTCTATGGAAGCCTTTTTCCTAAGCACATGGGATAAGGATACCCAGGAAAGCGCACGAATTGATTTGTGGTCAAAAGAAATGCCAGTGGATCAAATGCAAGTTTTTGTTCATCAAACATTGGTTGGAATTCACGCGTCATACCTCAAAGCAACTGATGATGTACAGATAGGAGAGGCCATGCAGCAGTTCTGTGATTTTTTCGCAAGTGAGCGAAACCTTAAGGATGTTAAAAAGGGAGATTAAAGCAGCGATTCCAAATACGCCAACACTTCTTCTTTGCCTTTGATTGCAGTAGTGGAAGTGATAAAATGCTGAGGTGTTTCTGCCCAAATTCCTTCCAGCATGACGTTTAAATAGGCGCTAACCGTTGGGTCAATGTTACTTTCAGACAATTTATCGGCTTTTGTGAAAATGATGGAAAAAGGAATTTGTCGGGCTCCCATCCATTCCATAAACTCCAAATCTATGGCTTGCGGCTCGTGCCGGATGTCAATCAACACAAAAGCATTTATGAGTTGCTTGCGCTCCAAGAAATAAGAAGTGATATAGCTTTGAAATTCTTTTTTGGTTTTTTTGGAAACATGGGCATAGCCGTATCCGGGTAAATCAACAAGATGCCAATTTTTATTGATCAAAAAGTGATTGATGAGTTGGGTTTTTCCGGGCTTTCCAGATGTTTTGGCAAGCTGCTTGCGACCAGTTAGCATGTTGATTAAAGACGATTTACCAACGTTTGACCTACCTATAAAAGCAAATTCGGGTAATGACGACTTTGGGCAATCGGATACCTTAGCGTTACTGATCACAAAAGACGCGCTTTTGACACGCATGATTACAAATTATTTTCGTTTAGCCAGCCTGAAAGAATATTGTTAAACGTATCTGGATGCTCCATCATGGGTGCATGTCCACATTTGTCAATCCAATATAAAGTAGAATCGGGAAGAAGCCTGTGGAACTCTTCTCCAACGCTTGGTGGGGTAACAGCATCTTGTTTGCCCCAAATAATACCTGTAGGCACTTTGATGTTTGGTAAATCTTTGGCCATATTGTGGCGAATAGCACTTTTGGCAATGGTTAAGATTTTGATAAGTTTTTTTCTGTCATTAACGGTCTCAAACACATCATCCACAACTTTTTTGGAAGCAATGATTGGATCGTAAAAAACATCTTGTGTTTTCTTCTTTATGTATTCGTAATCTTCACGTTTCGGATAGCTTTCTCCCATGGCGTTTTCATACAGCCCAGAGCTCCCCGTAATAACCAGTCCTTTGACTTTTTCTGGAAAGAGGTTGGTGTGTAATAGACCGATGTGACCACCCAGCGAATTCCCAATTAAAATTACTTTTTCTTCACCCAAGTGCGTGATAAAATCACGAAGATATATTGCAAATTGCTTCACGTTGGTCTTTAACAACGGCAAATCATATAATGGCAGTTCAGGGATAAGAACTTTGTAACCAGCAGTTGAGAACTGCGCCGCAACTCCGCCAAAATTGCTCAAGCCTCCCATTAAACCATGAAGAATAACAAGCGGAGCTCCCTCGCCTTTTTCGTAGTAGGAGTAGCGCCCAGATACTTTTAGAGAATTGTGCATATTGTCAAATCAGAGACAAATATAGGTAAATAAACCCCAAGCAAATTACATTAAGAAAGCTGTTTGTAAAATT
Organism: Flavobacteriaceae bacterium UBA1115; assembly: GCA_002313325.1. Classification (GTDB taxonomy): domain Bacteria; phylum Bacteroidota; class Bacteroidia; order Flavobacteriales; family Flavobacteriaceae; genus UBA7446. Next base: position 5,322 of record DCBE01000035.1, read on the forward strand.
GAAAGTTGTTTAATTTTTGCGGTTTTAGCATAAACAATCACTTATAAAAAGTTGATTTTAAGACAACTATACGCTCTATAAGTCAATGTGGAAGAAATTATTAACAAAGTGGTATAATGTGGTATAATGTGGGAAATTATATGTAATTTTGATTCATACCTAAGGGTAAAAACCATAAGCCTTGTCGCATTTAATTGGAACATATCAGTGTAAAGCAGACCCCAAGGGGCGGGTTAAAATCCCCATAGCCCTTTCCAAGCAGTTGGCTGCGGCCCGTCAGGAGGCTTTTGTTGTCAAGCGTGCTGTCTTTCAGCCATGCCTAGAGCTGTATTCTCTACAAGAATGGAATGCATTGATGTCCAAGGTGAACAAGCTCAACAGGTTTAAGAAAAAAAATAACGATTTCATACGGCGCTTCACGGCTGGGGTTAAGGTTGTTGAACTCGATGCCATAGACAGACTGCTTATTCCCCGTGATTTAGCACTATTTGCCGGTATTGAGAAAGCTGTAGTGCTTTCTGCGGCAGTAAATATCATAGAAATATGGGATAAAGAGCGCTATGAAAAAGCAATTGACGAAGCAGCTGTTGATTTTGCTGTCTTGGCAGAAGACGTAATGGGAGACGATGGAGACGATGTATCATAGACCCGTTTTGCTTGCTGCGTCTGTCTCAGGATTGAACATATGTCCTGCTTCGGTTTACATAGATGCAACTTTCGGCGGGGGTGGTCACTCCCAAGAAATCTTAGACAACATGGACAGCCAAAGCAAACTGTTTGCTTTTGACCATGACCAGGATGCGCAACGCAATGCCATAGACGACAGTCGCTTTACACTTATTCCCCAAAACTTTGGCTATTTAAAACGCTTTATGAAATTTCATAAAATTGATAAAGTAGATGGTATTCTTGCTGACTTAGGCGTGTCTTCGCATCAGTTCGATACCCCAGATCGTGGTTTTTCCATTCGTTTTGATGGGCCGCTAGACATGCGCATGAATCAGCAACAAGAGCTCACAGCAAAAGAAATCGTCAATACCTTTAGCGAATCAGCACTGGCAGATTTGCTATTTGCCTACGGAGAACTGCGCAACGCAAAAAAAATAGCTAGTCTAATTGTGCAACACAGACCAGACGAAATCGCAACCACCATGCAACTCAACGAGGTGTTGCGTCAGGTTTTGCCCAAAGAGAACGACTACAAGCTAATGGCCAAGATTTACCAGTCCCTACGGATGGAAGTCAATAAAGAAATTGAATTATTGCAATCCTTTTTAACCCAATCCAAAGACGTCTTAAAATCGGGTGGGCGGTTGAGCGTAATCAGTTACCACTCACTTGAAGACAGAATGGTCAAAAGGTACATTCAAAACGGAAATTTTGATAACGAACCAGCGAAGGATGACTTTGGAAACCCCACATTGTATTTTAAAAAATGCGGAGGTCTGGTGGTTCCTGAAAAAGAAGAAATTAAACAAAATAACAGAGCACGAAGTGCAAAATTGCGCATAGCGCAACGCTTATGAAAACAGGAATCTTAAATCTGCTGAAAGGAACTTTTTTGGTGCAAGAGGGCGCATCAAAAAACTGGCGGTTTATCCTGTTTGTCTTTTTTCTCGCAGGACTGATGATTACTGCCTCCCACCAAGTAGATCAAAAAGTGGTGCAAATTGCACAAGCAAACAAAGAGCTTCAAGCTATTCGCAGCGAGTTTGTATCGGTTCGTAAAAAGGTGATGCATAAAAGGATGGAAACTCAGTTGGCAAGCGCTTTAAAAAACCAAGGGATTTTCCCGCCAGATAAGGCACCCATAAAAATCACAATTCAATCAGATGAGTAAGCAGAAGAACATGATGTCTCGCACCTACTTGGTTGTTTTTGTGCTTTTCGCACTTGGCGTAAGTGTGGGGTATCGACTGGTATCATTACAGCTCAATCAAGGAGACAAGTACCGTGAATTAGCAGAAAAACGCAGCATTCAAAATTTTGAAATTGTTCCTGTAAGAGGGAATATTTATTCCGATGACGGCAGTCTCTTGGCGACATCTGTTTCAAAATATTCCATACACTTTGATGCGGTTACGGTAAGTCAGCGTGTGTTTGACAAAAACGTAAACGCCTTGAGCGACTCGCTTGCTACGTTGTTTGAAAAGTCAAAGCGGTATTACCGCAACTTGTTGGTGAAAGCGCGTAAAAACAAAAGCAGATACCAGCTTATAGGGCGTCGCCTGCCATTTGATGACTATCAGCGCATCAAGTCATTTCCCATGTTCCGATTGGGTGGCATTCGCGGAGGTTTGATAGTAGAGCGCAAATTTGTACGTGACTTTCCGCTTGGCAAAATTGCTGAACGCACCTTAGGCTATGAACAGAAAAAACCAGACGGCACTTATATCAAAGTAGGACTTGAGGGTGCTTATGGAACCACCTTGCGCGGTCAGCCTGGACGTCAATTACGACAGCGCATTGCCAAACAACAATGGAAACCCCTAACAAACGAATATCAACAAGAACCCATCGATGGGTTGGATATTTGGTCCACGATTGATACCAACTTACAAGATGTTGCCCACCATGCCTTGCTATCTTCTTTAGAAAAATACGAAGCAGAGCATGGAACAGTTGTGGTAATGGAAACTAAAACGGGTGCCATTAAAGCCATTGCAAACCTTGGTAGAACAGACGGGGATAAGTATTATGAAAAATTAAATTACGCAGTTGGCGAGTCACATGAGCTCGGCTCTACTTTTAAGTTGTTTTCTATGATGGCTGCCCTTGAAGACAAGGTAATTGATACCATGACCATGGTAGATACCGAAAAAGGAAAGCTTACTTTTTACAGGAAGTATCACGTCAGAGATTCCAAGCATGGTGGTTATGGTATTATTCCAGCAAGCAGGGTTTTTGAAAGCTCGTCCAATACTGGGGTTGTTAAACTGATTTACGAAAACTATAAAGAGAACCCTTCAAAGTTCACAGACAGGCTGTTGGCCATGGGGTTGGACAAACCTCTGGGTGTAGCCATTGCAGGTGAGGGGCTGCCCAAAATACCGCATCCCAAGGACGCCGACTGGGACGGTTTAGACCTGCCGTGGATGGCGTTTGGCTACGGCGTAATGCTTACACCGCTTCAAACCTTGAGCTACTACAATGCAGTTGCCAACAATGGCGAATTGGTAATGCCGCGATTTGTTTCGGCAGTAAAAACACTGGATGGTAAAAATATCAAATCGCATCCCAAACAAGTGATTAATCCCGCAATTTGCTCGCAAGAAACCATAAGCAAACTGCAACACCTTTTGGAAGGAGTGGTAAAAAATAAATGGGGAACCGCTCATAATATTTACGATGAAAAGCTATCCATTGCTGGCAAAACGGGAACCTGCCAAATTGACTATACCACAGATGACGTTAAGTACGTTGCTAGCTTTGTGGGGTATTTTCCTGCACATAATCCGACCTATTCTTGCATCGTTGTGGTGCACAAGCCCAACAAGAAAATTGGTTATTACGGCAACGTGGTTGCTGCACCAGTGGTGAAACAAATTGCACAGGCAGTTATCCACGACATACCAAAATACACCACTCTCGACTTAAACAAAGTTGCTGACTTAGCAGCACCAAAGCCAGATATTGCCAATGAATATCATCAAGAAAAAATGCCTGACCTCCGTGGATGGCCAGCCATGGACGCAGTGACCGTACTCGAAAGCTTGGGAATAGAGGTAATGCTTAAAGGTAAGGGCAAGGTAAAGCGACAATCGCAACGACCGGGTGCAGCTCTTAACAAAACAAAAAAAGTAACACTAACGCTATCATGAAGCAGCTAAAAGACATATTGTTTGGCGTGCCCTTGAAAACCGTTTCGGGTAGCACGGCTGTTCAAATCAGTGGCGTTGCTTTCGATTCCAGAGGGGTAATCCATCAATCTCTTTTTGTAGCCATCAAAGGCACGCACCACGATGGTCATGCGTACATAAATGATGCTGTTAAGAATGGCGCTGTTGCTGTTTTATGTGAGCAGTTCCCAGATTTTTTGGCGGATAAGGTTGTCTATGTCTTGTGCGA
>DCBE01000025.1:0-23002 GCA_002313325.1 Flavobacteriaceae bacterium UBA1115
ACAAATGTATGGCGACAAAGGTGAAGTACCAGAAGGGGAATATGTATTGCCTATTGGTGTTGCAGAAGTAAAACATAAAGGAGATGATGTTACCATCGTTTCTTTTGGAAAAATCTTAAAAGAGGCCCAAAAAGCCGCCGATGCATTAGCAAAAGAAAATATCTCTTGTGAACTTATCGACTTGAGAACCATACGTCCACTAGATATGGACACCATCCTTGATTCCATTAAAAAAACCAATCGCTTGGTTATTTTAGAAGAATCATGGCCGTTTGGAAATATATCTACTGAAATCACGTATCAGGTTCAAAGCCAGGCTTTTGATTATTTGGACGCTCCTGTTCAGAAAATCAATACGGCCGACACACCCGCACCTTATTCTCCTGTACTCTTACAGGAATGGTTACCCAACCACGAGGATGTTGTGCGTGCTGTGAAAAAAGTTATGAATTAAGCCATTGACTACACTCAATATGATAGAATTTGTCTTTTACCTTCCAATAGCACTTGCCATTCTTGGTCTTATCGTTATGATTTTCAAAGCCCAACGGGTGCGCAAACAAGCCGCAGGCGGTTCGAAAATGATTGAAATATCCAGTGCCATTAAAGAAGGTGCACTTGCATTTTTACGTGCTGAATACAGACTCCTTTCCTTTTTTGTTGCTGGTGCATCTATCGCCTTATATATAGTGTCAACGTTAGTTGAATCTACACACTGGATGATAGTACCTGCTTTTATTCTTGGTGCGTTTTTCAGTGCATTTGCAGGGAATATAGGAATGCGTATTGCTACCGACGCCAATGCACGTACTGCTGAAGCGGCGAAAACGAGTTTACCCAAGGCATTAAACGTTTCATTTAATGGAGGGACGGTTATGGGCCTTGGTGTTGCCGGACTTGCTGTACTCGGATTGAGCTTGTTGTTTTTGTTTTTCATTGGTCAGTTTATGGGCCATGAAGGAAGTTTTTATGCCAATATGACCGTAGTTTTGGAAACCCTAGCGGGCTTTTCGATAGGAGCGGAGTCTATTGCATTGTTTGCACGTGTGGGTGGAGGTATTTACACCAAGGCTGCTGATGTAGGCGCTGACCTTGTTGGGAAAGTTGAAGCGGGTATCCCAGAAGATGATCCTCGTAACCCTGCGACAATCGCAGATAACGTTGGTGACAATGTAGGAGATGTTGCTGGAATGGGCGCTGACTTGTTCGGTTCTTACGTGGCCACTGTTTTGGCTGCCATGGTACTGGGTAATTATGTTGTAAAAGACATGTTTGATGCCGGTATTGAGCTTACTGCTTTTAACGGAATGGGACCAATCCTGTTGCCCTTAGTAATTGCTGGAGTTGGTGTTTTAGCATCAATCATTGGAACCTTTTTTGTTCGTATCAAATCTAACGATGCGCGGGAGCCACAAGTACAAAAAGCTCTAGATACCGGAAACTGGGCTGCAATCCTGTTGACTTTGGTTGCGAGTTGGTTTTTAATTGACTGGATGTTAGAAGATACCATCAGCATGACTTTCTTTGGAGAAGGCGTGGTAGTTGTTCCAGCCATAAATGTATTTTTTGCTGCCTGCATAGGATTGGCAGTTGGCGCCTTAATTTCTATGGTAACCGCATATTATACCTCACTAGGAAAGAAACCTGTAATGGACATCGTTCAAAACAGTTCAACAGGGGCTGCTACCAATATTATCGCTGGGCTTGCGGTTGGTATGAAATCTACTTTTTCATCTGTTATTTTATTTGCAGCTGCTATCTATAGTTCTTATGCCTTAGCCGGTTTCTATGGCGTTGCACTTGCTGCTTCTGCCATGATGGCTACTACAGCCATGCAGTTGGCCATTGATGCGTTTGGTCCTATTGCCGACAACGCTGGAGGTGTTGCTGAAATGAGCGAGCTTGAGCCACAAGTACGTGAGCGTACAGACATCTTGGATTCTGTTGGAAACACTACTGCTGCGGTAGGTAAAGGATTTGCCATTGCTTCTGCTGCACTTACTGCCTTGGCGCTTTTTGCTGCCTATGTAAGCTTTACGGGCATTTATGGGATCAACATCTTTAAGGCTGACGTATTGGCCATGTTATTCGTAGGCGGTATGATTCCAGTTGTATTTTCTGCCCTTGCTATGCAATCTGTTGGTAAGGCTGCTATGGAAATGGTACGAGAGGTACGTCGTCAGTTTAAAGAAATTCCTGGAATTCTTGAAGGAAAAGGTAAGCCGGAGTATGCCAAATGCGTGGATATTTCTACCAAAGCTGCCCTAAAGGAAATGCTATTGCCAGGCTTGATTACCATAATCACGCCAATTTTTATTGGTTTATTGTTTGGTGCTGAACCACTCGGTGGCTATATGGCGGGTGTATGTGTGTCTGGTGTTATGTGGGCTATTTTCCAAAATAACGCTGGTGGTGCATGGGACAATGCAAAAAAATCGTTTGAAGCAGGAGTGGAAATTGATGGTGAGATTGCTTACAAAGGGAGTGAAGCACACAAAGCTGCGGTAACTGGCGATACGGTTGGAGATCCATTTAAAGACACTTCAGGTCCTTCGATGAATATTTTGATTAAGCTTACTTGTTTGATCGGCCTAGTGATGGCGCCGCTATTGGGTGATGGTCACAGTTCAGATGTACTTCATGTAGAAGTGCAAATGGAGCGCACCGATGAAGGGATGGCCAAAGGCACCCTAACGGTTGTTACTAATCAATATGGTCAGGAAGTGGAACAAATAAAGGTATTCGAAGGTACGGCTGCCGAAGTACAGGAAGCTATTACTAATGCTGAAGTTGAGCTTGGCGTTACTAAGTAGTAAAAAACCCGCTTAGTTCCGCGTCAATTTTTTCAATTACAATGTTAAGATCTTCTTTGTTGTCTACAAAATTTAGGTTGTCCACATCAATGATAAGGATTTTCCCTTTGTCATAGTTATGCACCCATGCTTCATAACGCTCATTAAGCCTGCTTAAATACTCAATACTAATGGAGTTTTCATATTCACGTCCGCGCTTGTGAATTTGAGAAACAAGATTTGAAATCGAACTTCTTAAATATATCATCAGGTCTGGACCTTTGACCAAGGACTCCATAAGCTCAAAGACCGCTCGGTAATTTTTAAAATCACGATGGGTCATGAGTCCCATAGCATTGAGGTTGGGCGCAAAAATATGCGCATCCTCATATATAGAGCGATCCTGCACCACGTCATTACCGTTTTTTTGAATCTCTAAGATTTGCCTAAACCTGCTGTTGAGAAAATAGATTTGAAGGTTAAATGACCAACGTTCCATTTCGGCATAAAAATCATCGAGGTATGGGTTCTCAACAACATCTTCATAATGTGCTTCCCAACCGTATTGTTTGTGAAGTAGTTGTGTGAGCGATGTTTTTCCAGCTCCTATATTTCCAGCTATGGCAATATGCATGTTATATAATTTAGCCACAATATAAGTATCTTTACAAAAAAAAATATCTCTTTGACTGCTATAATTTTATTTAAAACTTTTTAAGATTTATTGTGTCTAACTATTTATTATATGTGTAGGACTTTTATATCCCTATTGATTTTAACCTCATCCTTTTCAAGTGCGCAGCTTGCAAAGGCGACTTACACCATGAAAGTAAGTATGAATATGGACTTTACAAACAACCCCAATATTCCAAAAAATGTTGTGGAGCGTATTAAAAAACGCATGTCTGAACCCCAAAACTTTCAGTTGTTTTTTGACCAAACACAATCCTTATACAAAAAAGAGGAAAAGCTAGACAGTCCACAGGGAGGACGTGGGGGCATGTCGATGCGCTTTGGCGGAGGTGCTAGCAGCATTACACATACTGACCTTGCCAACCGTAAGCAAACAAGCCAACAAGAACTATTTGGCAAGATGTTTTTGGTGTCAAAAAATATGAAACAACACAAATGGAATTTTACGGGCGCGTCCAAGCAAATTGGGCAATACACCGCTTATGAGGCCACTTATGTTAACATGAAAGCACCAACAAGCTTTAGGATGCCCTTCGGGAATCGCGCTAAGGATGAGGAAAAAGAAAAGAAAGCACCCGAAAAAGTCCCTGTCACGGTCTCTGTTTGGTTTACTCCCGACATTCCCACTCCTGCTGGGCCGGCAAGCTATTTTGGTCTACCAGGCTTGGTGCTCATGGCACAAGACGACAATAAGGTTTTGGTTTGTACGAAAGTGCAGATGAATATCAAAGATAAAATCAAGCTTGAAGCACCTAGAAAAGGGCAGGCAGTTACCCAAGAAGAATTTTCAAAAATTAGAGAAAAAAAGGCTGAGGAAATGCGAGAACGTTTTCGAAACAATGGAAACAGAGGCAACGGAAATCGCATAATGAATAGATGATATTAAATGGACATAAAAAAATAGGGGTACTGCTAGCATTTGCTATCTCAGCAAGTGTTTGTAGCCAAAACTTCAGGTTTGAAGGAGTTGTATTAGACAGTCTTGGCGTGGCCATATCCACCGTAAACATTGTAGCTACCAATCAAGAAACAAATCGAATGGACAATTTTGCCATATCCGATTTGGACGGTAAATTTTCTATTGGAATTAAAAAAGATGTTCCCTACATTATAAAGGTTTCATGTTTGGGATATAAACCCGTGGCCCTATCGCGCAAATCAACCACTGACCTCACTGAGGTAATCGTGATGTATGAACAGGCAGAGCAGCTAGAAGGCGTAGAGGTTACCTATGAAATGCCCGTATCCATTCAAGGCGATACTATAGTGTATAACGCCGACTCCTTTAATACAGGTTCAGAACGCAAACTAAAAGATGTGTTGGAAAACTTGCCAGGTGTTGAAATCAATGCTGACGGGCTGATTGAAGTTGAAGGACGTCAGGTGAGAAAGGTCATGGTCGAAGGGAAAGATTTCTTTGATGGCGATTCAAAAATTGCCACAGAGAACATCCCTGCAAATGCCGTTGACAAGATTCAAGTGTTGAAAAATTTTAATGAAATTTCACAATTGAGTGGCGTCACCAATAACGATGATAACATAGCCATTAACATCAAATTAAAAGAAGGAAAAGACCGCTTTTGGTTTGGTGAATTAGGTGCTGGCGGAGGTGAAAAAGACCGTATATTACTAAACCCAAAAGTGTTTTATTACAGCCCAAAAACCAGTATTAACTTTCTTGGTAATAAAAATAACCTTGGCGAAAACCCATTTACAAGACGTGATTATTTTCGATTCACAGGTGGATTTAGAAACCAAAGCAACCAAAGTGGCTCTTCCATTCAAATTCAAACCGACGACGTAGGGCTTTCAAATCTTCAAAACAACAATGCAGCTTCTATTGAAAACGATTTTGCAGCAACTAACTTTTCGCATCAACCCAAAGAGGGATTAACCTTTTCCGGTTTTGCGATACTTTCAAAAAACAACACCCAAATCAAATCTATTCGCGAACGCACCTTTACTTCTACTGGAGTCAAAGAAGTTACAGATAATGATTTTGATCAGTCAAACACATCAAAACTGTATAAGTTTAGCATGCTTTACAATGCAAACCCTGACTTTCAGTTTGAGTATGATATTTTCTACCGAAACGCCGATGAGTCGGAATACAGCGATTTGACTTCTACCGCCACAAGGGTAGAGGACATCAGCTCACTGCGCAAACAAACACCTAAGCAGTTGAGCCAGAACTTAAATGCCTATTTCACCATCAACGAAAAGCATATTTTTGCCCTTGAGTTGCAGCATACGCTGCAAGACGAAAACCCGTTTTTTGAACTACAAAAAGAACGGATCCTATTTCCACAAGTGCTCCCTTTAAGCTATCAGCCCGAAGGATATTTGGTTCAACAGAGCCGTTTTACAAAAACCAATAAGCTCGACGGTCGTTTGGAGTACTATTATATGGTGAGTGATACGGCGAGTTTAAATTTTACGGTAGGTACCACGCAGGTAAGACAAGATTACAATTCCAGTATGGGAAATACGGTTGATGGTACGCTCACTGTTTTTGATGAGCCAAATTTGATCAACGACGTTAACTATGATTTCTCGGACATATACACTGCTGTTCGTTACCGCTTAAAGCTGGGCAAGTTTCTAATCAATCCTGGTTTTACGTTGCATAACTACGATATTAAAACCCTTCAATTGAACCCCACTTCGAGCAAAGAGGCAAGGATTTTGCCAGATGTTTGGATTCGGTATCAGTTCCGCAAGTCAGAATCGCTGCGCTTTACTTATCGCGCACAACTACAATATTCCGACGTGAGTAGACTTGGAGATGGATATACTTTTAGAAACTACAACAGCTTGTTTCTTGGTAACAGCACATTAAAACCTGCCTATTTCCATAATTTCAGCTTAAACTATTTCAATTTCAATATGTTCAACTTTACGAATATCTTTATTCGTATGAACTATCGAAAACAGTTTGATAATTTTAAAACTGTAAATGTTGTATCAGGGATCAACCGCGAGTCTTCCCCGTTTAATTCCCCAAAAGCAGAAGAGCGAATCAACATAAATGCACGGCTTCAAAAAAGGTTTAATAACCTAAAAACGAGCTTTACGCTTCGTGCCAATAAAAACAAATCCTACAATATTGTTAATGGAGATTTGCGTCAGTTCAACTATTTTACTCAGTTTGCCAGCGCAACCTTATCCACCAATTTCAAGGCTGCACCCAATGCACAAGTGGGTTATAGTTACAACAACAACCGCACAAAAGACGAGGACAACGTTCGTTACTTTATTACTGAGCGTCCTTTTGTTGGTGTGGATGCTGCTTTTTTGAAAGGATTTATCTTTGTAGCCGATTACAGCTTCTATGATTATCGCTTGGGGAGTACTTCTCTTAACAAATATGACGACTTATCTGCGTCACTGCTCTACAACAAAAAAGACAGCAAATGGGAGTTTGGTATTCAGGCTAAAAATGTGTTGGACAACAGCAGTATAAATAGAGATAATTTCTCTGGGATTACACAAACCACAACCCTGTACATGATTCAACCCCGTTTTATTTATATTACCCTTAAGTATTTTATTTGATGTATATTAAATGTTGAAACCAAAAAAATCTTAACATGAAAAACCTCATCATACTTATCATTTCGTTTACTACAGCCTTTTCATCTGCGCAATTATTTGATGATTTAGAAAAAATACTAGCCGCAACAACTGAAGATGCCCAACTTTTGGCAGACGCCTATGTCGAACCATTAGGACAATCATTGAGTTATTGCTTAAATGCAGGCTGGGCATCGTCTGCCAAGACACATAAAAAGTTTGGTTTTGACATAACTCTTGGTGTCACTTCGCCTAGTGTCTCGGATGCAGCAAAGTCATTTTCAATTAATGCACTTAACTTGGAACAGTTAACATCTACTTCGACATCGGCTAGTACAGTTTTTGGTGCTAAGAATAACACAACTTTTACATATACCTTTCCAGGAGGCAGTACACAGTTTATAGAAATGCCGGGCGGTTTAGGGGATGACTTGGTCATGAATTCACTACCAACACCTTATGCCCAAGTTGGTTTAGGCTTGTTTTTTGAAACCGATTTAATGGTGCGCTATGTGCCTAAAATAAAAAGCCAAGGAGCTAAATTCGGCTTATTTGGCATTGGCTTTAAGCACAACCTGGTGCAGTATTTTGGAGTTATGGATAAACTCCCGCTTAATGTTTCTGCCTTAGCTTCTTATTCTAAAATGAGTTTAGAATATCAGCTTAGCACTACAAATCCTGGCCAAATCGTTAACTATGACGTGGATACGTTTACCATACAGGCACTTGGCTCACTAGATTTTACATTCATTAGTATTGTTGGTGGATTTGGTTATGGTAAAGGAGATGTGGCATTTGATATGCTTGGCGATTATACTATTTCTCTTGCTGATGGAACTTCAAAAACGCTTTTCAATCCTTTAGGCTCCGAGAGTTCATACACAGGTACCCACGCCATGATTGGCGCTAGAGTCAATTTGTTTTTTTTAAAGATCTTTGCTAACTACACGATTCAGGGATTCAATACTCTAAATGCAGGTGTCTCAGTAAGTTTTCGATAAATTTTTTTGTAAAAATTCATCTTGTTGTATATTTGTGCCATAAGAGGAAGGATTTGACTGATTGCAACCTCTCAAAAAAATTGCTAAAACAGCTTGCTTTTGATTACTGCAATCGGTCTATATACTTCCCAAAAGCAAGATTATGTCATACTTTTTTACATCAGAGTCAGTAGGTGAGGGGCACCCAGATAAGGTGTCAGATCAAATTAGCGATGCACTGTTGGACCACTTTATTGCATTTGACCCCAGCAGCAAGGTAGCGTGTGAGACTCTCGTCACTACAGGTCAAGCCGTTGTAGCTGGTGAGGTAAAAAGCAACACCTATTTAGATGTACAAACCATTACAAGAAATACCATTAACCGCATTGGATACAACAAAGACGCCTATCAATTTTCTGGCGATTCTTGTGGGGTAATTTCACTCATTCACGAACAGTCACCCGATATCAATCAAGGCGTTGATAGGGATGAAGCAGCTGCACAAGGCGCCGGAGACCAAGGTATTATGTTTGGTTATGCTATCAACGAAACCGATAATTACATGCCTTTGGCGCTTGATATTTCCCATAAAATCATGCGTGTATTGGCTGAATTTAGACGAGAAAAAAAACAAATTCCTTATCTGCGTCCTGATGCTAAAGCACAAATTACTTTGGAATATGACTATGACCATAAACCGATTCGTGTGGCCACCATCGTAATTTCAACCCAACACGACGATTTTGACAAAGACAAAGACATGTTGGCTAAAATTAGAAAAGATTTAATTGCATTGGTTATCCCTACCGTTATTGCCGAATATCCAGCACATATTCAGGCCCTTTTTGGGGATGATATTGTTTATCACATCAACCCTACAGGAAAATTTGTCATTGGCGGTCCTCACGGTGACACGGGTCTTACGGGCCGTAAAATTATTGTAGACACCTATGGGGGAAAAGGCGCACACGGTGGAGGTGCCTTCAGCGGTAAAGACCCTTCCAAAGTGGATAGAAGTGCTGCCTATGCCGCTAGACATATTGCCAAAAACCTTGTTGCATCAGCAATTTGTGATGAGGTATTAGTGCAATTGAGTTATGCTATTGGTGTAGCAGAGCCAACATCCATATTTATAAATACGTACGGAACATCAAAAAGCACACACACAGATGCCGAGATAGCAGAAAAAATGGCCACGCTCGTAGATCTATCACCCTTTGGAATTGAGCAACGCCTCAAACTCCGTAATCCCATCTATGAGGAAACGGCTGCCTATGGACATATGGGCCGAACCCCTAAAACGGTAATAAAAACATTCGAGTCACCCTATAACGGTCATATTGACTGTGAGGTGGAGTTATTCACTTGGGAAAAACTTGATCTAGTGCAAACCTTTAAAAATCAATTCTAAATTTTATTTCATATGAGTAATCAAAAATTTTCTACTAACGCACTTCATGTAGGTCATGATACCACCAAAACGCAGGGCACTAGAGCAGTACCCTTATATCAATCTACATCTTATGTGTTCGACAATGCTGAGCATGCCGCTAACCTTTTTGCTCTAGCAGAACCCGGATATATTTATACCCGTTTAAATAACCCAACTAATGATGTGCTGGAACAGCGCATGGCAGCACTTGAGGGTGGAATAGCCGCTGTTGCCACTTGTTCTGGAACTGCAGCACTATCCACAGGAATCCTTACGTTCTTAAAAGCGGGAGACCATATTGTTTCTTCAAACAGTTTATACGGTGGGTCGTACAACATGTTAAAGTCAATGTTGCCACGCTTTGGTATCACCACAACTTTTATTGATCCAAACGACGTTGCCAATTTTGAAGCAGCCATCCAAGACAATACTCGCCTTATTTTTGCAGAATCTTTGGGGAATCCAAAACTAGATGTCCTTGATTTGGCAGCTATTTCTAAAGTTGCCAAGAAACACAAGGTTCCTTTTATGGTGGACAACACGGTTGCTACGCCTGCCTTGCTAAAGCCTATTGAGCACGGCGTAAACATTGTTATTCACTCACTTACCAAATACCTAAACGGTAACGGTACTTCAATGGGTGGTGTTATTATTGACGCAGGTACTTTTGATTGGTCGAGTGGTAAATTTCCAGAATTCACTTCTCCATCCCCTTCATACCACGGACTAAACTACCACGAAGCCTTAGGCCCTGCGGCTTATATCGCAAGAATCAGAGTTGAGGGGCTTCGTGATTTGGGAGCTGCAATAAGCCCTTTCAATGCATTCCAAATCATTCAAGGAATAGAAACCCTTTCGGTTAGAATGCAACGACACAGCCAAAATGCACTTGAATTGGCAACATGGTTAAGCCAAAACGAGTCTGTAGCTTGGGTAAACTATCCAGGTTTGGCATCGAGTAAATATAACGGCCTCGCAAAAAAATACCTAAAAGACGGCCAAAGTGGTGTGGTTACCTTTGGTGTTAAGGGTGGATTTGAAGCAGCCAAGAAAATTGCGGATAACACCAAGATTTTTTCTTTACTTGCCAACTTTGGCGATTCAAAATCGCTCATCATTCACAATGCGAGTACAACGCACCAACAACTTACAGCAGAGCAACAAGAAGACACTGGGGTGACAAATGACCTTATCCGTTTGTCTGTTGGACTTGAAGATGTTGAAGATTTAAAAGCTGACTTACAAGCTGCTTTTGATACACTATAAATTGCAAAAAGAATAAAAGGCAATATGTCGCCACTTCAGAAGCATAGCATCCCTTCCTTTAAGCTGCACAGCGGCAATGTCATTCCTTTGAACTTATCCTACCAAGTATTTGGTAAGGCTTTGCATGAAGCACCTGTTGTTTTGGTGAATCATTCACTTACAGGTAATTCGAATGTCTCAGGTGAAGATGGATGGTGGAGCGATATAATCGGTCCAAAGAAATTGATAGATACCGAAGTGTATAGCGTTATTGCATTTAATTTTCCTGGCAATGGCTTTAGCGATGACTATTTAATTTCCTACAAAGATTGGATATTACGTGATGTCTCTGAAGCCTTTAAAATAGTTCTAGACGAGCTCGGCGTATCCGAGCTCTTTGCTGCTATTGGCGGTTCCATTGGTGGGGCCTTAGCCTGGGAAATGGCGGTATCACATCCGCATTTTATTCGTAACATTATCCCTATTGCTTGTCATTGGGAGGCTTCCGATTGGATTTTAGCAAATGTTTTGCTCCAAGACCGATTGCTACAAAATTCTCAAAACCCACTTGAGGATGCGCGCATTCACGCGATGTTGTGTTATAGAACACCTCAATCTTTTAAATTTAGATTTGACCGCACCATCAACAAGGAACAAAATAAATTTAACGTCGAAACATGGCTGCTGTATCATGGAGATAAATTGGCCAACCGTTTTGATGTCAGCGCCTATAAGTCGATGAATCATTTGTTGGGCAGCGTTGATATTTGCTACGAACGCGATTCGTTTGAAGCATTGGTAGAAAAAATACCAGGCAATATTTTTATTGTATCTATTGATACGGACTTGTTTTTTACCCACGAAGACAATAGAGAAACCTACCGTAGACTGTTGAATGTAAAGCCCAATGTGTTTTTTAAGACCATCAACTCTATTCACGGGCACGATGCATTTTTGATTGAACACGACCAACTAAGAAACCTATTAAAAGAAGTATTCACGCCAATCCATGAACACTTATGAATGTAAAACTCACTCATCAGTCTGGCTTTTACGCCACCATCGAAAACAATAGTGGTCATCAGATTGCTATTGATAATAAACATGTAGAAAATCCCAAGGGCACAAGCCCAATGGAATTGCTGCTTATGGGAGTAGCTGGCTGTTCTAGTATTGATATTATCTCAATTCTAAACAAGCAAAAAGTAGTTTTTGAAAGCCTGGAAATTGATGTTGATGGCGATCGTGTAGACAAACCTGCACCGTCACTCTTCACAAAAGTGCATGCAACTGTAAGCGTAAGCGGAGATGTAAAACCCGAAAAAATATACCGTGCAGCCGAGTTGTCTTTTACAAAGTATTGTTCGGTTTCCCTAACACTGGCAGCCACTGCTGAGATAAGCTTTTCTGTAATTGTAAACAACACACCATTTGGACCCAAAAAAATTTGAAATAAATGGTATCAGTGCCACAAACGCAACGCCGATATCCAGCTTTGATGTAAGCCACAGACTCAAAAGATAAAGGACTTTCGGCAATCGTTTTAAAACAAACAAAAAGGGAATTCCTTTATTTACATTTATGAAGTGCCTAAATAGCCGCCATAGCAATAAAGCCGTCACCCTGCGGGCAGCGTAGGCTTTATGAGTGAAGAACATATTTGGGAATCAATTCAAACTTAAAACTACAAAAAAATTTGTTTATTTCGATTTTGCGTGTACTTTTGCCGTGTAATGAAAACAAATACATATTTTTCATCTTTCTACTACTTCTATAACGGGAGGTATCTGGGTGTATAATATTTTTTGTATAACAAATTTAAAACCCTGAGCTAACGTTCGGGGTTTTTTTATGTGCCCATAGGGCATGAAGGAACAGAAACAATGGAAACAAAAATTGCGATACAAGGAATCAGAGGCTCTTACCACCACGAGGTAGCAGCCCAGCTTTTTGGTGCCAACACGGCACTGGACGAGTGCCTGTCGTTTGATGCCCTCGTTGCTGCGGTTACTTCGGGAGTCGTTAGCCACGGGCTTATGGCCTTGGAGAATTCCATTGCGGGCTCCATTATTCCCAACTATGCCCTTATAGACAAACACAACCTGCATATTGTGGACGAGGCCTACATCCGCATTGAGCACCAGCTGATGGCATTGCCCTGTACGGCTGTTGCAGATATCACAGAAGTGGCTTCCCATCCCATGGCGCTGTTGCAGTGTAAAGACTTCTTTGCTACCCAGACGCACATCAAACTCATTGAAGATGCCGATACCGCAGAAGTGGCACAACGCATTGCCAAAAAGCAAATCCGCGGCCTTGGCGCCATTGCCTCCAAAACGGCTGCTGCGCTTTATGGACTTGAAATTGTAGCACCTAACATCCACAGCA
Source organism: Flavobacteriaceae bacterium UBA1115 (assembly GCA_002313325.1). GTDB lineage: Bacteria > Bacteroidota > Bacteroidia > Flavobacteriales > Flavobacteriaceae > UBA7446. The sequence goes on from DCBE01000025.1 coordinate 13,104, forward strand.
TTGCCAACAATGCAACTCGTTTTGTTGTGGTCAAAACCACGCCCAACAGCTCCGAAGACATTAACAAGGCATCAATGAAATTTGTGCTAGACCACAAACGGGGTAGCCTGGCAGCCGTGCTTAACGTACTCAGCAATTGCAAACTTAACCTCACCAAGATACAGTCCATGCCCGTGGTGGAAACCCCGTGGAAGTACTCCTTTTTTGTGGACGTAACTTTCGATGAAGTGGCCTTTTATACCAAGACCATTCAGCTGCTCGAAATCATGACCGAATCGCTAAAATTATTGGGAACCTATAAAAACCAACGTATCTCATGAGACCTGCCGACAGACTAAATAGCGTACAAGAATACTACTTTTCACGCAAGCTCCGTGAGGTGCGTCAACGCATGGGCAGCGGTCAAGACGTCATCAATATGGGTATTGGCAGTCCAGACCTGCCACCACCTGCAGCGGCCCTATCGGCGCTAACGGAAAGCCTTTCGCAGCCTACGGCACATAAATACCAAAGCTATCAAGGTACCCCTGACTTACGCCAAACCATAGCCACTTACTTTAAAGATGCTTTTGACGTAGTGCTAAACCCAGAAAATGAGGTGCTGCCGCTTATGGGTTCCAAAGAAGGCATCATGCATATTTCCATGGCATTCCTTAACGAGGGTGATGGCGTGCTGATTCCTAATCCTGGCTACCCAACCTATGCCTCAGTAACCGAATTAGTGGGTGCGCAAGCAGTTCCTTATACCCTTAGAGCTGCTACAAATTGGCTGCCAAATTTGGAGGCACTTTCAAAACAAGATTTAACAGGTGTAAAGCTGATGTGGGTCAACTATCCGCACATGCCAACGGGCGCCAAAGCTGATGCAGCATTTTTAGCCGAATTGGTAGCCTTTGCCAAAACCCACGACTTGCTCATAGTCAACGACAACCCCTATGCAAATATCCTAAACGATGCGCCCATGAGCTTGCTTCAAGTGCCCGGTGCCAAGGACGTAGCTCTAGAACTGCAGTCCCTGAGTAAGGCTTACAACATGGCCGGCTGGCGTGTGGGCATGGTATGTGGAAGTGCAGCCCACATTCAAGACATTTTAAAGGTAAAAAGCAATATGGACTCGGGTATGTTCTTTGGCTTGCAACAAGGCGCTATGGCTGCCCTAGCACAAGGTAAAGCTTGGTTTTCGGAGCTTAACGCTAACTACCGCAACAGAAGAGAACTAATTTGGCAACTTGCGGAGGGTTTGGGCACTACCTTTGAGCGTGATACGGCAGGTATGTTTATTTGGGCAAAACTGCCCGAAGGCTCATTGGATAGCGAAGCCTACATAGACGCTTTGCTTGAAAAACACCATATTTTTATTGCTCCCGGAACCATTTTTGGAACCGCAGGGGAGGGCTATGTCCGCTTTTCACTATGCGTGTCAGAAGAACGAATTGTTGAAGCACTAAAACGCATTACAGCATGAAGGTATGCTTTGTAGGTATTGGATTGATGAACGGCTCTTTGTCGCTAGACTTGCAACGTCTATATCCCGATGCTGTCATGCAGGGGATTAGCCGAAAAAAGGCCACCTTAAGCCGTGCGCTCGATTTAGGATTGATTCACGAAACAGGCGATTTAGTTCATTTGCAAGATGCCGATTGGGTATTTGTGTCTATTCCTGTAGTAGCTATTGCTGCACTGCTCCCCCAAATTTTAGATGCCATAGGCGAACAGACACTCGTTGTGGATTTTGGTTCTACCAAGGCGGCTATTTGTGAAGTCGTAAAACACCACCCCAAGCGCGCACAGTTTTTAGCAGCCCACCCTATTGCAGGAACGGAACATTCAGGGCCCGATGCCGCTGTGCCTGAGTTGTACAAAGGTAAAACGATTATGCTTTGCGATACCGCACAAACCCGAGTTGCGCTGTTGGACAAGGCAAAAAAATTATTCGGCCAATTGGAAATGAATATCCGTGAAATGGATCCTGTGGAACACGATAAGCATATTGCGTATGTGTCCCACCTGTCGCATATCACTTCCTTTATGCTTGGCAAAACCGTGTTGGAAAAAGAGACCAACGAACAAAATATCTTTGACATGGCTGGCAGTGGATTTGCGTCCACAGTGCGCTTAGCCAAGAGTTCACCTGAAATGTGGATGCCCATTTTTGCCCAAAACAAACACAACGTTTTGGAGTCACTAACGGAATACATTTCAAATCTGAATGCGTTCAAGGACAAACTGGCGGCAGATGCCCACGCAGAGCTGCTGAATGAAATGAAAGACATCAATAAGATAAAATCAATTTTAGAACATAAATAAATACACCTATGGAAAACAATCCAAAAATGCGTCAATGGCTTAACAATTTTGAGCTGGACCATCCTTTAGTAATCGCAGGACCTTGCAGTGCTGAAACTGAAGAGCAAGTGCTTAAAATCGCACACCAACTCAAAGACACAGACGTTACGGCTTATCGCGCAGGGATCTGGAAGCCACGTACCCGCCCCGGAAACTTTGAAGGAGTTGGTGCTATTGGCCTTAAGTGGTTGCAACGTGTTAAAGAAGATACAGGACTTATGACCTGTACTGAAGTGGCCAACCGCGCCCACGTGCAACTGGCATTGGAGCACGACATAGACGTGTTGTGGATCGGTGCCCGCTCAACGGTAAGTCCGTTTATCGTACAAGAAATTGCCGATGCACTTGAAGGTACCGACAAGATTGTATTAGTCAAAAACCCTGTAAACCCAGACTTGTCTTTATGGCTAGGGGGAATTGAGCGTTTATACACTGCAAACATTAAAAATCTAGGGGTTATCCACAGAGGATTCTCTACCTATGAAAAAACAAAATACCGCAACAACCCAGAATGGCAAATCGTAGTAGAATTGCAAAACCGTTTCCCTGAGCTGCCGTTAATTTGTGATCCTTCGCATATTGCAGGACGTCGCGATATTTTACAAGACATCTGCCAAACAGCACTTGACCTAAACTTTGACGGTTTGATGATAGAGTCGCATTGGGATCCGGACAATGCTTGGAGCGATGCCGCGCAGCAGATTACGCCAGATACGCTGATTAAAATGATGGAAGACTTGAAAATCCGTAAAGAAACAGACGACGATGCCGAATACAAAAACAAGCTTAACACTATGCGTACCCAAATTGACGTGATCGATGCCAGTTTGTTGGAAAGCCTGAGCAAGCGTATGAATGTCGCCAATGAAATTGGAGCACTCAAAAAATCGCATAATGTGGCCGTATTGCAATCCAAAAGGTGGAACGAAATTTTGGGTAAAATGATTTTGGACGGTGATGAAAGGGGCTTAAGCAAGGAATTTATCCTACGCATATTTAAGGCCATCCACCAAGAATCCATCAACCACCAAGAACAGATCATCAACGGTTAATGTGTATATACCAAAAATCAGTTAATTTGGCTGTATGACAGGCGTCGTATACAAATCAACGGGAAGCTGGTATCACGTAAAAGATGCCCAGGGTAAACTTATCCCCTGTCGCATTAAAGGGAAGTTCCGTATCGAAGGGCTTACCAGCACCAGTCCTGTGGCCGTTGGCGACGTGGTGGGGGTAACACTAAAAGACACCCAAGACGGACAGGAAGGCGTGATTACTGATATTCAAACACGCAAGAATTATATCGTGCGTAAGTCTGTGAATCTGTCCAAACAAATTCACATCATTGCTGCAAACATCGATCGTGCTTTTTTATTGGTTACTCTCAATAGCCCGCCTACCTATCCCGCTTTTATCGATCGCTTTTTGGCCACCGCGGAGGCTTACGGTATTGATGCGGTATTACTTTTTAACAAAGAAGATGCCTATAATAAATCTGATACCGAGCGAATGCGCAGCATGAAAAAGCTGTATAAAAACATAGGATACACCTGCTTGGAGATTTCTGCCTTAAAGCGTACAAATTTGGAAGCTGTCAAAACGATGATGGAAGGCAAAACCTGCATGCTCTCTGGGCACAGTGGTGTAGGAAAATCGACCTTGGTAAATGCCTTGGCACCAGGGCTAAAGATCAAAACGTCAGACATCTCTGCCCAGCACCAGCAAGGGCAACATACGACCACGTTTGCCGAAATGCACGATTTGGATTTTAATGCCCGCATTGTGGATACACCTGGGATTCGTGGCTTTGGTCTTGTTAATATGGTGGCAGCAGAAATGGGCTACTACTTTCGCGAATTTATAACTGTAAAAGACGCTTGTAAGTTTAACAACTGCCTACACCTAGAGGAACCCAAATGTGCTGTTAAAGCAGCCGTTGAAGCAGCTGAAATAGCCCCTTCACGCTATAAGAGTTATGTGCAAATGTTGGCAGGAGACGATCAACACTATCGAACTGATTTTTGGGACTCATGAGAGCCGTAATACAACGTGTATCTTCAGCCAAAGTAACAGCTAACAAAACCCATGAGGCAAGCATTGGGCGCGGCTTGTTGGTGCTCTTGGGCATAACGCAGTCCGATACAATGGAAGACCTAGATTGGCTAGTAAATAAAATCATCCATATGCGTATTTTCAATGACGAAGTAGCCGTGATGAACAAGAGTGTACTGGATATTGCTGGCGAATTGTTGGTTGTTAGTCAGTTTACGCTTTATGCGCAAACCAAAAAAGGCAACAGACCTTATTATGCTCGGGCAGCAGGCCATGAAATAGCCGTTACACTTTACTCACATTTTTTACAAAAAGCGACTCAGCTTATTGGAAAACCCGTACAGAGCGGTATTTTTGGTGCAGATATGCGAATCGATTTGACAAACGATGGTCCGGTAACGATTATCATCGACTCAAAAAACAAAGACTTATGAATATTCAAGATGCCCAAAAAGCCGTTGATGCATGGATTGAGAAACACGGCGTCCGTTACTTTAATGAGTTGACCAATATGGCGCAATTGACTGAGGAGGTTGGGGAAGTAGCCCGCATTATTGCACGCAGATATGGCGAGCAATCTGAAAAGGAAGGCGATAAGGGCAAGGACTTGGGCGAAGAATTAGCCGATGTACTTTTTGTATTGCTTTGTCTGGCCAATCAAACCGATACCGATTTGCAAGCAGCATTTGATAAAAAGCTAGACCTAAAGGCATCTCGTGACCACAAACGTCACCACAACAACCCCAAGCTACGTTTATGAGCAGCATAAGACTCACACACGCTTCGCAAGCACTTAAAGGCAATTGCCAAATAACAGGTTCCAAAAGTGAATCTAACCGGCTGCTGATACTCCAAGCATTATTTCCAACATTGGTCTTAGATAACCTGTCTAATTCCGACGATACCCAAGCCATGCGACGCGGACTCTCTTCCAGTGACCAGACTATAGATATTGGACACGCAGGGACCACCATGCGCTTTTTGACTTCCTATTTTGCCACAACTCCAAGTGTGGAAAAAGTGCTGACCGGTTCGAAGCGGATGCAAGAGCGACCCATCAAACTATTGGTGGATGCATTGCGTTCTATTGGAGCAGTTGTTGACTACGTAAAAAATGAGGGCTACCCGCCCTTGCGTATTTTGGGCAAGGCCATAAGCACCACAAGGGTTTCCTTAGCTGCCCATGTGAGTAGCCAGTACATTACCTCGTTAATGTTGGTCGCACCCAAGTTGCCCAACGGACTAGAGATTGTCTTGGCAGGTGAAATTACTTCTGTGCCTTATATCAACATGACCTGCGCACTTTTGCAACGGGTGGGCATAGATGCAACTTTCTCGGGCCATAGCATTCGTATTCTACCACAACAGCGCATTGACGCCAAAACCCTTACGGTGGAGTCTGACTGGAGTTCTGCATCCTATCATTTTAGCATGGTTGCCTTGGCGCAATTAGCCGATGTGTCTATCAACAGCTATGTTCCCAACAGCTTGCAAGGCGATAGTGTATTGGTTGATATTTATGCCCAATTGGGCGTGACCGCAACGTTTGTCGGACACAAACTACAACTTACAAAATCCGACAAGGTGCAATCGCATATCACGCTCGATTTAATCAAAGCACCTGATATTGCACAAACCATTGCAGTTACGTGCTACGGCTTGGGTGTTTCCTGTAATTTGACGGGACTACACACCCTAAAAATAAAAGAAACCGATCGATTGGTGGCGTTGCAAACCGAATTGACCAAACTGGGGGCAAACATCCGCATTACGGAAGACAGTCTTCATCTCGATGCTCGAAAAGGTGATATTGTTGCTGATGTTGCCATAGACACTTACCACGACCACCGTATGGCTATGGCTTTTGCGCCCTTGGCCTTAAGTGTTCCCATCGTGATAAACGACGCTGATGTGGTATCCAAATCCTACCCAAGCTTTTGGGATGACCTGATCTCACTAGGTTTTTTCATCGACTCCAATAAATAATCGGTCAAATCCTTGACAACCCCTATGCTGGTGCAGTATATTAGCGCCTTGAAAAAATTGATATGAAACTCTCTCACTTTAACTTTGATCTTCCAGAAAATTTACTTGCCGAACACCCAGCAGAACACCGCGATGAGTCTAAACTCATGGTTTTGCACCGCGAAACGCAAACCATTGAGCACAAAACCTTTAAAGACATCACCGAATATTTCGACGAAGGTGATGTGATGGCGCTCAATAATACCAAAGTATTTCCGGCACGCTTGATGGGTAACAAAGAAAAAACAGGAGCCAAGATTGAGGTATTCTTGTTAAGAGAGTTAAATAAAGAACAACGCCTTTGGGATGTGTTGGTTGATCCAGCGAGAAAAATCCGTATCGGTAACAAGCTTTATTTTGGTGAAGACGAATCGTTGGTGGCAGAGGTCATTGACAATACAACATCGCGGGGCAGAACACTGCGCTTTTTGTTTGACGGAAGCTATGATGAGTTTCGTGTTAAGTTAAAAGAGCTTGGCCAAACGCCACTGCCAAAATACATCAAACGTGCAGAGGAAGATTATGACCGTGAGCGCTATCAGACCATATACGCCAAGCATGAAGGGGCAGTAGCTGCACCCACAGCAGGACTTCATTTTTCCAAGCACGTATTGAAGCGTTTGGAGATCAAGGGGGTTGACTTGGCTGAACTAACACTTCACGTTGGTTTGGGTACGTTTAACCCTGTTGAGGTTGAAGATCTTTCCAAACACAAAATGGATTCTGAAGAATTGACTATTGATGCGAGTTCTGCATATATTGTGAACAGGGCCAAAGCCGCAGGTCATCGCATTTGTGCTGTTGGAACAACTTCCATGCGCGCACTAGAATCTTCGGTTTCTTCCAGCGGCACCTTGAATCCATACCAAGGATGGACGCATAAATTTATATTTCCACCTTATGACTTTAAGATAGGAGACGCCATGGTTACCAACTTCCACTTGCCAAAATCAACCTTGTTGATGATGGTATCGGCGTTTGCTGGACACGATTTCATCAAAAGAGCTTATGATGAAGCCATAAGACGTAAATATCGCTTTTACTCCTACGGAGATGCGATGCTTATTATCTAACAACTCATGAGCGAGGTTAAAAGAGATATACGTCGTTACACAAAGGAAGAAATATGTTCTTTTTTTGTCTCACATAACGCACCATCTTTTCACGGCAATCAAGTTTATGAATGGTTGTGGCAAAAGGCAGCAATTGATTTCGGTCAAATGACCAACCTTTCCAAAGCACACCGTGCATTGCTCGACCAGCACTTTAAAATCAACCACACTAATATTGCCAAAGTGCAAATTAGCGAAGATGGCACCATCAAAAATGCGGTACGCCTTTTTGACGGCAAGGTGGTGGAGTCTGTTTTGATTCCTGCCAAGACCCGTTCCACGGCTTGTGTTTCCAGCCAGGTGGGGTGTAGTCTTGATTGTACTTTTTGTGCCACTGCCCAACTCAAAAGGATGCGCAACCTCAATCCTGACGAGATTTTTGACCAAGTGGCCATGCTAAACAAACAAAGTTTAGAACACTTCGATCGTCCGCTATCTAATATTGTTTTTATGGGTATGGGTGAGCCCATGATGAATTATCCCAATGTGATGAAGGCGATTGCTAAAATCACGAGTACAAAGGGAATGGGCATTTCTCCAAGACGTATTACCGTTTCCACTTCGGGGATTCCGAAGATGATCATCAAAATGGCAGACGAACATTCGCGCTTTAGGCTGGCGGTTTCCCTGCACAGCGCTATTGAAGAAACTCGAAACCAAATCATGCCGTTTAGTACTTCTTTTCCGCTTACCGACTTGCAAGATTCTATACAATACTGGTTTAGCAAAACCAAGGAACGTGTTACTTACGAGTATGTTGTTTGGAAAGATATTAACGACACCGCAGTTGAAATCGATGCCTTGGTAAGGTTTTGTAAAAAGACCCCGTCAAAGGTTAATTTGATCGAATACAATCCCGTAGGAAACGTTCAGTTTAACCAAGCCAATGACGATGCCATTAATCAGTATGTGTGCGCACTTGAAAAAAGCTATATTCCTGTAACCATAAGACGCTCGCGCGGCAAGGATATTGATGCAGCTTGTGGGCAATTGGCCAATAAATCCTAGCTCAATATTCAAAATCAGTTGCTTAGCAAATTGCTAAAACACTATATTGTATATTTATGCCCCAATGAAAATTGTAGACCAGCTTAAAAAACCCATTGCCAAAGAGATGGAGCTATTTGAGGACAAGTTTTCCTTATCTATGCGCTCGCACGTGGCACTCCTTAATCGTATAACATACTATATCGTCAATCGCAAGGGAAAGCAAATGCGCCCGATGTTTGTTTTTATGGTGGCCAAAATGCTAGAAGAAAAAGAGGTTAACGAACGTTGCTACCGCGCTGCTTCTGTAATAGAACTTATTCACACCGCCACGCTTGTTCACGACGATGTTGTGGACGAAAGCTACCAGCGCCGCGGATTCTTTTCTATAAATGCGCTGTGGAAAAATAAAATTGCCGTATTGGTGGGCGACTATTTGCTTTCAAAAGGCTTGCTGCTCTGTATCGATCATAAAGATTTTGACTTATTGGAAATAATATCGGTTGCCGTTCGTGAAATGAGTGAGGGGGAATTGATGCAAATTGAGAAAACCCGAAGATTGGACATAGACGAGTCCATTTATATGGAAATAATACGTCAAAAAACAGCCACATTGATCGCTTCTTGCTGTGCACTTGGCGCCGCATCGGTTCATGCCAGTGCCGAAACCGTTGATCAATTGCGTCAGTTTGGTGAGGATATCGGTATCGCTTTTCAAATAAAAGACGACCTCTTTGACTACGGCGAGACCAAAATTGGAAAGCCTACGGGAATTGATATCCGTGAGAAAAAAATGACCCTTCCGCTTATTCATGTCATTAATAAATCGGATAAAAAGAAAAAAAAGTGGTTAATTCAATCTATTAGACATCACAACAAAGACAAAAAGCGCGTTAAGCATGTCATTGCCTTTGTCAAAGAACAGGGCGGATTGGACTACGCGACCGCACAAATGCACGCCTATAAAGACAAGGCATTGGCGCAACTTCAAGCCTTCCCAAAAAACGAATTTCGAGATGCATTAGAAGAAATGGTCCGTTATGTGATTGAGCGTAAGAAATAACGTTGCCAAATTATGTATTTTAGGGCTTATTTTATTCGATGATACATAAATCCACCATAGACGCTGTTTTTGATACTGCCCGATTAGAGGAGGTTATTGGTGATTTTGTGCAGCTTAAAAAGTCGGGCACTAATTTCAAAGGCTTAAGTCCGTTTACCGACGAGCGTTCTCCGAGTTTTATGGTATCTCCTGTAAAGCAAATCTGGAAAGACTTTTCCAGCGGTAAGGGAGGTAATGTGGTTGCCTTCTTGATGGAGCACGAACATTTTTCTTATCCAGAGGCTATACGCTACTTGGCTAAAAAATACAATATT
>DCBE01000025.1:23315-23498 GCA_002313325.1 Flavobacteriaceae bacterium UBA1115
CTTGGCTAAAAAATACAATATTGACGTTAAGGAAACTGTGCAGAATGACGAGCAAAAAGCGGCTGCTAGTGCACGTGAAAGTATGTATTTGGTCAGCACTTATGCTGTAGGTTTCTTTGAAGCGTCCATGTGGGAGACCACACAGGGAAAAGCCATTGGTTTGAGTTATTTCAAAGAGCGTGG
>DCBE01000025.1:23805-23941 GCA_002313325.1 Flavobacteriaceae bacterium UBA1115
TTTGAGTTATTTCAAAGAGCGTGGTTTTAGCGAGGAAACCATTCGCTTTTTTCAGCTTGGCTATTCGCCTGATACGTGGAGTGCGCTTACAGATGCAGCGCAAAAAGCCGGCTATCAGCTTGATTTTTTAGAGAAA
>DCBE01000001.1 GCA_002313325.1 Flavobacteriaceae bacterium UBA1115
CAACACTGGAAACGAAGCTTACGATTCTATTGGTGTTTTTGAGGGAATGACTGTTTTTAGTCAGGGCAAAATGAAGTATAGAAGCAAATTGTTGCGAGAGTCCATTGATTTTAAAACAAATGAGTCTTACAGCGACTCTTCACGAACTACTACACTAAAACAACTCAATAGGCTGCAAAGTTTTGATTATCCAACCATTAGATATCAATATGCGAATGAAGACGAGACGCTTTTAGACGCCTCTATTTTTTTAATGCCAAAAAAAAGGTACTCCTTAGACTTTGCGTTGGATGTGACCCAATCCAATATTTTAAAACGAGGTATAGCCTTTAGTTCTGGCTTAAGTGTTTTAGATGTCTTTGAAGGGGCCGAAACCTTGGAGTTAGGTGCTAGGGGTTCGTTTGGTCGCTCTGCCGACGTTGCTATTTCCGAGTATGGCTTTGACATTCAGCTGCGCGCACCCCAATTTCTATTGCCCTTTAGCAGTAAAATAAACAAACAGAAACTTGCGCCACTCACCATTTTAAGAGTTGGTGTTGGTTCTCAGGATAATATCGGTTTGGACAAGCAGAGTTTGACTGGAAGCATTCAATATCAATGGAACCCAAGGGAAAAACGCAGATGGACCTTTTCTTTGATGGACGTGGAGTTTGTAAACAATAAAAACAAAACAAATTACTTTGGAGTTTACACCAATGCATACAGAGAATTAAATCAAATCGCAGTAAACACCAATACAAATCCAACGTATCTACTAAATTACAGGCTCATCATTCCCCAAGGAGCAAACTCTTTTATTAGTGATGTTTTGGGAGGAAGTACCAGTATTTTAGCTAGCGACCCAAGCTATCAAAGGGTACAACGCATTGAGGAACGCCGAAGAAGACTCACGCAAAACAACTTAATTATAAGTTCAGGTATCAATTTTTTCAGCTCTTCCAAACAAGGGATTTTTGATAGGACGTTTACGCAGTTTAGGGCCAACCTTAGTTGGTCTGGAAACCTACTAGAAGGGTTGGCTAAAACATTGGATTGGAAACAAGAGAATGGGCAATACCTTTTGTTTGAGGTGCCGTTCAGTCAATTCATAAAATTAGAGACAGATTTGATCAAGCACTGGTCTGTCAGCGACAACCAAGTCGTAGCTATTAGGGCTTTTGCTGGGGCTGCTATCCCCTATGGCAATGCGGACAACATCCCTTTTAACAGATCTTTTTTTGGCGGTGGAGCCTATGACAACAGGGCTTGGGAAGTATATCGACTAGGGCCTGGGTCTAGTGATACTGGAAATGAATTTAACGAGGCAAACCTCAAAATGTCATTCAATGTTGAATACCGTTTTGACCTCCTTGGCGCTTTTAAAGGAGCGCTTTTTGTTGACGCTGGAAACATCTGGAATGTAGCCGACAACGTAGACGAACCCGCCCGAAGGTTTGATGGTTTCCGCGATTTTGACGAACTGGCGGTAGGCACAGGCTTTGGGCTTAGATATGATTTTGGGCTGTTTCTGTTGAGGCTAGATATGGGCTTTAAAACACACAATCCTGTGTTGCCGAGAGGGAGCCGTTGGAATTGGAATTATCAGCTAAAAAATGCAAATCCCACACTTGGGATAAATTATCCTTTCTAAGCCCACAATAGTTTGCTAATTTTGCTCCAACAAAAAAATAAAATCAACATGTCGCATTCCGTAAAGCCAGGCGTAGCTACTGGAAATGAAGTTCAAGAAATTTTTGCTTTGGCAAAAGCCAAGCAATTTGCACTCCCCGCAGTAAATGTAATTGGTTCAGACACCATTAATGCTGTTTTGGAAACTGCTGCAAAGCTAAACGCACCCGTAATCATTCAGTTCTCAAATGGAGGTGCACAGTTTAACGCGGGTAAGGGTTTGTCTAACGAAAACCAACAGGCTGCTATTGCTGGTGCTATTGCTGGTGCCAAGCACGTACATCAAATGGCTCAACTATATGGTGTCACTGTTATTCTACACACAGACCACGCTGCTAAAAAACTACTTCCTTGGATTGATGGACTTCTCGATGCAAGTGAAAAGCATTTCGAAGAAACAGGAAAATCACTTTTCAGCTCTCACATGATTGACCTATCTGAGGAGCCCATCAAAGAAAACATTGAAATCTGCAAAAACTATTTAATACGCATGGCCAAAATGGACATGACACTTGAAATCGAATTGGGGGTTACAGGTGGTGAAGAAGATGGCGTTGACAATACAGACATTGACAGCTCTAAATTATATACGCAGCCAGAAGAAGTAGCATTTGCTTTTGAAGAATTATCACAAGTAAGTACACGCTTTACCATTGCAGCTGCATTTGGTAATGTACACGGCGTATACAAGCCAGGAAACGTTGTACTAACTCCAAAAATCCTAAAAAACTCACAAGAATTTGTAAGTGAGAGATACGGAGTTGGGCCCAACGCCATTGACTTTGTATTTCACGGAGGTTCGGGGTCAACGGTTGAAGAAATTAGAGAAGGTATTAGTTATGGAGTTATTAAAATGAACATCGATACCGATATGCAATATGCCTTTATGTCGGGTGTGCGCGACTATATGCAGGAAAAGTCGGCTTATTTGCAAAAACAAATTGGAAACCCTGAAGGGGACGATATGCCTAACAAAAAACACTACGATCCACGCGTTTGGTTGCGCGAAGGTGAAAAGGCATTTGTAACGCGACTAGAGCAAGCCTTTGAAGACCTAAACAATGTTAATACGATATAATTCATAAGGTTTTTTATATTTGATAAAATTCATAGCCTATGGCGTGGTTCAGACGTACCGAAAAGGGAATTCAAACCCAAACCAGTGAAAAGAAAGACACACCCCAAGGGTTGTGGTATAAGTCTCCCACTGGAAAAATTGTTGACACAGAACAACTAGCGGAAAACTTCTATGTATCTCCAGAAGACGGCTATCACGTACGGATTGGGAGTAAGGAGTATTTTGAAATTTTGTTTGACCACGACAGCTATAAAGAACTCGATAAAAAGCTAAAATCCAAAGATCCGCTTAAGTTCGAGGATACCAAGACGTATAAAAATCGTGTTAAGGCGGCACAGAAAAAAACCAAGCTCAGTGATGCAGTAAGAACTGCTGTTGGACGTTCCAATGGAAACGATCTGGTGGTTGCTTGCATGGACTTTTCATTTATTGGAGGTTCTATGGGCTC
>DCBE01000037.1:0-493 GCA_002313325.1 Flavobacteriaceae bacterium UBA1115
CGAATCCCTCAGCGCCCACATCAATCACAATCCTAATGCGAAGTATCGGGATTTTTTGTTTTTAAAGGATTGTATTTAGGTAAGTCCTTAATCAAGTTAAATCCCAACGCCTACACTTTTATCTCTTAATATTTACAATATCTTTGCAACAGTTTAGTTTTCTAATTAAGCAAGACATACATGTGTGGAATTGTAGGATATATTGGATATCGTGATGCATACCCCATCATCATCAAAGGCTTGAAGCGCCTTGAGTATAGAGGGTACGACAGTGCCGGTATTACGCTTTTTGACGACGCCAATACAGTAGTTAAAACAAAAGGAAAGGTTTCAGACTTAGAGCAGACTGCTGCTTCCCACGATAACAAGGGTAAAACCCTTGGAATGGGCCACACACGTTGGGCCACGCACGGGATTCCATCAGATTTAAATTCCCACCCACACCTTTCCAACTCAGGAAAAATAGCCATTGTTCACAACGGTATTATTGAAA
>DCBE01000037.1:808-1729 GCA_002313325.1 Flavobacteriaceae bacterium UBA1115
TCACAACGGTATTATTGAAAATTACGCCTCGCTAAAGAAAATGTTGTTAGACAACGGCTTTCACTTTATATCGGATACTGATACTGAAGTACTTGTAAATCTTATCGAGTTTATCAAGAAGTCCCAAAACCTAAAGGTTGGCAAAGCAGTTCAAATTGCACTAACACAAGTTGTGGGTGCCTATGCTATTGGAGTCATTGATGCAGATCGCCCAGGGGAAGTAGTGGTTGCCAAATTGGGTAGTCCATTGGCCATAGGAATAGGTAAGGATGAATATTTTATTGCCTCCGACGCCTCGCCTTTTATAGAGTACACCAAACGCACCATATATTTAGACGATAACGAAATGGCAGTTATTTCAAGGGAGCAAGGTTTTAAAATGTATTCTATCATAAACGATAAAGTCATTACTCCCACAATCCACGACATTCAGCTATCGCTAGAAACCATTGAAAAGGGCGGTTTTAATTATTTTATGCTTAAAGAAATTCACGAACAACCCCATGTCATAAGCGATACTTTTAGAGGGCGGCTGTTGGTGGATGAACGGCGAATCAATATTTCTGGCATAGAACAGAACAAAGAAATATTTAAGAACGCCTCGCGCATTACCATAATCGCTTGCGGAACATCTTGGCACGCGGGTCTGGTTGCAGAATACCTTTTTGAAGATGCGGCGCGTATTCCTGTTGAGGTGGAGTACGCCTCTGAATTCCGTTATCGCAATCCTGTGATCAATAAAGGAGATATTGTTATAGCTATTTCCCAATCTGGTGAAACTGCCGATACCCTAGCGGCCATCAAGCTTGCCAAAGAAAATGGCGCTTTTGTATTTGGTATTTGTAATGTGGTAGGTTCTTCCATTGCAAGGGCCTCTGACGGGGGTGCTTACACTCACGCTGGTCCTGAAATAGGTGTTGC
>DCBE01000037.1:2032-20730 GCA_002313325.1 Flavobacteriaceae bacterium UBA1115
GGTCCTGAAATAGGTGTTGCGTCTACCAAGGCGTTTACCACTCAGCTTACGGTAATTATCATGATGGGGCTACGCTTGGGACAGCTTAAAGGAACCATTGACAATGCTGATTTTGATCGTGTTGCCAAACAATTAGCTGCACTTCCAAAATTGATAGAGGTTGTGTTGGCATACGACCAACAAATTGAAAAAATTGCTCGTGAATACAAAGACGCTTTAAACTTTTTGTATTTGGGTAGGGGGTATAATTTTCCCGCTGCGCTTGAAGGGGCATTAAAGCTTAAAGAGATTTCTTACATTCATGCCGAAGGCTATCCCGCAGCTGAGATGAAGCATGGCCCCATTGCCTTAATTGACAAAAACATGCCCGTGGTGGTTATCGCAACCAATAAGGGACATTATGAGAAGATTGTTAGTAATGTGCAAGAGATAAAATCGCGAAATGCCAAGATCATTTCAATCGTTACCAAAGGCGATGAGAGTGTTAAACTGCTTTCTGACCACGTGATTGAAATTCCTGAAGTTACAGAAGCTTTAGTACCCATACTGGCCTCTGTTCCATTGCAATTACTATCCTATCATATTGCCATCATGCGTGGTTGTAACGTAGATCAACCGAGAAATTTGGCGAAGTCAGTAACGGTGGAGTAGCCATTGTTCAAGAAAACACCGTCTTAAAATACGCACAAAAAACCAGCATGTTTTCGTCGAAGTTGGTACCCACAGCTTCCATTTCTCCATAAGGTTGTATATTGCTGTTATGCAGTCCAAAATCCCATCCTTAATGCGCGCGTACAGCCGCTTTTTAGCGGACACGAAATCGCTTGCTTTTAAGGATTACGATGCCCTTCATCAATGGAGTATTGATAACCAAGCGGCCTTTTGGGAAAGTATCACCCAATTTTTTAAGTTGGATTTTGATACCCCTTTCCAGGAGGTTTATGTTCCAGCAACCCCTTTTTGGAAAGCTAAGTGGTTCACGGGCGCACAACTAAGCTATGCCCATCATGTTCTTCGCAATGCCACGCCTGCGCAACCTGCGATAATCCACCAAAACGAGACTTCTGAGGGGGTTGAAATCAGTTGGCAACAACTTATTGCCAAAACTCACGCCTTGCAGCAGCAGCTAAAAACGCTTGGTGTTGTTAAAGGCGATGTTGTGGTATGCTATGGTATCAACAGCCCAGAAACAGTTGCCGCCTTTTTGGCTACCAATGCCTTGGGTGCGATTTGGTCCTCCTGTTCTCCCGACTTTGGTACCGATGCCGTCTGTGAACGCTTTGCCCAGTTGTCTCCCAAAGTGCTTTTTGCCCATCAGCAATATGCCTATGGCGGAAAAGTTTTTGATATCAGCGCGAAAATCAAGACCATTAGTGATTCCATAGGTGCTATTCAAAATACCTTATTGCTCGATGATCACCTAAATTTTGACGATGCCCCCGTAACCATAAATCAAATACATTTTGAGTCGGTTTCTTTTTCAGACCCCATCTGGGTATTGTTCTCATCTGGGACAACGGGAAAACCCAAGGCCATTGTTCACGGCACGGGCCATATGCTATTGGAGCACCTCAAGTCGTTGGCCTTACATCAAGATGTTAGGATAGGGGAGCGGTATTTTTGGTATTCCACTACCGGTTGGATGATGTGGAATTACGCATTAGGTAGTTTGCTGTGTGGTGCAACACTTTGTTTGTATTCAGGTGCGCCGACCTATCCTAACGCCGACCGTTTGTGGCAGTTTGCACACAAGTCTAGCATCAATCACTTTGGTGGCGGAGCGGTTTATTTTCAGCAGCAAGTGGCCTCTCCAAGCCCATTTATCACCCAAAACGACTTTTCTTTTCTAAAAACAATTGGCTCAACTGGCTCCCCCATGTCGGCAGCTGTATGCAGAGGATTGCAAGCGCTTTTTCCTTCAGCACAAGTAATTTCGCTCAGTGGTGGTACGGACGTATGCACGGCATTTGTAGGGGGTCACCCCGACCTACCCGTAATTCCCGGCGAAATACAATGCAAAATGCTCGGCGCTGCCATAAACGTTTGGGATAATGACGCCAAGGAGGTTGTCCAAACAGCTGGTGAGTTGGTGCTTACCCAACCTTTTTTATCAATGCCAATTTATTTTGTCAATGACCCCGAATATAAACGGTATGCTGCCAGTTATTTTTCCAAATATGCATCAGTATGGCACCACGGCGATTGGGCTGCCATTACCGCAACTAAAGGGGTGGTTATTTACGGTCGTTCTGATGCAACGCTCAATCGTTCGGGCGTGCGTATCGGCACTTCTGAGTTGTATAATGCGCTGTCGCGGCTCGAAGCTGTTGAGGATGCCTTGGTAGTGCATCTGCAGAATGAGCAAATGGATCAATTACTACTTTTTATTCAGGCACATGAAGCAGTAGCAATTGCTGTCATAAAGCAACACATCCGAAAAAGTTGCTCGCCTAGGCATGTCCCCGATGCAATTTATACGACCCCCGAAATCCCCTACACCATTAGTGGAAAAAAAGTAGAGATTCCAATAAAAAGAATTTTAATGGGAGAAAAGCCTGAGGCGGTGATTTCATCATACGCCTTGAGGAATCCTAGTGCGATTGATTGGTATGTTGACTTTACTAAAAAACTTAGATAGAAGCGATAACGCCTTGCATGTAGGTTTCTTGCTCTTCAGCAAGTTCTTTATCTACTAAAATACGACCACTGTGCTCGTCAGTGATAATTTTTTTGCGTGTTGCAATTTCCATTTGAACCTGTGGTGGGATGGTAAAGAATGAGCCGCCCGATGCACCACGGTCGACAGAAACAATAGCTAAACCATTTTTAACAGATGCGCGAATGCGCTGGTAAGCATTTACAAGTCTTTCGTCAGCCATCTTTTCGTATGCTTCAGATTTCTTGAGTAGCAACTTTTCTTCCTTTTGCGTTTCCGTAAGGATGTCGTCAAGTTCATCTTTTTTATGCTGAAGGTGGTTTTTGCGTTCGTCTAGTTTGGTTGTTGTTTCTGTTACAGACTGGTTCTTTTTTTCAATCAAGGCTTTTAGCTGGTTGATTTGCTTTTCAGCTAATTGAATTTCGAGATCTTGGTACTCAATTTCTTTAGTCAACGACTCGTAAGCACGGTTGTTGCGTACATTTTTTTGTTGTTCGTTATATTTTTTGATGAGTTCTTTTGAAGTTTCAATACCCAGTTTTTTCGCTTTGATTTCGTCTTCATAAGCAGTAACCTCAATGCCTAAATTGCTTAATCTTTTGTCCAGCCCTGCAACCTCTGCCTCCAAATCTTCTACCTCTAGAGGTAACTCACCGCGTACGTTTCGTATTTCGTCTATCCGTGTGTCAACCAGTTGTAGGTTGTATAGTGCTCGCAGTTTTTCTTCGATAGTTGCTTCAACTTTAATTTTTCCCATAGTTTAGAAGTAATGAACAGGATTGGTGTCCATTTTTGATGAAATGAACGTAAAATTAGGGAAATTTTTGTTAAGATGCTCCATAATTGTTTTTTTGGTGAATTGCTCACTTTCAAAGTGTCCAACATCAACAAGCAAACAGCTTTCTTCAGCCCTAAAAAAATCGTGGTATTTAAGGTCGGCAGTAATGTATGCATCAGCGCCCTTAGCGATGGCACTTTCAATGGCAAAGCTGCCTGAGCCACCCAGTATGGCCACACGCTTTATGTCTTTGCCTAGCAACGCACTGTGTCTAAAGACCGTCGTGCCTAAAATATCTTTCAGCTTTTTCAAAAAATCGGGTTCTTGCATGGCCTTAGGTAGCTCTCCAATACAACCCATGCCCAAATCAGACCTAGTGTTTTCCAATGTTGTAATTTCATAAGCGACATTTTCATAAGGGTGGGCGTCCAACAATGCAGTAATGACCTTGCTGTGGAGGTGCTTGGGAAAGATCATTTGCAATTGTATTTCTGCTCCCTTGTGGCGAGATCCGCTTGTGCCAACAAAGGGCTTACTCCCATCAAGTGGCTTAAAAACACCCTCCCCCGCAAAGGTAAAGCTACATTCATCATAATGGCCCATTGCGCCAGCCCCAGCTGCAAATAAGGCTTCTTGCACCACCTCTAGTTGTGGGTTGGGCACATAAGTGTCGAGTTTTTGTATGGTTCCTTTAGCAGGCTGAATGACGGTTCTGTCCCTCAACTCCAATGCGTTGGCCAAACCAGCGTTAACGCCATCGCGTTGCACGTCAAGGGCGGTGTGAATGGCATAAATAGCTATATCGTGCTTAATGGCTTTGGTTATTGCTCTAGAAACATAGGACGAATTGGTCAATTTTTTTAGTCCCTTGAAGATAATAGGGTGGAAGCAAACCACGAGTTCACATTTTTCGGCAATGGCCTCATCAATAACCAACTCTAGGGCATCGTGCGCTATAAGTACCTTTTTAACTTTTTGTGCGTGGCTGCCCACTAAAAGCCCTACATTATCAAAGTCTTCGGCATAAGCAAGTGGTGCCCATGTTTCTAAACTAGATGTTATTTCGCGTACCGTCATCGTTCCAAAGATAAAAGTTCTACTTTTGTTTTTATGGCAATTTGGAGAAAAGCATTGTTTCCATTTCAAATTTTATTTGCCGGAGTCGTTTTGCTTCGTAAAAAGCTCTATGCTGAGGGTGTTATTTCACGCTATGTGGCGCCAATTCCTACAATTGTGGTTGGAAACCTTGCTACTGGAGGGACTGGAAAAACGCCAATAATCGACTTTTTGTTGCGCCATTTTTCCCAAAAAAAGGAATTGGGTGTATTGAGCCGTGGGTATGGGCGTAAGTCCAAAGGATTTTTAACAGTCCATTCTAATGCTCCTTTGTCTCAGGTGGGAGATGAACCCCTCATGTTGGCACAAAAGCATCCAGCAGTATTTATGGCTGTTTGTGCAAACCGGCCCAAGGGGATTGTTCAAATGCTACAGCAAAATCCTGGACTAGAAGCCATTTTTTTAGATGACGCCTTACAGCATTTAGCCCTGCAACCACATTTTAAAATAGTGCTGACTACCTTTCAAAAACCTTGGTTTGACGATGCCTTACTCCCTGTTGGTAATCTTAGAGAGCCATCGTGTGCAGCAAGAGATGCCGATATTGTGGTGGTTACCAAATGCCCTAAAACCATTGATGCAGAAAGCAGCGCAGCATTTAGTGTACAATTGGGTCTATTGCCCCATCAAGCGTTGTTCTTTACGACACTTGCATATGAAACCCATGTGCGTGGATCAAGCATATTGCCATTGAAAGAATTTGTCAAAACCCCTTTTGTGCTTATTACCGGAATTGCCAATCCAAAAACTTTGGTTGATTTCTTAAAAGGTCAAGGCGCTGACTTTACGCATTTGTCTTATCCAGACCATCACAATTTTAGTAAAAAAGAAATCGCATCCCTTAAAGCGATGCAGCAGCCTATTTTAACTACCGAAAAAGATGCTGTACGATTGGCTAATTCTGCGCTAAAGGAGTACCATACCATAGGCGTTGGGGTAAGCTTCTTGGACAATGAACAAGCCTTTATAGACTTGGTCCAATCGGCAATTGACAATTAATTATTGAATGTGTTTATGCGCTTTGTAAGAAGAGCGCACGAGTGCCCCACTTTCCACATGGCGAAAGCCCATCTCTTTGCCCAATATCTCGTATTTTTTGAATTGCTCTGGTGTAATAAAATCAGCAACAGGTAAGTGTTTTTTGGATGGTTGTAAATACTGCCCTAGGGTAATGATGTCTACTTTGGCTTTGCGTAAATCTTCAATTGAGGCAATAACTTCTTCTTCAGTTTCGCCGAGACCTAGCATCAATCCAGACTTTGTACGGTGGACGCCCTTCTCTTTGAGGTATTTGAGTGCTTCAAGGCTTCTGTCGTATTTTGCTTGAATACGTACTTCGCGCGTGAGCCTGCGCACAGTTTCCATGTTGTGTGATACCACTTCAGGGGCAACTTCAACAATACGATTCAATAAATCCTCTCTCCCCTGAAAATCGGGGATTAAGGTTTCAAGCGTGGTGTTGGGGTTCATTCTGCGAATGGCCTTTACGGTTTCAGTCCAAATGATGGTGCCTTGATCTGGCAAATCGTCACGGTCAACAGATGTAATAACAGCATGCTTGATACTCATAATCTTGATGGAGCGTGCTACTTTTTCTGGCTCTGCCCAATCCACAGTATCGGGTCTTCCTGTTTGAACTCCACAAAATCCGCAAGAACGTGTACAGATATTTCCTAGAATCATAAATGTCGCTGTACCCTCACCCCAGCACTCGCCCATATTGGGGCAACTACCGGAAGTACAAATGGTATGCAGCTCGTATTTGTCTACCAGTCCGCGTAATTCAGTGTATTTCTTTCCTGTAGGAAGTTTGACTCTTAACCATTTTGGTTTGGGAGCTCTTACGGTCGATTGTGTGGTGGTGGTTTCTGACATATAACAATTTAGATTACAAAATTACGAAACAGTTTCACTAATAAAAAATTACGAACAAGTAAACGCAACTAAAACCCAAAAGAAACAAAATACCCAACACACTAGCCACTTGGAGCCACTTTTTTGGTTGGTATTTTAATGGGATATGTTTACAGGTCACTAGCCGCAAATTTAAGGCTGCATAAAAAGGCGCTGTTATAAACGACAGCACGGTAGCAATTTTAACCAATAGCCCCATCTCCGACGCTAAGAACACAAAAATCAAACAAGTACCTAGGGTTAAAATCACCAACCAGCTTTTTTGTTTTTGTAAAATAGGGAGCCTCAACAGCTTTGATGTATGCGCCATTACTCTAGGTGAAGCATCTAGTGTGGTGAGCGTGGTGCTGACCATAGTGGTAAGGGCCGCCAAGGCAATAACCACAAACCAGCCACTGCCCATAAGCGATGTGTAAAGTCCAATCAGCTGACCTGCAAAAGAAGCACCGTTTGGTGAGAAAGAAACGCCTGTGCCAAACATCACAGTTGCGCCGAGCAAAATAAAACACAGCCCCAAAACAAGCGTAACCAAATAGCCTATGTTAAAATCAAAAAGCGAAGACGTTAAACTCGCTGATGGGTTTATTTTTTTCTTTTCTATTGCCCAAACCGAATGCCAAACCGAAATGTCCATGGGTCCCGGCATCCATCCCATAAAGGCGATAAGAAATGTCCACTCCAGCGTGTTTTCAGGCAGGCGTTGTACGATGGTAACATCTTTGTTTTGACCCAAAGCAAATAGCACGGCCACCAAGGTACTGATGCTTAAAACCAATACAATAATTTTCATACTTTTGTCCAGCCAACCATAGCGACCGCGCCACAATATAGCAAAGCTAAAAAGTGCAATAACAACGGATACCCACATATTGGCATCTACGCCCAAAAGCCTTGCAGCTATGCCAGCCGTTACGGCTGTTACAGCAGCTTGAATACTGAACATGGTCCCTAAACTTAGGATATAGTAGGCTGCAAGAACTCCTTTCCCCAAGCGTTTATAGCCTTCTAAAAGGCTTTCACCTGTGGCCATCGCGTAGCGGGGTCCAAATTGGAAGAATGGGTATTTGATGATGTTGACTAACAGCAATGCCCAAATCAGGCCATAGCCAAAATCAGCACCTGCTCTGGTGGATTGTACCAGATGCGACACGCCAATGGCAGCACCAGCAAAAAGCAATCCAGGGCCTAGCTTTTTAAAGATTGAAACCACCTTAGTTGTTTTGAGTTCCTAAAATTTCAGCCAGTAACTTTCTAGCACGCATCAGTTTGACTTTGACGGTACTCTCGCTGCTGTTGAGCTTTTCAGCCATTTGTTTGATGCTCAATTCTTGGAGGTACTTCAATTGGATTACTTCTCTATAACGGGGCTTTAAGTTTTTGATAGTGTTTAGTAGTGTTTCTAGACTTTGTTTGCGAATCAAATCGTCTTCAGGGCTGGGGGCGCTATCGGCAATTTTATGTGCTACTTCCTCACCAGCCTCTGTGGTAAAGGTGGTACTCGTATTTTTTCGTATTTGGTCGATGTGTAGATTTTTGGCGATGGTCGTAAGCCATGTTTTGAAACCAAAGGCTTGGTTATATGTCATGATTTTCTCAAATGCCTTTCCAAAACACCTAATGGTCAGGTCTTCGGCTTCATTTTCGTTTTGGGTACGCTGTATCATAAAGCCATACACATCGTTCCAAAAAAACTCCAATAAATACCGAAACGCATGCTGATCACCCTCTTGTGCCAGCTTGATTTTTTCGATAAGTGCAGTTGCTTCTGCCACTAAATTAGTTGTTTTTTGGATCGGGAAGCGCGCAGTCCTTTTGCTGATTGGGCAACTTTCCACAGAGGCTACAAGCTTCTCCTTCTTTATTTAGAAAGGGGCTTTGACTCGCGCAAGTTCCAGCAAATTCGCCTCCCTTTTTAGCCCAAATTTTTATGGCGATACCAGCAAAAGCAAGGCCCAAAAGTGTCAAGGTTATTAAAAAAAGTTCCATGGTTAAAAGTAGCTAAAATATTATTGTATTAGATTGACCTCAGGTTCTAGTGAAATGCCAAACTTTTTTTCGACGCCTTCCATCACCAATTTGGCGTGTTCCCACAGCGATTTTCCAGATAAAGTTCCGTAATTCACCAATACCAAGGCTTGTTTATCATGCATGCCTACTTTTTCCTTTTTGAGTCCTTTAAAACCGGCTTGTTCAATAAGCCAACCCGCAGGAATTTTATCAAAAGCACCGTCTATTTGGTAGTGGGGCATATTGGGGTATTTTTGAAGCAAACGTGCAGATTCCCCTTTAGGAACAATGGGGTTTTTAAAGAAACTACCAGCATTGCCTAATTTTTTTGGGTCGGGTAACTTACTTGTTCGGATTTGAACAACTGCTTTTGCAACGTCTCCAATGTTGGGTTTCTTGACGCCCATTTTCTTTAATGTTTCTTTTACATTCGCATAGCCTATTTTTAGACGGTGCTTTTTTTTGGTCAAGGCCAACCTTACTGATGTTACAACGTATGCGTCTTTTAAATCGTTTTTGAAGGCGGAATCTCTGTATCCAAAAGCACAGTCTTTAGCACTGAAAATTCTAGACTCTCCCGTCTTGCGATTGATGCACACGGCATCGTAAAAGACATCGCTTAACTCAACGCCATAGGCGCCAATGTTTTGAATGGGTGCAGCACCGACCAGACCAGGGATGAGGCTTAAATTTTCTATACCTCCCAGGTCATTGGCAATACACCACATGACTAAATCGTGCCATACCACACCAGCTCCTGCTGATACTATGGCCATATGTTCGCTTTCTTTGATGATGCGAATTCCAGGAATTGAAATTTTAATAACGGGTCTTGATAGATTTCCTAAAAATAAGACGTTGCTTCCACCTCCAATAATGAGCGCATCTTTGAAGGCGTATTCTTTTAGTTTTTCTTGTAAAGCTAAGCTAGAGGTTACTTCAACAAAAAGCGTTGTTGATGCCTCAACACCAAACGTATTGAACTTTTGTAATGAAACCTTATCGTTTTTTTTCATGGGCTTATTTTTGATAAGCGTCTAATCCAAGTTTTAAAAGGGTAATGGCTCGAATTAGTTTTTTTGAATTTAGCACAAATGCGATGCGTATCATGTTTTTACCTGCTAAATCACCAGAGAAAAATCCATTTGCGGGCGCTACCATAAGCGTTTCGCCCTTGTCTTGGAAAGTTTCCAGCATCCACTTGGCAAAATGGTCGCTGTCCGTGACGGGAAGTTTGACCAAGCAATAAAAAGCACCTTTAGGTAAGGATACCGATACGCCTTCAATATTACTTAAATGCGCAATTGCGATCGTCCTTCTTTTTTCATATTCTTCGATGGCATGATCTAAATATTGCTGCGATTCGTCAAGGGCAGCCTCACAAGCGTGTAGTGCAATGGTGGGCGGGCATAACCTTGACTGGGCAAACTTTAGCGCAGCATGTGTTACTTCTTTGTTTTTTGTGATAAGGCAGCCTATTCTAGCGCCACACATGCTGTATCGCTTAGACATGGAGTCAATGAGTATGGCGTGCGCTGACAGATTTTCCAGCTGCATAACGGAGATGTGCTTGTGGCCGTCGTAGACAAACTCACGGTACACCTCATCAACAATAAAGAATATATCGTACTTTTTGGCCAGTTGACCCAAACACTCAAGTTCCTCTTTACTATAAACATAACCAGAGGGATTGTTCGGGTTGCAAATGAAAAGTGCTCTTGTCTTAGAAGTTATTGCCGCTTCTATGGTTTCAATATTGGGGAGTGAAAACTGACTTTCAAACGATGACGGAATGCCTACAACCTTAACGCCGCATGCTGCTGCAAATGTTTCATAGTTAGCGTAAAATGGTTCCGGGATGATAAGCTCGTCGTCTTCGCTGGTGATGCAGTCTAAAGCCATAATAATGGCCTCACTAGCCCCTGTGGTTACCAGAATGTCTTCTGCATCAATTTCAATGTCGTGCTCTTGGTAATAAGAAACCAGCTTATTGCGGAACGAAACAGTTCCCTCAGAGGGTCCGTATGCAACGACGTTATCTGAAAAATTTCGAATGGCTTCTAGTGCGCTTTTGGGACTGGCCAAATCAGGTTGCCCAATGTTGAGATGAAATACCTCAATACCACGCGCCTTTGCCATATTGGCTTGCTTGGCTAGCTTTCTAATGGGTGAGGTGGGTAAGTTTGCACCTTTCTTTGAAATAATCGGCATTGAAATAGTTTGCCCGCAAAGATGCGAAAAATCAATGTTTTATGCGAAGATTATTCTTCGGGTGCTTGCTCTACAACTTCCCCTTTGATTTTAAGGGCCACCATAGGGACAGAAGCATTGGAAGCAACCGTGACGGTTTTTCGAATAGGTCCAACACGCCCTGTATCATATTTTACTTCAATGATATCAGATGCGCCAGGTGCAATGGGTGCATCTGGTTTTTTGGGAATGGTACAGCCACATGAAGAACGAACTTGTGTAATCTTCAGTTCTGACGTTCCTGTATTGGTAAACCTAAACTGACGGATGCCATCTTCTCCTTTAAGAATAGTACCGTAGTCAATGGTAAGAGAGTCAAATGTAATGACAGCAAAGTCTTGAGCAGTAGCTGTTAAACCTAATGCAACAGTGAAAAAAAATATACATATTCTCTTCATGACGATAAATTTGGTTTTACTAAAATAAGCATTCGTGCCAATTGTGCAAAATTAGGGCTTTCAATTTCACTAATCGATGCCTACATTTGCTAACAATAAGTACTAACGCATGTCCATATCATCAAAATTCACACCAAAAGACGTAGAGCAAAAGTGGTATGACTACTGGACAGCGAATAATTATTTTCGTTCTACACCAGACTCCCGCGAACCCTACACAATAGTGATTCCTCCACCAAACGTGACGGGTGCTCTGCACATGGGACATTTGATGAACAATACACTTCAAGATGTATTGATTCGTCGCGCGCGAATGCGAGGATACAACGCTTGTTGGGTGCCAGGTACCGATCATGCCTCTATTGCGACAGAAGCAAAAGTGGTAAACAAGCTCAAAAGCCAAGGCATAGACAAGAATGAAATTGGAAGAGAAGTTTTTTTAGAACACGCCTGGAAATGGACAAATGAACACGAAGGTATTATTCTCGATCAATTAAAAAAATTAGGGTGCACATGTGATTGGGATCGCGTTAAATTCACTCTCGACCCTGAAATGTCTGCTTCTGTCATTAAGGTATTTGTTGACTTGTATAACAAAGGAATGATTTACCGTGGTTTTCGCATGGTGCATTGGGATCCCGAGGCACAAACTACACTTTCAGACGAGGAGGTAATTTACGAGGAGCGACAAGGAAATCTTTACCACATTGCCTATGCCATTGAAGGCAGCGGCGAAAAAGTAGTTTTAGCCACAACAAGACCTGAAACACTTTTTGGTGACACTGCTGTTGCCATCAATCCGGAAGACGAACGTTATCTAGCATTGCATGGTAAAAAAGCCATAGTACCGATTGTTAATCGAGTTGTGCCAATCATAAAAGATGCATATGTCAGTTTAGAGTTAGGAACAGGCTGTTTGAAAGTGACCCCAGCGCATGATGAAAATGACAAGGCCTTAGGTGAAAAGTACAAATTGGATGTTGTTGATATTTTTAACCCCGATGCCACGCTCAACCATCAGGGCTTGCATTACCAAGGCAAAGACAGGTTTGAGGTACGAAAAGCCGTGGTAAAAGAGTTAGAGGCCGCTGGTGCTCTGGTAAAAGTAACCCCTCATGTACACAAGGTTGGTGTTTCGGAAAGAACAAAGGCCGTTATAGAGCCTCGTTTGTCTGATCAATGGTTCTTGAAAATGGCAGATTTAGCCAAACCAGCCATTGACGCAGTTGAAAATAACGATGTACAATTGGTGCCAAAAAAGTTTATCAACACCTATCGCCACTGGATGAATAATATTCGAGACTGGAATATCTCAAGACAGCTGTGGTGGGGACACCAAATCCCGGCGTATTACTATGGTCCCAACAGAGAACATTTGGTGGTAGCTGACACCAAATTGGCAGCCCTTGAAAAAGCAAAGGCCGACAGTGGTAATACAGCACTGACGTTAGATGACCTACATCAAGACCCAGATGTGCTTGATACGTGGTTTTCTTCATGGCTATGGCCCATATCGGTTTTTAATGGTGTGTTGGAACCTGACAATAAAGAAATTTCTTACTACTATCCCACGCAGGAATTGGTTACTGGCCCTGATATTCTTTTCTTTTGGGTAGCAAGAATGATCATGTCTGGCTATGCCTTACGCGACGAAAAACCATTTTCCCATGTTTACTTCACAGGACTTGTTCGAGATGGGCAAGGAAGAAAAATGTCCAAGCAACTCGGCAACTCTCCCGATGCGATTAAACTTATGGAAACCTACGGTGCCGACGGCGTACGCGTGGGCTTACTTTTAAGTGCGGCGGCAGGGAATGATCTGTTGTTTGACGAAAATTTATGTCAACAAGGAAAAAACTTTGCCAATAAAATTTGGAATGCTTTCCGATTGATACAACAATGGGAGGTAGACAAAACCTTAGAAACATGTGCAACTGCAGCTGCAGGTATTGACTGGTACTCAGCCAAGTTTCAAAAAACATTGGCTACCATTGATGACCACTTTAGCAAGTACCGTATCTCTGATGCCTTAATGTCCACGTATAAGCTTATTTGGGACGACTTCTGTTCTTGGCTTTTGGAAATCGTTAAGCCGGCTTACAATACGAGAATAGATCACGAGACCTATGCAAAAGTATGTATGCTTTTTGAAGATAACTTACGCCTTTTGCACCCCATCATGCCCTTTCTGACAGAGGAACTATGGCATGCGCTTAAAGACCGTGCCATGGACGAAGCCTTGATTGTTTCGGATTGGCCAACCCTAAAAATAGTTGATACAGCTATTTTAGACCAATTTGATCACACAGCGGCCTTAGTCGCACAATTGCGAACTCTTCGCAAAGAGCAAAACATTTCTTTTAAAGAGCCGTTGGACTTGATGGAAACTACCCATGACAATATTTCACTAAGACCTATAGTTGAGAAGTTGGTAAATATTCAAACTTGGGATACATCGGCAAAAGCACCGGAGCAAGCAATTTCATTTAGGGTAAACGCACATGAGTATTATGTACCTGTTACTGATTCTAATATTGAGGAGGAGCGCAATAAGATAGAAGAAGAACTTGCTTATCTAGAAGGGTTCTTGCGTTCAGTGGAAAAAAAGTTAACAAACGAGAGTTTTGTTTCGTTTGCACCTGAACAAGTTGTGGTAATAGAACGAAAGAAAGCGGAGGATGCGCAAACCAAAATAGCGGCGCTTAAAGCACGACTTTCAGCGCTTTAATTTTTTGACGCAATAAGCGTCACACCCCCTTTTACGACTTGCCCTTTTTTAACAAGTACGGGCATTTCGATGGGTAGGAATACGTCAACTCTTGATCCAAATTTGATAAAACCAGCATCTGTTCCTTGCGTGACCACTTGTCCTTCTTCGGCATAGTTCACAATACGTCTAGCTACTGCTCCTGCAATTTGACGATAAAGCACTTCGCCATAAGTTGGGTTATCAACCACAATGGTGGTTCTTTCATTTAAGGTTGATGATTTCGGATGCCAGGCAACAAGGTATTTGCCAGGGTGGTATTTGCTAAGCACAACCTTGCCAGAAACAGGATAACGGGTTACGTGTACATTTAAGGGAGACATAAAAATAGATACCTGTAGTCTTTTGCCATTAAAATATTCGAATTCCTCAACTTCTTTTACGATAACCACTTTTCCATCTACAGGTGACACAACTGCGTCTTCAAGTGCAAGTGGCGGTCGATCGGGATTTCTGAAAAACTGCAGTATCAATACCAGAATAACAAGCAATGTAAGTTGGAGTGCGATACGCGACCACTTAAGGCCTATAAACTGCTCCGCCAATAATGCAGCCATAGCTATGAGCACAAAACTTACGATGATTATGGTAAAGCCTTCTTTATGAAACATAAGCAAATAAATTCAACAATAATATATATATCGGTGCAGCCAATATTGAACTGTCGATGCGGTCGTAAATTCCGCCATGTCCTGGCAAAATATTTCCGCTGTCCTTGACGCCACAAACCCGTTTTATTTTCGATTGTATCAAATCACCTAATGTCCCTAATATGGCAGTCACCACTAGAATCAGGACCCAACTGTATTGGAAACTGTCTATGTCAGCGGCAAACAATAGAGCTGCCGTACCAACAAGGACTCCGCCTAGGCTTCCTTCAATTGTTTTATTGGGTGAAATTTTGGGCGCTAGTTTTCGTTTTCCAAACAATGAACCAATTACATATGCGCCAGTATCGCTTAGCCATATAATACCAAAAAAATACAACACATACATGGGATTGGATTTTCCTAACTGAGCGATTAAGAGCAATGGTATGCAAATTTGAAATAAGCCCAAATAATACACAGCTGCTTTGCTATAGCGCAACTGCTTTGAATTGCTAAAAAAACTCAACATTCCCAAACACCCAACAACTGCTACGTCAACTAGATAAGGATAGTATTCGGGGTTCAGTTGAAATGCAAAATATGCAAAGGGAAAGAAAAGGTAACTTAAAACAATTTTTTTTTTGGTAATTGTTTGAAGTTCCCACTGCGCTATAATTGCCATTAGAAAAAGTATCGCAGTAAAAAAAGTAGCATCTATGTAAAGGCTGCCTAAGAGCAACCCAACATAAATAAAAGAAGTTAAAGAACGAATTAAAAAATTCATGAAAAATCTTCAAGTAAAAGTAAGTACACTTCCTTAACACTACTGCCATAGTTCATGTAGTTTTCGTCGCTCATCACGTCTGTTTTAAATTGCTTTATTGAGGTGATATTTAACGGAATATTGTCGGCATAGCGATGTTTGATACTTTTCAAACCTTCAGAAACGGTTTTCGAAAACTGCCTTGTGCCAGCAAGAATCAATAATGTTTCAGGCAAATCTACTAATTTGTTGGAACCCAATTGACGTTCGCAGACCACAATACTTCCATCGTGAGCTACTAAAGATTCGCAGCTGCAAAGCATGACCTTTGCGTTGAGATTAGTTTTAGTAAGTGTAATGACAGCGTCTATTTTTTTTGCTAGAACAGGCTCTAAACAAAACAACTCTCGTATTTCGGTGGGGTATTCATTTACGATAGAAATATAGGCATCTTTTGCATCTTGTAAATTTTCACAATAGACAAACTTCCCCCCACAAGCCGTGAACTTTTTTGCAAATGTTTGTTCGATTGGAAGTTCTTTGGGTGGCATGTGTGGCCCCCGTTCTTCCTCAATGACCTTTCCTTTGGGAGCCGTTTTTTTTCCAAAAATATTTGACCAGAACTTACTCACGCATTAGGGTTGTTACACAAAGGTAACAAATCGTGAATTAGTTGGCATCATTTGTTTTTGTTGAATCTTTAGCCTTGGCTGTTTTTACGGTCTTTTTAGACGCTGCTTTTGGCTTGGCCGCTACTTTTAGCTTGGTTGCAGCTTTTGGTACTTCAGGCACTTGTTTTTCAAAGGGTCGCTTGCCAAAAATACGCTCCAGATCGTCCTTAAAAATGACTTCTTTATCCAGCAGGTACTCTGCAAGTTCTGTTAGCTTGTTTTTGTGTTTTTTAAGTAGTTGTATGGCCCGATTGTATTCTTTTTCAACAATTTCAGAAATCTCCGAGTCAATTATTTTAGCTGTTTCTTCCGAATACGGCTTGGTAAAGCCATACTCGCTATCGCTAGTTTGATAATAGGTAATGTTCCCAATCTTATTGTTTAAACCGTAAATCGTTACCATGGCTCTGGCCTGTTGGGTTACTTTTACCAAGTCGCTTAATGCACCTGTTGAAATTTTATCAAATATGATATTTTCAGCGGCCCTGCCACCAAGGGTTGCACACATTTCATCTAACATTTGTTCTGTGCGAACTATTTGTCTTTCTTCGGGCAAATACCAAGCCGCTCCTAAGGATTGTCCTCTGGGCACAATAGTAACCTTAACAAGTGGTGCAGCGTGTTCGAGCATCCAACTAACGGTAGCGTGACCTGCTTCGTGAAAAGCGATAGTCTTCTTTTCTTCTGGCGTGATAATTTTACTTTTCTTTTCAAGTCCGCCAACAATACGATCTACAGCATCCAAGAAATCTTGACGCCCTACTTTTTTCTTGTTTTTTCTGGCCGCAATCAATGCCGACTCATTACATGCGTTGGCAATGTCGGCTCCAGAAAAGCCCGGGGTTTGTTTGGCTAAAAAATCAATATCTAGTTTGGTATCTGCCTTCAATGGCTTTAGGTGTACTTTAAAAATTTCTTTACGTTCATTTAAATCGGGAAGGTCAACATAAATCTGTCGATCAAATCGTCCCGCACGCATTAATGCCTTGTCTAATACATCGGCACGGTTGGTGGCGGCAATAACAATCACATTAGTGTTGGTGCCAAAGCCGTCCATTTCGGTAAGTAGCTGGTTGAGCGTATTTTCACGTTCATCATTCGAACCCGTAATGTTATTTTTCCCTCTTGCGCGTCCAATAGCATCAATTTCATCAATAAATATGATGGCTGGTGATTTGTCTTTTGCTTGCTTAAATAAATCACGCACACGCGACGCACCTACGCCCACAAACATTTCAACAAAATCAGAGCCAGACAACGAAAAGAAAGGTACTTTGGCCTCGCCTGCAACAGCCTTGGCCAGTAAGGTTTTTCCAGTGCCAGGTGGTCCTACCAATAAGGCACCTTTCGGGATTTTCCCACCCAAAACGGTATACTTGGATGGGTTTTTTAGAAAATCTACAATCTCTTGAACTTCTTCTTTGGCACCTTCTAAGCCTGCAACGTCTTTAAATGTTATTTTGACATCTGTTTTTTCATCAAATAGTTTGGCTTTAGATTTGCCAATATTGAATATTTGTGCGCCACCGCCTCCAGCACCGCCTCCAGACATGCGTCGCACGATAAACAACCACACGGCAATGATTAGTATAAGTGGTAAAAAGCCAAGTAATACATCCAGCCAACGGCTTTCAACCGTTTCAAATTCATAAGTAAAGGAAATGCCTTTTTCTTCAGCGGCTTCCAACTTCTTTTGGAATAGCTCAAGGTTACCTACCTCAAATTGGTAGTGCGGACCACTGCTGTTTTTTCGACCCAGTAAGTCCTTTTTAGTGGCCTTACTGTGTTTAGTTTCTGTAAGTGCAGTTTCCGTTATGGTCACTTGTGCGGTCTTTTTATTGACAACAATAACCTTGCTTACTTCGCCATTGTTGAGGTAGTTTTCAAAGGTTGAGATATTAATTTTTTGGTCGTTAGACATACTGTTGCTGCCGCCAAAAAATGACATACCAATAAAGAAAATTATGATACTCGCATAAAGCCAGTAGGAATTTATGGCTGATTTTTTAGGTGGTGTTTTTTCTTTTTTGGCCATTTTTTAGTATTTTGACTCTATTAGCGTTTGCTTGGCATCGCCCCAAAGCGACTCAATGTCGTAGTGAGAACGTGTTTGTTTTTGAAAAATATGCACAACAATATCCACAAAATCCATCAATATCCATTCATTTGTCTCAAGCCCCTCAACATGCCATGGCTTTTCCTGAATGGCTTTGCTTACCAGTTTTTGAACGGCTCCAGAAATGGCACGAACTTGTGTATTGGAGTTGCCTGAACATAATACAAAATACTTGCATACGTTGTTTTCTATTTCACGTAAATCTAGAACGTTGATGTCCTCTCCTTTTACCTCTTCAATTCCTTCAATTATGTGAGTAAGAAGCGTATCCGTATTTTTTTTCTTTGTCATGCAATACTTGTCTGTGTAAATGTAATTGTTATTTGCAAAATTACTTTACAAAACGCATACTTTTGTATATGCTAATAATCAAACTTAGTGCCACCCGCTCCACCAACAACTTTTTAAAGCAGTGGGTTCAGCAAAGCAAAGCACATGAAAGCATAGCGGTTTGGGCGGAACACCAAACCGAAGGCCGCGGAAGGATGGGAACAAAATGGCTTTCAGAAGCTAATTTAAACCTGACGGGCTCAGTCTATGCAGGTAATACAGCCCGTCATCAAAACAACACATTTAACCTAAACAAACAAGTGTGCCTGGCCATTGTGGAAACCCTTGCACCGCTAAAAATTCCTGAATTGCGCATCAAGTGGCCAAACGACATTTTGTCAG
>DCBE01000038.1 GCA_002313325.1 Flavobacteriaceae bacterium UBA1115
CCATTGTATGGGAAAGGCAACCAAAAACCATCCAATGTAGTTAGACAAAGGAGCCGTAACACCCGCAAACTCCCAAAAATCAAACTTTGGGGCTACAGGCTCTATCACCAAATCGATAAGTACCATAAGAAATGCGCCGAATGCAGCCGCTTTAATAGCAGATGTGTTAAAAAATATTGTAGCCACAGCGCCTGTTATAAAGGTTAGCATAACCCAGTTGGCTCCTATCAGTAATGGCACGCCGCCTACTTTTAAACCCAAATTGTTGCCATAGGCATACTCCCCAAAAATAAGTCCGTAATTGACCCCTAAAAACTCCACAGCAAAACCCACAATAAAAGCAAACCCCGCAGCCAAAGCCACGCCTTTGTCCATTTGTGGTTGGTTGACAAATAGCATGATAAAGGTTACAAATAAGTTTATCGGCGTCGTCTCTAAAAACAACTCCTGATCAATAAAAAGAATTCCTAAAAGGCCTGAAATATGGAACAGCCAGATAAGACCAACCGATATTTTGGTAGTGTTTGTGACTGGAATTAGGTAATCTTTCATGGCGTTGGAATTAAATCGCTTACAATCTTTGCCGACAACAAACATAAGGGAATCCCTCCTCCTGGATGTACACTTCCTCCACAAAAATACATGTTTGATATTTCACGAGAAAAATTGGGGTGCCGCAAAAAAGCAGCCATTTTATCATTGGACGAGGCACCATAGAGGGCACCTAAATAAGATTGCGTACGCTGCGCTATTATTTCTGGTGTCATCACCCACTCCTCTTCAATTAGCGAAGCAATGTCGGAATCGAGATTACGGTTTAGTTTGGCAATTACCCATGCGCGTAACTGTTGCGTCATAGCAGTCCAGTCTTGCCCTGTGTTGTGGGGCGCATTGATCATCACAAACCAGTTTTCTTTGCCTACTGGAGCATCGGCAGGAACGTCTTTTGATGTAATGTTTACGTAAACAGTCGGGTCATGATAAAGCGTTTTGGTTTTGAATATGGCATCAAACTCTTGCTTATAATCATCAGAAAAAAAGATGTTGTGTAAGTCGAGTTGTGGAAAGGATTTCGAGATACCCCAATAAAAAATAACCGCAGAACTTGAGCGCTCTTGTGAGAGGATTTTTTCGGGTTGTTTTTGGTTTGGAAGTAGCTTCCTGTACGTAGGTACGATGTCCATGTTAGATACCACCAAATCAGCAGCGTGGGTTTCCTCTTTTATACGAACTCCAACTGCCTTTTTGTTTTCAATCAGGATTTCAGTCACAGGACTACTTAAATAAAAGCTAACACCCATGCGTTTGGCAAGTGCATATAGCGAAGCACTAATATCGCCCATTCCCTTTTTGGGAATATAGGTGCCATAGTGCTGTTCAAGATGCTGCACCAAGGTCATCATACCGGGTGTTTTGTGCGGATTTGAACCGTTATAGGTAGCAAAGCGGTTGTAGAATTGCACCAAATGGGATTCTTTGAGCTGAGCCGTATTCACACGGTTTAAGGAAGTGTCTATTTCAAATGAGAAATAATTGGCAATACCTATCAGCGTTTCCTTGCGCAAATAGGTTTGCCACTTGTGTAAGGAGTGCTCCAAAAACAGACTGCGGGTACGGTCAAATTTCTTTTTTGCTTTTGACAAATAACGCTTAAGTGTAGCGGCAGGAACAGCTAGTTTATCTTCCACTTCCTTCACAAAACGATTTGTATCGCCATAGGCTGTGAGACGTTTACCGTCTTCCCAAAAATAACGGCATGCCACTTCTTTTCGCGAATACTGAAAAACATCAGCTGGCTTTTCATCACATAGTTCAAAAAGGGCATCTACAAACTGGGGCATGGTAAATAATGATGGGCCTGCATCAAAGCGGTAATCCCCAAGATTAAAGGTGGATAGCTTTCCGCCCACATAGTCATTGGCTTCAAAAACCTCAACGGCATAGCCTTTTTTGGCCAAACGGATGGCTGTTGCCAATCCGCCAACGCCAGCACCAATTACAATTGCTTTAGTCATCTTTTAAATGCAATGAACGCACGGCAAAGCGTGCAAATAAATCTTCTTTATACCAATTTCGTTTACGTGTTTTTTTGACAATCGCAGCATGGTGGGTACTTTTGTAGGCAAAGTCTTTTACTTCTTCTAAACTATTCCACAAACTAAAGGTAGCCTGTTGTATTAGGGGCCACTCGCCAACCCCTTTGTACCACAACACACCTTTGGCGTTTTGTATTGCTTTCGAAGCCGCAGGTACTTCCCGCCAAAATTCCAGCAAGCGGCTAGGCCTAAGCGTAGCTCTGGTAATTATGCCTATTTTTTCGTCATCATGCAAATCCCTTTTTTCAGCTGTAAATGGGTTTGATTTTCCCCAAAGACCGTGACTTTGTAGGGTGTGTAGTGAAAAATGTTTTTGGGATGCTGATTTGGACACATGGGTTTCCATTAGCGCGCTTGTGTTCAAAAAAGTTGTGGCCGCGGCTTCAGACTCCCAAATGGTAAGCAGTGCATAGGTTGAAAAGTCGGGCCATAGGCTAAAGCCCAAACCAGCACCTGTACCAAGGGTTCTGAAAAACTGTATGCCCGGCTGCTGTTGTAATTGTGGGATGGCACGTTGCATTTGGGCGAATGCCCAAAACTTGTTTTTATCGAAAGAAAAAAAACTTAAAACCACATGTTGCCTCATGTGTTAAAGATAGTGGTTATTGTGAAATGTCAATTATTAATGCCTTAAAGTTTCCGTGCGGTTGAAATAACGAATTGCAAAATTTTAAATACGTAAATTGGACGGATATTCAACCGCACTTAATTCTATGAGAATACTTTTTGTTTTTTTATTCTTAAGCACACTCATTGGCTGCCAATCACCAAACAATTCTAATAATGAAGAGAGTATCGTTAAGACCGTAGAAAAATACACCCTCCCTGATATCCTCGAAGAAACCTCAGGACTTGCTTTAATCAATGATACGCTATGGACCCTAAACGATTCTGGGAACGAGGCTGCGCTATACGCCATAAGCAACAAAGGGGCACTCCTAGACAAAAAAGAC
The DNA here is from genome assembly GCA_002313325.1 of Flavobacteriaceae bacterium UBA1115. GTDB lineage: Bacteria > Bacteroidota > Bacteroidia > Flavobacteriales > Flavobacteriaceae > UBA7446. The sequence continues at coordinate 3,050 of DCBE01000038.1, forward strand.
ACCACCAAAACCAACATTGACTGGGAAGACATGACAGTTGTCAACGGCAATATGCTTGTTGCTGATATGGGAAATAATTTCGGAACCCGAAAAAACCTATACCTTCTGGAAATAGACTTAAGCAATGGAGGTGCTACCACTTTAGATTCCATTCCCTTTCATTACCCAGAACAAGATAATTTTGACTTTCAACAGGACACTCACTTTGATGCGGAAGGCATTGTCATTGCCGAAAATAAAATAGTAGTTTTTACCAAAAATCGGAGTATGCTTACTTCAGAGGTTTATGTGATCTCGCCCTCAGGAGGGCCTGCAACAAAAATGGGATCTTTAGCTGTTGGATCGCTGATAACAGGAGCTGATTACCAACAAGAGAATAAAACCTTGGTGCTGACAGGGTATAGAAGAGACGATAACCAGTATTTATATGTGATCGACAACTTCTCGCTGTCTGCTATAGCGGATGCAAATATCTCTCAATATGAGCTTAATTTTAATGGGGCACAAATTGAAGCAATAAGCATTATAGATGCCAAAACCTTTTGGATTACGTCCGAAAAAACAACAACTTTCAATGCTTTCTTGGCTAAAATTAGAGTTCAATAAAGTAAACTATTTCGGCACCTTTTTATAGTTGCCTATCTTAGCCAAAAATAAGCTATGCCTAATATAGTTGCCTTTGGCGCCAGTTCGAGCAAAAACTCCATCAATCGAAAACTTGCACACTTTGCTGCCCAGCAAGTGCCCAATGCTCACATTAATTTGTTGGATTTAAACGATTATGAAATGCCACTCTACAGCACCGATCGTGAAAAAGAAGGCATTCCAGAAAAGGCACATGCCTTTAAGGCTGCATTGCAAGATAGTGATGGCATTATCATATCATTTGCCGAACATAACGGTGCCTACACCACTGCTTTTAAAAATATTTTTGACTGGATTTCAATACTCGAGAAACCCATTTGGTGTGGCAAACCCATGTTTCTATTGTCCACCTCAACAGGCGCGCGTGGCGGAAAGACCGTGCTAGAGCTTGCCCATTTACGGCTATCAAGAGACATGCCTAATATTCCATGTTTTGCACTGCCTTCATACAAGGAAACCTTTGATGAAGAAAAAGGAATTGTCGAAGCAACGCATCTTGCTGCTTTTAATGAAACCTTGGAGGTGTTCGTTGGACAATTATAGCAACAAACTCCCAGTCATCACAATCATAACGGCATTTTCAATTAAGGTGGCTTCGGTCATGGGAAGCTTAAGCACGCTCCCCAAGCAGGCACATTGCATTTGCCTTTTTTGAATCAATACACGAACCACTCCTGTGGTGGTTAGCCCCAGTATAAAAATGGTAATCCATAAAATCCATTGAGGAACAAAGTCTCGGATATAGCACACACCCAAGGCAAATTCTATAAAAGGATAAATAAATCCATAAACTGGCCATCCAGCGGCCAGTGGGTCATACATCCTAAAACTGGCTTGGAATCCCTTTATATCCAATAACTTAAAAAATGAAAATACCATAAAGAAAATGCCCATAAAATCATGCATCATGGCTGTCATGTTCCACTTAGGCCAATGAATCAAAACAGTTGTATCAATGATAAATCCAAAAATCAGAAAAAGGGGAAAGAGTTGCTTTAGCTTGGATGGTACTTGCGCTAATACATCATCCATAAGCACATATTTTTTAGGGAATGCAGCTTTAAGAGCTACAGTTGAAACAGGTGTTTGGGTCCATATTGTTAATCTGTCTTTTTTATGATCGGCTATTGCCTTGGATACGCCTTCTATTTCAAGCGCAGCAGTAACAACAGCTGCTTCACAGCCTGTGCAGGTCATACCAAAAAGCGTAAGGTTTTGTTTTTTCATTTGTAGCGTTTTAATCCACCACCATGGGCACTTCGATCAATAAGACTTGGGTGTCTTGATGTGCGTTAATCTCAAATGTAGCGATTTCCGAAATAGCCAAAGCATCGCCTTTTCCAAGTACGTGCTCTCCTATTTCTACTTCACCTGCTATGACAAACGCATAAACGCCGTTACCTTCCGATTTTAGGTCGTAGTAAGTCGCATTCTCTGCTTCCAAATCAAGCATGTGAAACCAAGCATTTTGATGAATCCAAACGCCCTGGTCTTGGGGATTTGGGGATAGAATTTGAAATGGCTCGTTTTTTATGTGAAGGCTATCAATGGGGATTTGATCGTAGCGCGGGGTCACATTTCGCTTGTTGGGATAAATCCACAATTGTAACAAATTGATTTCTCTATCAGCGTTTTTGTTGTACTCGGAATGATACACGCCACTACCTGCACTCATTACTTGTATCTCCCCTTCTCGAATCACCTCGACATTGCCCATGCTGTCTTTGTGTTCCAAATCGCCTTTTAGGGGAATGGTGATGATTTCCATATTATCGTGCGGATGGGTGCCAAAGCCCATACCGCCTTTAACGGTATCATCGTTGAGCACACGAAGCGCACCAAACTGCATGCGTTCGGGATTAAACCAGCCGGCAAAGTTAAAGCTATGTTTGGCTTGAAGCCAACCGTGATCGGCGCTTCCTCTAGAATCGGCTGAGTGAAAGATTGTTTTCATTTCTTTTTTTTCAAAATTAGGGTTATATTATTTTGCTGCTGCGAGACTCAAAAGATAATCAATGGCTGCATTGGTGTCATCTGGAAAATCAATGTTTGGTACAGCAGTATCGTTTACCCAAGCAGCTAGTTTTGGAACGGAGTGCTTGGAAAGTTTGGACAATACAGGAATGTCGAGGTCTGCCAAGGCAGCTGCGTTATAGTGCTGCTCGTGCTGATCGCGCATTGGAATAATCAAGAGTTTTTTCTTTAAAAACAAGGCCTCGGCAGGTGTTTCAAAACCTGCGCCACACAATACGCCAGTTGCCCTTGCCATACTTTCTTGGAAGGCTGTTCCGCTGGGCGGTTGTACGTTTACATTTTCCAACGAATAGGCTTTGGTACAATGCTTTGAAAATACCTCCCATTGGGTTTGAGGAATTTGGGTGAGGATTGAACAGATATAGCTGTCCGCATAAGCGGGCAAGTAAACGGTGTAGCTATTTTCCTTGCTCGTTTTTTGATTTCTTACTGCATCGCGTATGATTGGGGAAAAAATATGTGGGGCATATCGCTTGAAGTGAAACCCCACACCCATTTGGACAGGTGCGTAATGGTTTAGAACCCAACGAATGATGGCAGGAACTCGTGGCGGCTTTGGCACCTCAGCAAGCAATGCATAATGATGGCTCATAGCAATGCAAGGCACCTTTTTTCGCTTGCAGGCCCAAGCGGTTACCGGTTCAAAGTCGTTTATAACAAGATCGTATTGGGTCACTGGAACTGTCACTATGTCGAGACATAAGCGAATGGGCTTGTTTCTAAAAATAGTTTGCGACCATTGGATACCGCCTTGCGTACCAAAAACAAAACCAAAGCCTCTATAATGGTATTTGACTGGAAAACCAAGGCTAATTTCAGCTGCTGTGCCGCTGGTAAGTACATCCACATCGGCAAATTGCCTTACAGCAGGAACTAATTTTTGTGCGCGACAAATATGTCCGTTTCCCGTAGCCTGAACTGCATATAGAATTTTCATTCAATAAAATCAGCTACTATTTTACCCGAGATTAGTGCGGGCGGAACTCCTGGGCCAGGAACGGTAAGTTGGCCCGTAAAATACAGTCCATCAATGGTTTTACTCTTCATTTTGGGTCTTAAGAATGCGGTCTGCAACAAGGTATTGGCCAACCCATAGGCATTGCCTTTGTAAGAATTATATACCTCTTTGAAATCTTTGACACAAAACGATTCGTTGAATAGAATATGTGATTTTATTTCGGTATCGGTCAACGCTTCCATTCGGTTAAGTACCGCGTCACAATACTTTTCACGCAGCTCAGGCGTGTCCTTTAGATTGGGTGCTATGGGAATTAAAATAAAGCAAGCTTCTTTTCCTTTGGGCGCCATTAGTGGGTCGCTTTGCGAAGGCAGGTTGACATAAAACAGAGGCTCGTCTGGCCATTCGGGGGTGTCGTAAATACTCCCGGCATGGGCGTCAAAATCAACATCGAAAAAGAGGTTGTGATGCGCCAGCGTATCGAGTTTTTTATCCAAGCCTATATAGAACAACAAAGAAGAAGGCGCGAATGTTTTTTTATCCCAATATGCCTCGCTATAGGCGCGCTTTTCTTTGGGCAATAAGGTTTCGGTGTGGTGGTAGTCCGCTCCTGAAATGACAACATCGGCTTCAATTATTCCTTTCCCAGTACGAACGCCACTGGCTTTGCCATTCTGAAGTAAAATTTTATCTACGCCATGGTCGGTGTGATAGCTTACGCCTAGCGATTTCCCCAAGGTTACCATGCCATCCACAATTTGGTACATACCGCCCTTGGGGTGCCAAGTGCCCAAGCCAAAATCGGCATAATTCATAAAGTTGTAGAAGGCAGGAGTGCTTTCGGGTTTGGCCCCCAAAAACAATACGGGAAACTGCAACAAGGAACGTAGTTTTTGATTTTTAAATTGCTTTTCCACTTGACCTCTAATATTGGTAAAAAACAAGACCACTTTTTTGACGGTTTGTGGTGTTACCAATTCTAGTGGCGATACGCCTGGGCGATACACCAAATCCTTGACGGCTGTGTCGTAATTGATTCGTGCCTTTTCTAAAAATCGTGTAAGCTTCGCCCCGCTTCCGGCTTCGATTTCCTCAAAGCGAGCGGCAATTTTAGCAATGCTATCCTCTACAGGAAACAGATCATCTTTGCCAAAAACTACTTGGTAGCCAGGCGACAAACGATCGAGTGTGTAATAGTCGGATACTTGTTTGCCGAAGTCACCAAAAAAAGATTCAAATACATCGGGCATCCAATACCACGATGGCCCCATGTCAAAAGTAAAACCGTCTTTTTTAAACTGTCGGGCGCGGCCGCCTAGGGAGTCGTTTTTTTCAAGGACTTGTACTTGGTGTCCCTTTTTCGCCAAATAGCAGGCAGCGGATAAAGAAGAAAATCCAGAACCAATAATAACAATCTTTTTCATAGGTCTACAAATTTACCATATATTTTGCTTAGATGGTGTTTCTTGAAATTGTATATTTATATAAACAATAATCATGGCAACATACGCACTCAATCAACATGGTATGTCGGTTGACGCATCTTGTGCGAAATACGACATGCCATTTGTGAACGGTCATCTGTCGCTATACGATGACAGTGATGTACAAATTTCGCAATGCCCTTCGTGTGAGGGTAAAATTAAGTCGCCACAATGCTGTGGCGCATACATAAGCTGCAAAATCTAATGAAACACTACACCGCGGCAAATATTGCTGAAGCTCTTGGCACACATGCTGTTGATTGGCAGTGGGATGCAGGATGCATCAAAACCGAGTTGGAATTTAAAGACTTTAAAACGGCCTTTGCTTTTATGTCAAAGGTTGCGGACATGGCCGAAAAGTTAGGCCACCATCCCGACTGGGAAAACAGTTACAACCGCATCGGGATTTCATTACGTACCCATGACCAAAATGCCGTTACTACGCTTGATGTAGCGTTGGCGAAACACATAAGTATGTTATATAGCAGTCATCCCTAGCCCAAAAAAGCAGGTCTAAAAGATTGACTCTTCTCATACAAATACCCCATTTTAGCATATTCACACATACGGCTTATGTGTTTGGGGATGTATACATTACAAAAGCCTGCTTAGATCAAGCGGAAGCCTCAACCGCAAGATAGTGGGTAATTTTTGTAAAAAAAAGCATGCAAAAGTTGTATTTTTGTGAGCATAACATAAATCGCATGAAAGTTGAGCAGTTATACACGGGTTGTTTGGCGCAAGGTGCTTACTATATTGAAAGCAATGGTGAAGCAGCCGTTATTGATCCGCTGCGCGAAACCAGCCCATACTTGGAGCGCGCCGAACGAGACGGAGCGACTATTAAATATGTGTTTGAAACGCATTTTCATGCCGACTTTGTAAGTGGGCATTTAACCCTTGCTAAAAAAACGAATGCTCCCATTATTTTTGGCCCAAATGCCAACCCTAATTTTGAAGCCCTTATTGCCACCGATGGGCAGGAATTTAAAATAGGTGAAGCCACAATTGTAGCCTTACATACACCTGGTCACACCATGGAAAGCACCACCTATTTGTTGCGCGATGCCAACGGAAAAGACCACGCTGTTTTTACTGGGGACACCCTCTTTTTGGGGGATGTGGGCCGTCCGGACCTGGCTCAAAAAGGAAAGGAGCTAACGCAAGAGCAATTGGCAGGAACACTTTTTGATAGCTTACGCAATAAAATCATGCCGCTCGCTGACGATGTCATTGTCTATCCAGCACACGGCGCAGGATCGGCCTGTGGAAAAAACATGATGAAAGAAACGGTTGACACGCTCGGCAATCAAAAAAAAATGAATTACGCCCTTCGGGCCGATATGGATAAGGAGACTTTTGTCAAAGAAGTCACGGATGGTTTACTTCCACCCCCAAACTATTTCCAGCTCAATGTCAAAATGAACAAGGAGGGATATGCTGATTTGGATGCGGTGATTGAAATGGGAAAACGTGCCCTATCACCAGATGCATTTGAAATTGCAGCCAATGCAACTGGTGCTGTTGTTTTGGACGTAAGACACCACAACGATTTTATAGTAGGACATATTCCACGGTCTATTTTTATCGGTCTTGATGGTGGGTTTGCCCCTTGGGCAGGTACGCTTATAGCTGATGCAAAACAACCCATTTTGTTGGTTGCTGACGAAAATCGCGTTGAAGAGGCCGTTACCAGACTATCACGTGTAGGCTTTGACAATACAATTGGCTATTTGGCGGGTGGTTTTGACCGTTGGCAAAAGGCCTCTAAAGAAGTAGATACCCTTGCCTCTGTGTCGGCGACAACACTTAAAGCGGATCTTGAAAAAGGCGACATCCATGTTTTTGATGTACGCAAGCCATCTGAATTCGGTTCAGAACATATACCAGTTGCAGAAAATACGCCTCTTGATTTTATCAATCGTCATTTGGCCGAATTTCCTGTAAACAAATCCTTTTATGTGCATTGTGCCGGAGGATATCGTTCTGTGATTGCGGGTTCCATTCTTAAAAGCCGAGGCATCCATAATGTAATTGACGTTGCAGGAGGTTTTAAGGCAATCAAGGAAGCCAAAATCGCTGTATCAGACTATGTTTGCCCTTCTACTTTATAACTGTTTTGGAATACAGTTGAATTATAATGCCCTTTTTTATTTGCTTCAACCTAAATATAAAAAAAATACTTCAAGCAGCCGAAATTAAAGAACAGGGTATGACTATGGTTTAATTTTTTAACACCATATAAGTTAGTTCTTCATTATTTAATTTGTTTATTGCTTTTACAATGTAGCTAGCAGTAGACAGGTGTTCTATATTGATAGAATTACCTGTTAGTACCATTAGCTTGTTGCCTAACATATCGTATACTTCTATATCGTGGTCTTTATCGCTGTTTAAGGACAATAGAGATGAAGTTGGATTCGGAAAAAAAACTGGTGAGTTTAAAACATTATGACTACTATTTATTAAACTTGGATTAATTATCTTCATTATGCCAACTTCAGTATCTCCAAAAGCATCGGTGTCATTAAATATTACATATCCGTTTTCAGTTAAATCTCCATATTCAGTCGCAGTATTTGCCTCCTCGTGGCAAAAAACATCACTTCTAATTATATTGCCGTTAAAATCAGTAAATAAAACCCATCCGTTCCAAATATCTGAAGACTCAAAAGGGGGATTAACAGCAGAATATGACTCACTTTCATCACCAGTTCCCCCAAACAAATAAATTCCTTCGTCCGATATTTTTATTCCGTATAATTCATTTCTTATATATTTTAAATCGTATCCTCTTGGATTTGCATAATGTTTAGCCCAGATTATATTAGCCTCTAAATCAATTTTGATGGATGAATAGTCAAACGGCTCTCCATTACCATCTCTTCCCCTATGTCCACCATAATAAATTATGTCGTTATGTATACCCAAATCAGCAGGTATTATTGCCTCTGTACCCGAAAGATTACGCGTCCATAATTCATTACCACTATTATTTAACTTTGTTAGAGTTAAGTTACCTTCATAATTAGTTGATCCGTAAAATAGATTTCCATTCGAAGATTCAACAATTGAGACAGCATATTCTGTTTGACTATTGATTGCTGTCCAAATTTCCTGTCCATTTAATGGGTTTACTTTTATCACCATCGCATTTCCACCATAAACAATAAAAATTGTATCAGGCTCATCTCCACCAATGAATCCTGAGCCATAAATATATCCGTCATTGGCTATTATAGTTGATCTTATACCATCAAACATTGATGAGCTTCCGCTTGAATTATAAACCTGACTCCAAATTATTGAGCCATCATCTCCATTTATCCTTGCCATCCACCTTTCTTGTGTATTTCCTGATCCACCACTAACTATATAATCAGCTCTGTTATTATCATTAATTTCTG
>DCBE01000064.1:0-1501 GCA_002313325.1 Flavobacteriaceae bacterium UBA1115
CACGAAATACACCGGCGTCGCTTTGGCCGCAATGTTGGAATAGGCTTCACATTAGCAATTCTTGTCGCCCTAATTTTTGGAATGACAGTTGTTAAATTAACCGAAGGCGACATAGCCTCCGCCCTAGCGGGTATTGAAAACATTGAATAGGGACCGCAATACTCGAACCGCTCTACAAGCAGCCAGTGTGGTCTTAATAATGGCTTCACTCGCTTGGGCCTCGGTTCCCCTTTATGATTGGTTTTGCCGTACCACTGGTTTTGGAGGTGTGACACAAACATCAAAGACCGAGTCCGATGTTATTCTGGACCAAACTATAAAAGTACGTTTTGACGCATCACTTGAGCGAGGAATGCCTTGGGAGTTCAAGCCAGTTACGCGAGAAATAGAAATTAATATTGGAGCAACCGGTCTTGCTTTTTATGAAGTATACAACCCCACAAATCGACCTGTAGTGGGAACAGCCAGCTACAATGTGACACCCTACGATGCGGGAGCGTATTTTACAAAGATTGCTTGCTTTTGCTTTGAAAATCAGGCTTTAGCCGCAGGGGAACGGCTGCAAATGCCGGTGAGCTTTTATGTCGATCCGGAAATACTTAACGATAGAGATGCTAAGTATGCCAAAGTAATTACACTCTCGTATACATTTTATGAAACTGAGGCGTCTGGGGAGACTGCTTTTCTTCTAGAGGGCGAAGAGACTTCAGTTAACTAATTAATTTCATGAGGAAAAAATATGGCGCATGAAAAAGACCATGACTATCACATTCTAAATCCATCAATTTATCCTCTTTTAGGGGCAATATTTGGGTTTATAATGCTTTTTGGAGCTGTACTGTTATTTCATGATAATGGGCCTTGGGTTTTCATCGCCGGATTTGTAGGCGTGCTTTATGTAATGTACGGATGGTGGTCAGACACAGTCGATGAAAATCATGCAGGCGATCACACACCGGTTGTACTTATTGGACTAAGATATGGCTTTATCCTATTTATAATGTCAGAAGTTATGTTCTTTTCCGCATGGTTCTGGAGTTTTTTCAAACATGCTTTATACCCAATGGGCGAAATGAGCCCTATGCAAGACAGTGTATGGCCACCTGCTGGCATTGAAACTTTTGATCCTTGGCACTTACCATTAATAAACACGTTAATCTTATTGTGCTCAGGTGCGGCAGCGACGTGGGCGCACCACGCTCTGGTGCATGATGAAAATCGAGAGGATATGAAATGGGGCCTTATTCTAGCGATTGCGCTTGGAGCACTTTTCACTGTTTTTCAGGCATATGAATATAGTCATGCAGCCTTTGGCTTTTCAGGTAATATTTATGGGGCAAACTTTTTTATGGCCACAGGTTTTCATGGTTTTCATGTTTTGGTTGGAACTATATTTTTGTTTATTTGCTTGATGCGGGTTTTAAGAGGTCATTTCAGCGCTCAGTCGCACCTTGGGTTTGAAGCTGCTGCATGGTACTGGCATTTCGTTGATGTAGTATGG
>DCBE01000064.1:1823-2154 GCA_002313325.1 Flavobacteriaceae bacterium UBA1115
GTATGGCTATTTTTATTTGCAGCCGTCTACGTGTGGGGAGGCTAAAAAAAAATAGAAAATGATGTGAAAACAATCTTAAAGGCGCGCAGCAAACTGTGCGCTTTTTGCTTGGTAGGAGAGGACGTTTTTTGAAACGGCTAGCATTTTTTATATTTGTTGGTTTAGCAGGTACAACTGTGCTTTTGTCGCTAGGCAAATGGCAACTTGACCGCTTGGATTGGAAACAAACCATTCTAGATGATATTTCTGCTCGCATGCGCGCTTTACCTGTTTCTGTTCCCCTCAATCCATCACCAGATCAGGACAAATATTTGCCTGTAAAAGCAAATGG
>DCBE01000064.1:2546-3310 GCA_002313325.1 Flavobacteriaceae bacterium UBA1115
ATCATTTCACCATTCGAGTCTGAGGGAAGGAGGCTTTTGCTTGATCGCGGATTCTTAAAAATCGAAGATAAATTAACAGAGCAAATTTCCAGTTTCAAAACAGTTGATGGAAACTTACATTGGCCACAAGAAGTAGACAGTTTTACCCCTGCGTCGGATTTTGAAAACAACATTTGGTTTGCAAGAGATGTTTCCGCTCTGGCCGATGCACTTAGAACTGAACCCATCTTGATCGTTGCATCAAATATTTCACCAAGCGATGGACAAGTAACACCATTGGCTGTTGACACGAAGGGGATACCAAATGACCACTTGCAATACGCAATAACATGGTTTTCACTTGCTGCTGTTTGGTTGGTTATGAGCATAGCTTTTTTGTTGCGCACACAGAAAAATATTGAGGGCAAAGACAAATGAAATATATTTCGACTCGTGGCTCTGCTCCAGAACTAAATTTTGAAAACACTATGCTGACGGGACTTGCTCGCGACGGCGGACTTTATGTACCGAAATCCATACCAAAATTTTCAAAAAAAGATATTCGCTGCATGGCTGAATTGAGCTACGAAGAAATCGCTTTTCGCATCATGCTACCATTTATGGGGGCCTGTTTTTCGGAGGAAGAGTTTTTTGAAATCATACAAAGATCGTATGCTGATTTTGGCCATGCTGCGCGCGCACCACTTGTACAGCTAGAAAGCAATCACTTCCTTCTTGAACTTTTTCATGGTCCCACCCTGGCATTTAAAGACTTTGCTATGCAG
>DCBE01000056.1 GCA_002313325.1 Flavobacteriaceae bacterium UBA1115
AAGTTCTATCACTATATGACTTTTAATGATAACGGGCTTATCATCAATGGTGGTGATTATGGCGATGCCATGGGCATTATGATGGCCGTTGCACCTGATGCAGAGTAAATTACACTCTTTATTTTTTAAAGCACATTTGGTTTCTTAACAATCTTGGACTAGAGGTGTTTTTATGCCCATACGCTGCTGAGGCATGACTTATTTTAAAATAACTAAATTGGTAAGAAAATTTTAAAGTCCATGAAATTTCTTAACACTTATTATCCTATTATTTTGGCTTTTATCAGCTTTGTTTACTCTGTATACCTGTGGTTTACGGGGAATGAGCTAGAAGGCATTTACGTAGGACTATGGCCAATTACCATTTTGGGGTTTGCCATTGCCATCAGACAAAGACGTAAAGATGACAAATAGCATTATGTTTTTTATTGGATTAGGTATTGTACTGGTCTATACCTTTTTTTTAATAGCTATCATTTCGAAACAGCACAAGGCAGCCAAAAAGGAACAAGCTGTTTCAGTTGATGTATTAGATATGGACGGCATGGGTAATCAGGGTAGGGTACCTAACAAAGAAGCCAAGAACCGGGCGTAAATTTTGTTTTACTTACTATCGTTACAGCAGCGTATTTGTAAATCGTAATCAACCTTTTTTATAACTCGCTAAAAAAAAGGTGTGGTTTGTCATAATTGAGTTTTTGGCTAAATAACCTTTATGTTTTTTTAAAGCTCAATAATACTGAAAACCGCTTGATTGGATTAAGCTGGTGATTACGTTGGCTAAAGGTCGTTCGTAAACGATCAAAAAAAGCGTCGTAGGCACGTGTGATGGCATATACATGGTCAAACTTAAGTTGTAACATAAAAAACAATAAGAGAGTGGTGTCAAATGCTCCACGCGCCACATAGACCCATAACAAGGGTATGAGCGGTAGTGTTTTGGTATATGTTAGCAGAGAGTTGCGTATGTTGTAGTATAATTTTCTTGGGTTTTCTTTAGAAAGACTGGCAGCACCCTTGTGATATACTTCACTTTTACCCAGAGCCCAAACCTGATGACCCTTGGCCTGTGCACGTAGGCACAAATCAATTTCTTCAAAATGCATAAAAAAGGAAGCGTCAAAACCATTTAAGGCGTCAAAGACCGATTTCCTTACTACCAAACAAGCTCCACTAGCCCATGTGACTTGCATATTGTTGTCGTATTGTCCGCTGTCTTTTTCGCATTTGCTTCCCACACGACCACGGCAATAGGGGAGTCCCATAATATCCAAATATCCCCCTGCAGCACCCGCATACTCAAAATGGTCTGGCTTAGCCAAATCCTTGATTTTGGGTTGAACCATAGCCACCTCAGGATGTGCCTTTAAAAAATCCTTAATCGGTAGCAGCCAATTAGGTGTTACCTTAATATCTGAATTTAACAAACAAACCACATCGGCGTCAATTTGTTGTAATCCTTTGTTGTAGCCACCTGCATAGCCAGCGTTTTTATCCAAGGCAATGGTTGTAACCATCGGAAATTTTGCTCCAACTAATGCCAATGAATTGTCTGTTGATCCGTTGTCAATAACATATACCTTGGCATTTGCGCTGTGCGCCAATATGGAGGGTAAAAATTGTTGTAGCAATTCCGCACCATTGTAATTCAATATGGCAATGGCAATTGTCATAAGGCAAGTACTTTTGAGGGGAAGTCCGGTATAAAGTGATAGGCCTGTTGCTCATAGTCTATCTGGCAATAAATATGTTGTAATCCGTTGGTCAACATCAGGTAGTTGGCGTTTAGTGCTAGCTGATAACGGGCAATTTGGTCAAAGGTTGACTGCGTTATGGGCACTTCTGGTGCTTTACACTCTATCAATAATGCAATAGACGCATTGGCACCTGCCACAACTACATCAAAACGTTTTTGTTTCCCCATGACCTCAAATTGTTTTTCAATGCTCAAGCGTGTCTTGCTGATGCCCTTGTCAATCAAATCCTGAATGACGTGTTGGCGCACCCATTCCTCCGGCGTAAGCAACACAAACTTTTTTCGAATCGGATCCAATATAAAGCGTTTCTTTTCGCTACTTTTGGTAGTAAAGCTAAAAGTCGGGAATGCTAAGGCTTGCATGACCACAAAAGTGCTAAATTATTTTTCAATTGGATGCATTCGCAAGCACGAAGCGTGCTATTTTAGATCTAAATTTTACACCCATCTACTTTTTGATGGGCGATGAACCTTTTTTTATTGACCAATTGAGTCAGTTGCTTATTGAAACTGTACTACCCGAAGAACAGCGTGATTTTAACCAAACCATATTGTATGGTAAGGAGACCAGTATAGAAGATATCATATCGGTTTGTAAGCGTTTTCCTATGATGTCAGACCACCAGTTGGTTGTGGTTCGTGAAGCCCATGATCTCAGCCGTAGCATTGAAAAACTGGAAGCCTATGCGGCACAACCGCAAACCACCACGATTTTGGTTATTTGTTATAAAAATAAAAAATTAGACAAACGAAAAAAGCTCTATAAGGCCATTTCCAAAAATGGAATTATTGTTGAAACTAAAAAACTCTACGATGACAAACTACCTGCTTGGATTGAGCAGCGTGTGCGTGAACAACAACGCAAGATTGACTTTAAGGCTGCTGCAGTTTTAGCCGAAAGTGTGGGTGCAGATTTGGGTACACTCCACAATCAAATAAACAAACTCTGCTTGATTGTTACGCAAGGGGAGTCTATCAATGCAGATCATATTGAACAGCATGTAGGCATAAGTAAAGAATACAATAACTTTGAGTTGCGCAAAGCGCTGGGCAATGGCCATACGGCCAAAGCTTATAAGATTGTACATTTCTTTGGACGTCATCCACGGCAACACCCGTTGTTAGTTACTATCAGGAGCTTGCACAACTACTTTGTTCAATTGCTTACCTACCATGGCTTGCCCTCTAAAAACCCCGATGCGGTTGCTAAAGCCTTGGGTATACATCCATTTTTTGTACGTGAAATTGAGCAGGCCGCAATGCGTTATCCCTTTAAGTCAATTGTACCAATTTTAGGAAGAATTAAAAAAGCTGATTTGGCCGTAAAGGGCGTTGATGCGGTTCCCACACCTGAAGGAGAGGTGCTACAAGAGCTGTTAAGTCATATTGCTTAAAGCGGTGGAAAATCCATTGGTTTTGCCTCGTGCATGATGGCATAAGCTGCCTCTATGATATCTTCTTTTGACGGTTTTGAAAAGTAATCACCATCGGTACCATAGGCTGGTCGGTGTTCTTTGGCAGTCAGCAGGCAAGGTTGACTATCCAAATGGGGGTAAATATATTGCTTCTCCAATAACTGACTTAGAATATATGCTGTTCCGCCGCCAGGGACATCTTCATCTACAATTAAAAGTCGGTTTGTCTTTTCTACACTTGCACCAATGATATTTGTGGCATCAAAGGGAATTAAAGATTGTATATCAATTACATCTGAATTTATTCCCATTTGCGCTAAGGTATCGGCAGCTTCTTCAACAAGTCTAAGTGTAGACCCATAGGAAACTATTGTAATATCATTTCCAGTACGTAGCTGTTCTGCAATGCCAATTGGTACGGTAAAATTACCTAGGTTTTTAGGCCTTTTTTCTTTCAAGCGGTACCCGTTGAGCGGTTCAATCACCAAGGCTGGATCCCTACCTTTAAGTAGGGTGTTGTACATGCCACTGGCCTGAGTGAAGTTACGCGGAACCAATATAAACATACCACGAAGCAAACTAACCAAGCCGCCCATTGGTGAGCCCGAATGCCAGATACCTTCCAAACGGTGTCCTCTTGTGCGTATAATTAAGGGGGCACTTTGTTTACCACGTGTGCGGTAGTGCAGTGTTGCTAAATCATCACTCATGATTTGCAGTGCATAAAGCACATAGTCTAAATATTGTATTTCAGCAATGGGGCGTAAGCCACGGAATGCCATACCAATACCCTCGCCAATAATGGTAGCCTCGCGAATCCCACGATCAGCAACACGATCTTCCCCGTAGCGCGCTTGAAGTCCTTCTAGCCCTTGATTGACATCCCCAATCTTACCACTATCCTCACCAAAAATCAAAAGCTTGGGGTGTTGTTCCAATAAGGCTTCAAAATTGTCTCTCAATAAAATACGTCCATCAACAAGGCTTGTATCTACGCTATATTTGGCGGGGATTGTTGGGATGTTTACTGAGGAATTGTCGAATTCGTTGTAGAGTTTGTCACTGTACAGCGTTTGTGTGTTTTGTTTTTTATTTCGCCACCACATCTGCAATGCCTTTCTTGCAGGCGTCGGATTGCTACGTGTCTGCCACAACAATTCACGAACAGCTGCATAAATGGGTTTGCGGTAAGGCAGATTCCTTTTAGAAAGTGCAACGGCAAGTGAAGCTAGTTTATCAGATTCTTGTGCATTTGCAATAAGTGCTTCTGCCAACTGCTTGGCTTCTTGACGTTCTTCATCGATAGGGGATAAATAGGCCTTCCAAGCGGCTGTTTTGGCTTTTTTGGCGGCTGTTGTTGCTTTTTCTTCAATGGCAGCAAGCTCATCCTCGTTTGCTATTTTCTTTTCTAATATCCAGTTTTTGAATGTTAGGTTACAGTCATGTTCTTTTTCCCATTGCAACCGCGTTTCCGATTTGTAGCGCTCGTGCGACCCAGATGTAGAGTGTCCAAGTGGTTGAGTGAGTTCTTGTACGTGTATCAACACGGGAACGTGCGCACTTCGTGCCAATTCACTCGCACGGGTGTAGGCTCCAATTAGGGCAGGGTAGTTCCAGCCTTCAACCTCAATAATTTCAATACCAGTCTTGTCTTCTGTGCGTTGCATGCCGCGCATGGCTTCTGAAATACTCTCCTTAACAGTTTGAAATGCATTGTCAACAGAAATGCCATAGCCATCGTCCCAAACACTGATGATCATGGGAACTTGCAATACACCTGCGGCGTTAAGGGTTTCAAAGAATAAACCTTCGCTTGTACTTCCATTTCCAATAGTACCCCAAGCGATTTCATTACCTTTGTCAGAAAGCATTTCGTCTTTCATGGATGATACTTTCCGGAACAGTTTGGAGGCATGTGCTAGGCCCAATAGCCGTGGCATTTGTGCTGCTGTACTGGAAACGTCCGAAAATGCGTTTTTTCTTTCCACCAACGGCAGCAGATTGCCTTTGTTGTCGAGTGTGTCGGTATTAAAGTGCCCTACCATTTGTCTTCCGGAAGACATGGGTTCTGCTATGTGGTTGGCGTGTCCATAAACACTTGCAAATATGTGTCTGGGTTTTAATCTTCCGATGGACATCATAAAGGTTTGATCTCGATAATATCCAGATCTGTGGTCTCCATTTTTAAAGACCTTAGCCATGGCAATTTGTGCGATTTCTTTACCGTCACCAAAAATCCCGAATTTCCCTTTTCCAGAAAGCACTTCTTTTCTGCCCAAGGTGCTCACCTGTCTGCTGAGTGACGCAATATAGTAGTCGTTGAGTACGTCTGATTTAAAATCGTTGAAGGTGCCTTTGGATGAGGCGAGATTAACAGTTTTCATAAAGTTCTGTAAATTTAGGAAAAATAGAAGTAGGGTTAAACTACTAGAACCAACTTCTTGAAAACAGCTTTGCTATTGATGCTGGGCGCAAGGACAATTGAAAACGAATATGTTTCGCATAGGCATAATTTGAAAATACTGCACCATCCGAATTGTAAATTGGGAAATGTACCTCGAAAAAGTCTGGTACAAGATTAAAGGTTATACCTGTGCCCCAATGTGTTTCTGGTTTTTGATAGCTGTTCTTAATCCACCCAATTTCTGCATAGCTTTCAATCCATCGCCATATGGTAGTAGTTGATTGTGCGGTCATTAACCACTGGTTGGCGCTTATTAGCTTGCCTGTAGTTCGTAATGCCCCATCAGCCTTGATGTACTGCTGACTGAAAAAGCCCTCGGCTTCTGAACGCCCATATAAGTCGTATTGAAATAAATAATCGTTGACTCGAGACACATTAAAATCATAATAGTTGTCGTTTGCGTTGTTGGATAGGAATGTTCCTGCAAAAACACGCATGGTCCACCTTCTGTTTGGTGCGTAGTAAGTTATGTATTCAGCATTAAGACTCAACTTTTTAAAGTTACTAGCCATTTGTGCTTCAATCTTGTAAGAGATATTGTCCAATGCCGTACCCTTACGGGATTCAAAACTGGCCAAGCTCACGCCATAGCTCCTGCGTTTATCTTCTTCTGGCAGGTCATCTAAACGAACTGATACGTGCCGGAATCGTAAAGAAGACCTTTGTTTATTTTGTATCCCTTTCGGGCGATAATAGAAAATCAAAGAAGGTGTGAATACGGTATAACGCAATTGAGGTGCGTAGTGATATGACGAGCCGAATAGATTAATTCGGGTTAAATAATGACTGCTATTTTCCTTATAAAAATCTGCTATTACAAAGCCAAGTCCGCTAATTTGTTTTCGTTTGACGCCATACTGTGGGCTAAACTTAAAGCGAAATGTATTGGCTAATATACTACTGTTTGCTATGGAAATACCGCCTAAAAATCCGTCGTAATAATTATAGGCAATCTCAGGTCTGTAGAGCAATAGCGCGGTGCCGCTCTCTGCTATATCCTGCAAGAATCTCAATTTTAAATTGTTGCGAAACAGGCCATTACCAAGCTGGTAGGTGTTGTTGTTCAATTGGCGCTCTGGGATGTAGTGGTTTTTATTGATGGTCAGCGACGATATCTCAGCGTTTTTATAGTCTTGCTCGTAGGGCAAATCATTGCTTAAAATCCATTCTGTTTGCTGGGTGCCGTTGGTCAGGATTTTTTTGATAGGAATCGCAATTTCTGATTGGGTGCTACTTATTTGGATACGCGAAATTTCCGAGTTCAATTTTTTACCTTGAATCTTTAAGTCTACATTATTATCCAAATGGATGTAATGGTCAAAAAACCAATCTAGCGGTTTATCAATTTTTTGGGCAAGTTCCTTTTTTAAACTAGTATTTGATAGGGATCCTTTGGGAATGGCTTTTAGTGTATTAGAAAGTGTATCACCGCCAATATAATAATCCAAATAGATTAGCGCTAAAGCGGCACGGCTCGGATTTGCAATCCTTCTGTTGTACCGTGTTAGTTTATTTTTAGCAATAGTGAGTGCTTGCCCCCTGTTTTTATTTGTGGACACATTGGTAGACAGTTCCCAACTTCGATGATATGGCGCCTGTGCAAAGTGATAATTATTAATTATTGGCAAATCTCGCAATGCACCCGCCATTGGTAGGTTTGGATATTGCTCTTGCACATATTTATTCCATAAAAAATTAGGTAAGCCATCCACAAGCCATTCCGATTGGTCTTCTGTCTGCCCGTATTTTTGGGATACATACCAATGCAATAGGCTTTTGAGTAATTTTAACTCTATAATTTGCGCTTTGTCAAAAGCTTTCAAAAATGTAGGTATAGACTCTAACGTCAACAATGAATAAGACTTATAGTCTTCTTCAAGAGCCCAAATAGTTTGCTTATCAATATCTTCAAAATTGCGACTTAAAAAAGTTTCAATATTATTTAGATGTGATGCGAACCCGATTGTTTCATCGGTAGGGACCATATCTGTTATTAATGTTGCACGGCCAAAAGGTATTTTTTGATATGTGTTATTCTTAGTCATAAGTAGGGGAGAAACCTCGTTTGTGTGTTGTGCTGGTAGGATTAAATCGTAATCTTGATTTGTTTCAAAGTGATAACGCAGCTTTGCTTCTGGGCTATTGGGTCTGCCAAAACCAAAATTAGTATCTGTAGACCAGCTGCCATCACTATTTATGTTTGCCAATACCAAATGCCAGTGGTATGAGAATAACTTATTTTTGGATATACCATACTTAAATTTACTTGCATCTGGAAGTTTTACTGAATAAACTACCGTAAATTCAACGGATGTGTTTGGTGCAATAGCATCATTAAAGGTAATTTTAATAGCTTCTCGTTTTTGTGGCTGCCTTTCCCATTTGTGTTTTTGACCATTGGTGTGAATTTCTTTAATATCAGTGTAACCCTGATTTTTCTTGCTGGCACGTATTAGTTTATAATCAAATTCATTTGCTAAAAAATAGCCAAGCTGGCTACGCGCAGACGAATAAGCATGATTCCAATCTAAAAGAAAAATAGTATTAACACTCACATTACTATTGTTAGTCCAAGTTATGTTTTGGGTTATGGACAGCGGTGCAGCTTCATCATTCCATTTTACAGTAATGTCATAGGCGTTTTGGGTGTGTCCAAAAGTGTGCAAAAGCAAAAATAGGGCAAATAAGTAGCGCAATGTTTAGAAGTTTGGTGTGAATTTCCGTTTGGTGTGGAATTGGGATATGTATTTTACTGCTTCGTCAACGTCGTCAACTACTTTAATTAAATCCAAATCCTCAGGACTTATGTTGTGATATTCGTCGAGCAATGTGTTTTTAATCCAATAGATGAGGCCAGACCAGAAATCTGAGCCAAACAATACGATTGGGAATTTTTTAATTTTTTCTGTTTGAATAAGGGTTAGTGCCTCAAAAAGTTCGTCTAAGGTGCCAAAGCCTCCAGGCATGACCACAAAAGCTTGTGCATATTTGATAAACATCACTTTACGCACAAAAAAATAGTCAAAATTAATCAGTTTATCTTTGTCAATGTAGTGGTTTATGTCTTGTTCAAACGGCAGTTCAATAACAAGTCCGACAGAAGTACCATCGCCCTGTTGTGCGCCTTTGTTGGCTGCTTCCATAAGCCCAGGTCCGCCACCTGTTATGACACCAAAGCCTTGTTTGACTAATTTCTCTGCTATTTCGACGGTTTCTTTGTAGTATCCATCGCTAGGTTTTGTACGTGCCGACCCAAATATGGATACACAGGGCTTTATCATCCCCATTTGTTCAAAACCCGATACGAATTCCCCCATGATTTTAAAGGTTAACCATGAGTTATTCGATTTCGTGTCTGTCCATGTATTTGCCATAATTTTTATGTTTTTAACTCCTGCCGTAAAAAACGAGCGGTGTGATTAGATTTGTTTTTAACGATTTCCTCAGGTGTTCCCGTGCAACAGATGTTACCGCCTTTTGCGCCGCCTTCAGGACCTATGTCAATGATGTGATCCATCTGCTTGATTACATCCATGTTGTGTTCGATGATAATCAT
>DCBE01000034.1:0-18202 GCA_002313325.1 Flavobacteriaceae bacterium UBA1115
TAATCCAAGGAGCGGCCATCCACTCTTGGTGGCGTGCCTGTTTTCATACGGCCCGATGTGAAGCCTCTCTCAATAAGTCGCTCGGTAAGACCAAAAGATGCGCTTTCGCCTGCGCGGCCACCTCCAAATTGTTTTTCCCCAATATGGATGAGGCCATTTAAAAAAGTCCCGCTAGTTAGCACCACAGACTTCGCTTTGATTTTAATGCCTAGTGAGGTGACAACGCCCGCAATGCTATCTTTCTCAAAAAGCAAATCAGTCACCATTTCCTGATAGAAATCAAGGCGTTCTGTTTGTTCAAGTTTGTTACGCCAATGCTGAGAGAACATCATACGATCTGATTGTACGCGTGGGCTCCACATGGCAGGGCCCTTAGAGCGGTTGAGCATTTTAAATTGAATGGCTGATGCGTCTGAAACAATTCCGCTGTATCCGCCAAGGGCGTCTATTTCCCTAACAATCTGTCCTTTTGCAATACCCCCCATGGCCGGATTACAAGACATCTGTCCAATATTTTGGAGGTTCATGGTTATGAGTAAGGTGCTGCTGCCCATGTTGGCTGCTGCTGCTGCTGCCTCTGCGCCTGCGTGCCCACCACCAACTACAATTACATCATAAAGATCACGAAACATACTTCTTCTTTTTTTGTTCCACGTGGAACAGTTGTATGCATGCCTGCTCTCCTTTTCGCATTTCCGTTTGCTGGATGGCAGTTTTATCCTCAAATCCCAAACAATGTAAAAGCCCGTGAGACATCACTCGAAGCAACTCTTCGTCAAAAGCAGCTTGGTACACAGCTGCGTTTTCGCGAACGCGCGTTAAAGAAATGGCAATGTTGGCAATAACGTCATTGTCAATAGTATCGTCAAAGGTAATGATGTCTGTTAACATGCTGTTTCTCAGATATTTAAGGTTTAGTTTGAGCAGGGCTTCGTCGTCCATGAAAGCATAAACCAATGCCATGGACGTTGCGCTGTATTGCTTTGCGCATTTTATAAGCCAGTTCGCAAACATTTGTTCATCGCCAAGCACAAAATCTGTTTGGTATGTAAAATCTACCGATGCGTTCATGGCGCAAATATATTCAATTAGAGTTGTAATAAAAGATGAATAGTCGTTGTATCTTTGACAAATCATTATGTCTGTACGCGTTCGTTTTGCACCTAGCCCTACCGGTCCCTTACACATTGGGGGTGTCCGCACAGCGCTATACAACTATTTGTTCGCCAAAAAATACAGAGGTGTGTTTGTCCTAAGGGTTGAGGACACAGATCAAAGTCGCTCTGTGAATAGGGCAGAAGACTATATATCAGAAACCCTTAATTGGCTTGGTATAACTCCAGATGAGAGCCCAAGCAATCCGGGCGCCGCAGGGCCTTACCGTCAGAGTCAGCGAAAAAAAATCTACCAAAAACATGTTCAGTTATTGGTAGGAAGCGGCAATGCTTATTTGGCATTTGATACTCCAGCTGACTTACAAAACCTGCGTGAAGTGGCTGCGCAAAAGGGTAAGCGCTTTATCTATAATTGGGAAAACAGAAAAGAACATAAAAACAGTTTATCGTTAAGTGTAGAGGAAGTAAACGCGTTAATCGAAAATAACACCCCTTATGTTGTTCGTTTTAAGAGTTATTCTAAAGGGGCTAGTGGGTCGCTTTCCTTGGTTGACAAGATTCGCGGAGATGTCGTGGTTGACACTTCGCTGTTAGACGATAAAATTCTTGTAAAGCAAGACGGCATGCCTACCTATCACCTCGCCAATGTAGTAGACGATCACTTAATGGGTATCAGTCATGTGATTCGAGGGGAAGAGTGGTTGCCTTCGATGGCGCTACATGTGCTGCTATACAATGCCTTCAGTTGGAAAGCCCCTGTTTTTGCTCATGTACCGTTGATTTTAAAGCCCACCGGAAAGGGAAAGCTTTCCAAGCGGGATGGTGATAAATTCGGTTTTCCTGTTTTTCCCTTGCGCTGGGACAAACACACGCTGGGCTTTAAAGAGGCGGGCTATTTACCTGAAGCAATGGTCAATTATTTGGCTTTATTGGGGTGGAACCCAGGTGGTAAAGAAGAGCTTTTTTCTTTAAAAGATTTGGCAGGTCTGTTTTCGCTTGATGGTATAACCAAAGCTGGTGGGCGATTTGACCCTGAACGTTGTAAGTGGTTTAACCAACAGCATCTCCATAAAAAAAATTCAGCGTTTATTGAGGCTTATCTTGATGAATTGCTTCAGCAAAAGGGCGTAGCCAACACGGGGGTTTCAACAGCTGCTGTAGTGGGGTTGGTACAAAAGCGACTCACACTACTTACTGACCTTTGGGACGAAAGCCATTTCTTTTATGTGGCTCCTGTTGTATATGACGAAAAGGCTGTGCGCAAAGAGTGGAAAGAAAAAACACCCGGGATTTTATCTGAAATAGTAAAGGTTATTGAACGTGCTCCAAACGAAGAGGCGGAAACCTCAAGGGCAGCGATTAAATTATGGGCAGGTGAAAATAATGTGAGTTTACGTAATATAATGGCACCGCTCCGCATTGCGCTGGTTGGTGCGTTAAATGGGCCTGATGTGTTTGAAATTTGCCATGTGCTAGGTAAAAAGAATTCTCTCGAAAGAATAAGGAGTGCAATTTCTATTCTTTAATTATTTTGTCATACCTTTATGTTAACTTCAAAATATTTTTTATGGACTCTATAATCAATTTAATAATTGGCTTCGGCATCTTGTTGTTTGTTGTCTCTGCCATTTTTATAGTGAAACAACAAACAGCTGCCATTATTGAGCGTTTTGGTCGTTTTCAAAGCATTCGGCAGTCTGGTTTTCAATTGCGTATTCCCATTGTTGATCGAATTGCCGGTCGGCTGAGCCTTAAAATTCAACAGCTTGATGTAATTGTAGAAACCAAGACCAAAGACGATGTGTTTGTAAAACTCAAGGTGTCTGTGCAATACATGGTCATCAAGGACAAAGTGTATGATGCCTTCTACAAGCTTGACTACCCGCACGATCAAATTACGTCTTATGTGTTTGATGTAGTGCGTGCAGAGGTGCCTAAGATGCGCCTAGATGACGTGTTTGAGCGTAAAGACGACATTGCCATCGCAGTTAAGTCAGAGCTAAACGATGCGATGATTAACTATGGGTATGATATTATTAAAACCTTGGTTACTGACATAGACCCCGACCTACAGGTAAAAGAGGCGATGAACCGCATAAATGCCTCAGAGCGTGAGAAAATTGCAGCGCAATATGAAGGAGATGCCGCCCGTATTTTAATTGTTGAAAAGGCAAAGGCAGAAGCAGAGTCAAAACGACTACAGGGACAAGGTATCGCCGATCAGCGCCGTGAAATTGCACGTGGTTTAGAGGAGTCTGTTGAGGTGTTAAACAAAGTCGGAATTAACTCCCAAGAAGCCTCTGCGCTTATCGTAGTTACCCAACACTACGACACACTCCAATCTATCGGTGAAGAAACCAATACTAATCTAATTTTGTTGCCTAACTCACCTCAAGCAGGATCAGAAATGTTAAATAATATGGTCGCGTCGTTTACAGCAAGTAACCAAATTGGCGAGGCAATGAAAGCAAGTCAAAAGAAAAAAGACGCTGGTGAGGCATAAGCCTTAAGGCGTTTTATATAAAAACCCCGGCCTTGTGTTGGGGTTTTTTTATAGGCTGATGTTGTGAGCGAGAGATACCAAAAACACCCATTTTTTCATGGTGGGAAACTGCCAGTGCATAATCCCTGTGTTTAGCTTTAGTGCTTGAGAAAGCTTCTTTGATAATTGTGCGGTAAATCTGTTTTGATTAAACCCCGGTCCCAAGTTCTGAAGGAAGACTTCTTCGCTTAGACTTAATGCTATTTTCTCTGTAATTGGTAGCGTTGCTGTAAGGCCAAAACGATAGCGAAATTGCAGGTCTTTGTTAATCCAGCGCTCTTCTACGAAAACCGTGTTGGTAAGGCGCACTTTGTTGAGCTGGGTCGAGAAGGCTAATTTTTGATATGCGCCATCTTCATTGATCGCGGCAATTTTTCTGTAACCTGCCGATAGGTTAACGTTAGTGGCGAGCGCACTGCTAAAGCCCGCAGTAAAGAGCGCTTGGTCTTTTGCCAAGTCTAGGTCAAAGCTGCGGTGTTGGTATTGCAAATCGATGCTGGTGTTGCTGTTTATTTTAAATTTATTCTTATAAATCAACCATGAGCCGAAATCTGTTTGGGTGTGGACGCTTTGGGCGAAAAGAAAACAAAGAATAAAAAGATTATAGTTTAACTTCTTGTGCATATTTAATCAATAATGAGTTTTTGTCTGTTCGTGCCTTTTTTATAAAATCGATTGCATCTGGGTCTAGACCAACAGCTGTTTTTTGATGTGCTGCCAACACGATGGCAACAGCTATGCGGGTACCTGTTTTCTTTATGGCTGTATTGTAGAGCGGTGCTAACACTGCCGCTGGAATATCCTTTGCCAATGATGCGATTTGGTCGGCTGCCGCTTCCTGCTTTTCTGCGTTTAGGGAAGTAAACTTTTTGCCAAGTTTACGAAGCATGTCTAATGGAGAGGCGGCGTGTAGTGGTTGGGTTTGTTGTTGTGGTTTTGCCTGTAGTTTAGACCACGTATCGCGCAAGCCAACTGTTTTATTAAAAACGTTTCGTCCACCTTTGCTGTCTTGGTCACAGAAAAAGTACCCCAAGCGTTGAAACTGAAAGCGATCCCCAGCTTTTGCTACAGACAACATTGGTTCTGCGAACGCTGTTTGAGCAAAAAAGGAGTCTGGGTTTAGCTGTGTGATAAAATCAACCTCCTTGTCTCCGTCAGGGTTTGACGTCTTAAACAGTCGGTCGTATTGGCGTACGGATATTTCTTTGGCATCTCCTACGGAAACCCAATGAATTGTTGCCTTTACTTTGCGCTGACTTTCTGGCCTGCCGCTACCGCTCAGACTTTTTGGGTCATAGGTACAATGCACGATCTGAATGTTTCCTGCTGCATCTTTTTCAACAGATTCGGCCTTAATGATATAAGCACTTTTTAAGCGCACTTCTTCACCTATTTTTAATCTAAAAAAGGCGCTGCTTGCTTCCTCACGAAAGTCTTCTTTTTCAATATACAGCGTATTGGAAAATGGGATTTTTCTCGTGCCAGCGCTTAAATCTTCAGGGTTGTTGTCTGTAGTAAGCATTTCCTGTTGTCCTTCTGGGTAATTACTAATCACCAGTTTTATGGGGTCTAGAACCGCCATGGCGCGAGTGGCTGTTTTGTTTAAATCCTCGCGTACGCAAAACTCTAACAGAGAAGCGTCAATGAGGTTTTCGCGTTTTGCAATACCAACAATTTGGGCA
The DNA here is from genome assembly GCA_002313325.1 of Flavobacteriaceae bacterium UBA1115. Taxonomy (GTDB): domain Bacteria; phylum Bacteroidota; class Bacteroidia; order Flavobacteriales; family Flavobacteriaceae; genus UBA7446. Next base: position 5,340 of record DCBE01000034.1, read on the forward strand.
AACTTCCGTAAAGAAGCGGGGGTATAACCTCGTCGGCGCAACCCACATATAGTGGGCATACGTGGATCGTCCCATCCGTTTACTTTTCCGTCCTCCACTAGGCGCTGCAACTTTCTCTTGCTAGTAATAGTGTAATTCAAATTGAGTCGGGCGAACTCCCGTTGTTTGGGCCGCAACCCGCTGTTGGCTAAATGATTTAAAAAAACATCGTATAGGTCACGATGCGGCTTAAACTCTAGGGTACACAAAGAATGTGAAATTTGTTCGATGTAATCTGACTGTCCATGGGCCCAGTCGTACATGGGATAAATACACCAAGTGTCTTTTGTTCTATGGTGAGCCTTGTGCATGATACGATACAAAATGGGGTCGCGCAACAACATATTAGGCGAAGCCATATCGCCCTTAAAGCGTAAAACATAAGCGCCCTCTTGATGTTGTCCTGCTTTCATTTCCTCAAAAAGCCGTGATGCTTCTTTTGGGTCTTGATTGCGATAAGGGCTGGCGCTTCCAGCAACGGTAGGGGTCCCTTTTTGTGCGGCAATTTCTTCTGGAGTTTGCGAATCTACATAGGCGTGGCCTTCATTGATAAGCTTTACTGCCCAAGCATGAAGTTGATCAAAATAATCTGATGCAAAACACTCCTTATCCCACGCATATCCAAGCCAAGCAATGTCCTCTTTTATGGCGTCGACAAAATATTGCTCCTCTTTTTCGGGGTTGGTGTCGTCAAAGCGGAGATTGACAGGCGCATCATATGCCTTTCCAAGTTCGAAATTTAAGCAAATAGCCTTGACATGGCCAATGTGTAAATAGCCGTTGGGTTCGGGCGGAAAGCGAAAGCGCAACAAAGAAGGGTCTAGTCCTGAAGCTAGATCTTCATCAATAATGTGTTCAACAAAGTTTTTAGCCTTTTTTTCCTGCATCGGAAAATATTTGCAGCAAAGGTACTTATTTAGGCCAACTCCGTTGTTTAAGTTTTTATATTTGACGCATTATGGGAAAAATATATGTGGAAAACATTCGGGTCTATGCTTATCACGGGTGCTTGCCTGAAGAAACGCTCATTGGAAGCAACTATCGTGTAGACGTCTGGGTAGCTGGCGACTTGTCTGTTTCTTCCGTTTCGGACCAACTGGCAGACACGATTGATTATGTAAGCATTTGCACTTGTGTGCTCGAGGAAATGGCAGCGTCCTCTAAGCTGTTAGAGCATGTGGCACAACGTATTATAAATCGTATTTTCAACGCAAGCGAGAGGGTAGAGGCAATTAATGTTAAGGTTACTAAAATTAATCCCCCTATTGAAAGTCATGTAGAGAATGTGGCTGTTGAGTTGCATGAAGAAAAGAAATAAAGGGTGGTGTATAGCACAAAAACGCTATTTTTGCATCCCTAAAGGCACCGTGGCCGAGTGGCTAGGCAGAGCTCTGCAAAAGCTTGTACAGCGGTTCGAATCCGCTCGGTGCCTCTACTTTATTTGCGTCTCTATTATGGTTAGTAACTGCTTCCTTTGTTCCGGGAAACTTCCTTGAAAAACAAAAAACAAGCCAAATACAAAAATTATAATGTGCACCAACTGTTTGATTTTATAGATCACACGCGGGGTTAGTACTGTTTTAAGTTGCTTTGCGAGGTATATTTTAACGGTGTCCAAAAGAAGATAAATCACCAAAACATAGATAAAGAACGAATATTCCGCGCCGAAGACAACCATACTTACCCAAAAAAGAAAGGCGCCTATATTAATTATATTGAGGAGAAAGCCTTTCCCTATGTAGAATAGGTAATTTCCCTTTGGAAGTGACTCGACCTCAAAGGCAGTTCGCGTTTTATTTTTTAACGCTGACAGCAAAGAAAATAGTCCTATAGAGCCAAGTACTACCCCGCCTATGATAAACCAACGCGGGTTTTCTGCCAAGCTGTTTCGTATAGGTTGTGCGCTAAAAGTTGCCACTAAAATAAAAACAACGTCGGCGATTACCGCACCGATGTCAACACAAAAAGCATGTTTTGCCCCTTTGGTGATGCTTGTTTCTACAATTACAAAGAAGACAGGGCCAGTAGAAAAAACAAGCAACAATGATAAGGGAATTGCTGCTAAGAATTCACTCATTTTCTGTGGTTTCGCTTGGTGTGTTCTTTTGTTCAATATTGCCGCCAACTGCGACAGATTTGATTAGTTTTTTTGGTTTTCCGTATACACTGACCGTACCGCCAAAGGAAACCTTTATCTCTGCGAGCTCGCTTGCATTAACAACTGCCCTTCCACCTGCTTTTACTTTAACTTCTACCTGCTCAGAATCCAGCATAGCGGCCTCAACCACTCCGCCCGTTACCACGCTGTGATACTGCACAACAGCCGAACCTTTTAGGTTGACAATACCACCTGAAGCGGTCTTTGTTTTTACTTTTTGGACGTCTAAAAGAGCATCAATTTCTGCACCTTCTTGTGCTTTTAATATAATACTCGGTTGAAATAAAACGTCTTGGCTGGACACAAATGCACCTTCGTTGGCATCAATTTCTTCTAAAGGACTAGAGCTGAATAAGGCTACAGTAGTGTTAAATCCACCTAGACGCTTTTTAATATCCATCCGCAAATACAGCTTTCCGTTTTTGTTTTTGTGGGACAAAAAGCCCTTGTTTTTACCTTCAACAATTAAGGAGTCGGCATCAGAGGGGATAATGGTTAAGCGAATTCCATCAAAAACTTTTACCTTATTAAATTGGCCAAGTCGTATCGCTTGAGCATGTGATAGAGTGGAAACTAGTAGAAATAGAAAAAGTAAGCGCATATTATCCTTTACCCAAAGATACATATTATTCTACATGGCCAATATGTTAAAGTCTAAATGTCTTTTTATTGGGTCTGCCGCAGTTACTTTTATGGTGACACGATCACCGAGCTTTATGAATTTCTTGTTTTTCTGTCCTACAAAAGCAAAATTACGCTCATCAAAGACATAGAAGTCCCCTGGTATATCCTGTGGGCGAGCCATTCCTTCACATTTATTTCCTTCAAGCTCAACATAAAGACCACGTTCAACAACCCCGGAGACAATGCCTGTGAAGGTTTTTCCTATATGCGCTTGCATGAATTTTACTTGCATGAATTTAATGGAGTCGCGCTCTGCTTTCGTGGCCAAAACTTCCATTGTTGAGCAGTGTTTCATTACAGGTTCGTAATGCTCAGCAATAGGCGATCTTTTGCCATCTAAATAATGTTGTAAAAGGCGGTGTGCCACAACGTCTGGATACCTTCTTATAGGTGATGTAAAGTGCGAGTAATAATCAAAAGCTAAGCCGTAATGCCCGATGTTTTGAGTGGTGTATTTTGCCTTACTCATGCTTCTTATTGTTAGGGTGTCAATAAAGTTTTGCTCTGGCTTGTTTGTAATGTCTTTGAGTAATTTGTTTATCGAATGTGCTGTTGTTTTGGCAGAAGCTAAATTTAAAGAATAACCAAAACCTTTAATTACGCTTTTTAATTGAGCTAATTTTTCCTCGTCCGGTTCATCGTGCACCCTAAAAACAAAGGTTTTTTTGTTGTCTGATTTTGCAATAAACTCAGATACTTTTTTATTAGCCAACAGCATATACTCTTCTATTAACTTATTAGCCTCTTTGCTAGTTTTAACAAAGACCTCTTTTGGGTTTTTTTCTTTGTCTAATGAAAAACAAACCTCTTCTTTATCAAAAGAAATAGCGCCACTTTGGGTGCGTTTTTTTCGGAGGTGTTTTGCGATTGTGTTAAGTTGTAAAATCGCATTTTTTGCTTTTTCATCAACCTTATACGTTTTGGTTGTGAGAGACAAGGCTGCAGGTATTGTTGCCTCTCTTGTTTCAATAATATGTTGGGCTTCGTGGTATGTAAAACGGTAGTTAGAATTGATGACGGTTCTAGCGAATTTCTGGTCTTTTACATTTCCATGTATGTCTAGTGTGAAAATGGCCGAAAAGGTCAGTTTTTCTTCATTGGGTCTCAAAGAACATACTTTATTAGAAAGTTGTTCTGGAAGCATTGGAACAACACGGTCAACAAGATAAACAGATGTGGCACGGCGATAAGCTTCGTCGTCTAAAGAAGTGCCTGGTTTGACATAATGCGAAACATCAGCAATATGGATTCCAACTTCAAAATCCCCGTTTTCTTTTTCTTGAAAGGAAAGTGCGTCATCAAAGTCTTTTGCGTCTTTCGGGTCAATTGTGAACGTTAAAACATCACGGTAATCGATTCTTTTTATAATTTCATTTACGCTTATTTTTTCATCAATTCTGTTTGCTTCTTGCTTAATTTGCGGGTCAAACGTGTAAGGTAATCCATATTCCGCCAGTATGGTATGTATTTCTGTTTCTGCGTCGCCAGGCTTACCTAAAATTTCTATGATTTTTGCTTGCGGTGATTTTGTTTTTTCCCAGTTTGTAAAAGCTATTAATACCCTATCCCCATCAGCTGTTTGTATTTCTGGTTCTGATGCTATATAAAAGTCAACTGTTGCCGTCCTTGGGTTGACTCGAACAAACATAGTACCGTTTCTTTTTTGGAGGGTACCTACAAAACGTGTTCTTTTACGTGCGGTTATTTCTATTATCTTTCCTTCCCTTTTTCTTTTTCCTCTAGATGGATAGGTATAAAAAAGAACTTCATCCCCTCCAAAAGCTTTGTGGTGGTGCGTTGATGATACTTTTACATCTTCCTCAAAATCGTCTGATATAATATAACCGGTCCCATTGTTTGAGATATCGAGGACTCCGCGGTGGTAATTCTCTCTTTTCTTCGCTTGAAATTTTCCTTTTGTTGGGTTATTAATAAGCTTTTGAGCAGCTAGCTTTTTTAAATTCTTTATAATCTGATTTCGCCCACTTGGATCATTTATACAAAGCCTGTTGGCAATTTGCTTGTAGTTAAAGGTTTGGTTCGGACTTTGACCCAAAACCTGAATAATACTTTTTTTGATTGATAAAACATTCTTTTTATTACCCATGTTTCACAAAGGTATGTCTTATAATTTGTCTTTGAAGTTTATCAACAATTAAATATTAGATTATCATATTTATATTTTAATTTTTATATCTATGATGCTTATTATAGTGTGTTAATAAACACCAGAACTCTAATTAAAATTATCCAAAACACTTGTAATTAGAAACATACTAAAAAAAAGAGCAGCTAATGTTTTGTTAGTAATATTAAAAAATGTGTTAATATACTATCCGTAACTAATTAAAAAACAATTTTTATAATACCTTTTTTTTACATGTGACAACACTTTTATTAATTATTAATATTTATAAAAATAAATAAACACTATTTCTTAATAACCTTAATAAATTTACAGGTAATTGAAAAGGGATATTAACAACAATAAAATTGTAATTTTATAGAAAATAAGAACCATGCATATCTCGATAGGAAACGACCACACAGGGACGGATTTAAAAAAAACCATTTTCTCTCTTTTAACCTCTTTAGGACATACATACACCAACCATGGAACAGACACTAACGACAGTGTAGATTATCCAGATTTTATTCATCCAGTAGCAGTAGCAGTCCGAGATGGTAAATCAGCGCGTGGCATAATAATATGTGGAAGTGGAAATGGAGCAAACATGACAGTAAATAAATATCCAGAAATAAGATCTGCGTTATGCTGGACAACAGAATTAAGTGCCCTTGCGCGCCAACACAACAATGCTAATATATTAAGTATACCAGCGCGTTTTGTTACAACAGAAGAGGTAAAAGAAATAGTAAAAATATTTTTAGAAACAGACTTTGAAGGGGGGCGCCACCAGAACCGTGTAAACAAAATTTCACAATGCCGATAACATGGTACACACATAACTGGGAAACCTTAAGTAAAAAAAAGCTTTATGAAGCACTAACGCTAAGATCAATGGTTTTTGTGGTTGAACAAAATTGTGTGTATCAAGACCTTGATTTAAAAGACGAAAGCGCCATACACATACTTGGTTATAAAAAGAATCTTTTGGTTGCCTATGCCCGCGTGCTTTTTAATACCAAACACGCTTCCATAGGCCGTGTTGTAATTCACCCTATGTTTAGAGGAATTGGTTACGGCAAGCGGATCATACAAAAAAGCATTGAACAAATACCGGGAAACACACCCGTCCACATTTCTGCTCAAGAACACTTAAAAGGGTTTTATGAGTCGCTCGGGTTTTTACAAACAGCATCCGGCTACTTAGAAGACGGTATACCTCATATTCCAATGGTTACTATTGCAAATCATTCCAACGCTTAAGTAAAGGAAGCATTGCCTTTTCAATTGTATCAAGCGACGGCAATTCTTGAGCATTATAAACAAAAAATCCATTTCCTTCAAAAGGTGTATATAATGGGTCGGAACAAATAATTCTGGATTGTTCTCGCATCAACCTTTTGATTTTGTTACGGTCAACAGCCTTGCGAAACAAACGCTTGGAAACCCCGAACCCCAAAGCAAGCCCCTTTCCTTTTTGAGTATCACACACCAGCTTTATAGGTTCTTTTCCAAAGTGAGTTCCCTCCGAAAAAAGGCTTTCTATGGTTTGTTTGCTTTTTAAACGTTTTATTTCAGTTCGTCGTTTCGAAAACATTGTTACTTAAATCTATATCAGCCATAAACCCAGTGGGGTCTATTCGCAGTTGTTCAATCTCACTCAAAGGAGCGTCTATGGTTAGGGTATAAGTTGGTCTGGCCCATGCCCAATCTTTTTCCTTAACACAACCTACGCCACAACCGGGCTTATTTCCAAACATCATTTGCAATGGTATGTAGTGCACCTCTTCCTTCCCGTCTTTATACAACACACCAAAATCAATTGGCATTCCCATTGCGCCAAGGCGTTTTAATTCAACAACTGTTTTTCCATTTTTTTGTTCAACAACACCTATAGCGTAATCAATAGTTTTTGTCGTCCGTGTCCAATCATTTAGATACCATTCCAACTGAATCCCAGACACTTTTTCAGCTACGCGTTTAAAATCATTGGGTGTTGGGTGAGTAAAAGCAAACGCCCGGTAAAATCGCCGCAAGGTTTTTAATAAAACATCGGGTCCAATAATATACCCTAGCTGTGACAGAAATATCGAGCCCTTATCATAACTCCCTGTTCCATAAGCAATGTTTGTATCAAAACGATCGGCATGGGTGGTTAGCGGCTCTTCCAAACCGTAACTTACTAGCCGTCTGTAATCTTCATACGAACGGTAAAAAGCATCCACATTCTCATTTAGCACCTGTTCGCCAAGGGCATCTAAAAAAGAGGTAAACCCTTCGTCCATCCAGGCGTACTTGGACTCATTAAAAGCCAAAACATGTTGAAACCAAGAATGCGCCAGCTCATGCGATGTAACCCCATAAAGACTAGCATAGCTGCGATTGCCCGTGATAAGCGTACACATTGCATATTCCATACCGCCGTCTCCACCCTGAAGTATACTGTATTGTTTATAAGGGTAAGGCCCAATAGCACTATTAAAGAAAGCCAAAAGAGCAGCGGTATCTCCTTGAAGCCGCTTCCAGTTGTCGACTATTTTTTTGTCTTCTTGATAGAAAAAATGAAGTGTAACCCCTTCGTCTGTTTTCAAAATGTCGTGTATGTAATCAGGATCTGCAGCCCAAGCAAAGTCGTGAACCATAGGCGCCACAAAATGCCAAGTCAGGTTTTTGCCCTTTGTCTTTGTTGTTTTTTCTGCATAGCCATGCCCGACCTCCTCAGGGTTTTGTAAATAGCCGGTACCACCGACAACATAATCTTTATCAAGTGTTAGTTTGACATCAAAATTCCCCCAAACACCGTGAAATTCTCTTCCAATATACGGGTTGGTGTGCCAGCCCTCATGGTCATACTCAGCCAGCTTAGGATACCATTGCGTCATTGAAAGTGAAACCCCCTCCTTGCTGTCTCGTCCACTTCGACGAATTTGCTTAGGCACTTGCCCTTCAAAAACCATCAATAAGGTAGTGCTGGCATTTGGCAGTAAAGGCACCGCCAACGGCACAACAAGAATCGTTTCTTCTTCATTAAAAAAAAGTATTTTTCCATCTTGTGTAATTGAAGTTGCGCGCAAATACCCAATTTCCTTTTCGTTCAATTTACCAATTCGCGAACCCACTCTAGCATCTGGGTCTCTAAGCGAAAGAGAGCGGACATCCATCTCGCTACCCGGCTGAAAAGCATTGAAATATAAATGATAAAACACACGTTTTAGCGTATCTGGTGATTTATTGGTATAAACGAGTTTTTGAGTTCCAGAGTAGCGAAAGGTTTTTACATCCATATCCACCCTCATAGTGTAATCAACTTGTTGTTGCCAATATCCGGTTTGCGGCTGTGCTAAGACGGCAGCAGTAAACAGTAAAAGAAAAAGCATCCTCACGGTTTATAGTATATTTAAGGTTTCAGCGGCAAGTGTCTCATGCAAACGCACACCCTTTTCAGTCTGTTGTACAGTAACCAAAGGGTGGTTTGCGTCGTGCTGCATAAATAACAAAAAATTTTCTTTTGCAGCACGATTCAAAAAAAGTTTTTTTTCTTGAAGTGTATCCAAAGGGCGGACATCATAACCCATAATATATGGCAAAGGTAAATGACCCACTGTGGGTAATAAATCCGCCATAAAAACGATTGTTTTCCCTCGGTAGGTAAGGTGAGGAATCATTTGTTTTTCGGTGTGCCCGTCCACGAATAAAGCACCAAAACCGAGACCGCAATCCGAAACAAAATTAGAAACAGGCCTTTCGATAAAATGCAGCTGTCCACTATCCTGAATAGGCATCAGGTTTTCGGACAAAAAAGAAGCTTTTTCCCTACCGTTTGGATTGATGGCCCACGCCCAATGCTGTTCGTTGCTCCAATAGCGCGCATTAGGAAAAGACAACTCATAAGCCGTTTTGCCTTCGTTCCACCGCACCGCCCCACCACAGTGATCGAAGTGTAAATGGGTCAAAAATACGTCCGTAATATCGTTCCTAGAAAAGCCCGCCTTTTCAATGGAGCGGTTTAAGGACTTTTCCCCGTAAAGACCAAAGTGTCGGAAGAAACGATCATCTTGCTTGTCGCCCATTCCGGTGTCTATTAATATAAGCCGATCTCCATCTTCAATAAGTAGCGACCGTGCCGCTAGGTCAATGCGGTTTTGGCTATCTGCAGGGTTGGTTTTATTCCACAGGGTTTTGGGCACAACACCAAACATGGCGCCGCCGTCAAGCTTAAAATTCCCCGTTTCTATTATATGGAGTTTCATAGGTAACGAAAGTACAAAAGATTTATCCGTCTATTTTTTCCTTAAGCGCAAGCCCAAACTCTATCATGGCAGCTGCCTCGGCGGGTGTTGCAGGGCGCAAAAACTGTCGCACCAATAGTTCTCTACTGTTACTCATAATATGGTAGAAACCATAGGCAGAGAAAAAAGACACCATTTTATCATCAAAAAATGTCCTAATCTTTTTAGGGTCCTTTCCTTGCACGTAAAAATCACGTGAGAACTCAGGGTGCTTAGGAAAGTCTATATCGTGTATTCCTGCCAAGTGGGAGAGCTTTTCCAGCAATAATTCTCGGTCAAAAGAAAACACAGGAATTTCTTTATCTAGCCGAACACGCAACAGTGTCGTCTGAATATTTTCCTTTGCAATAAAAGCACCTTCGCTGTAGTGTATGTCGCATAAAGACAAGCGTTTCTCAGGCCCCTCAATTAGGTTGTAAACGCGCTCCACAGAAGTAGTTTGATAAACAGGATGATCGCGCAACATTCTCTTTTGTGCCTTGGTTACCTCGTTGTAGGACCACCCTTTTTCATGTGCCAAGGCTTCCAGCTGCAACTGTCTTTTGGTGCGCCCACCACCAAATACACGAAGTTTTTTCATGGGCCTTAGTGTGCGCACAGCAAATGGGTGGCTTGAGTCGGTCGCATGAATGTCTAGCCCAATTACTTCTAACGCACCGCCTTTGCGCTCAAACAACTCTTCGTAGCTCTGCAAACTTTCTTGAACCGTGTGATCAACAAAAGAGCAGAAAGAAAAATCAACAACCACCCGTTCGTCTTGTGGGATTTTATCAAGTTTTGACTTAAGCTTGTAAAAATTGAGAAACGTGCAAAAGTGAATGACACCAACGTAGTAGTTTTGGGCTTCATTTTCTTTATACATCAACACGTTTGGTTTAAGTAGGTTTCTAGAAAATAACCAAAATGCTTTGTTGAGCAGAACGTGCACTACAAATGTGGTTAGCAACCCAATGAAAATACCCGTTATTAAATCGGTTAGTAGCGTAGAAATAATTGTTGTTAAGAACACAAGCAACTGCTCTTTTCCAATTTGATACATTCGCACAAAAATGGCTGGAGCGGCTAGTTTATATCCTGTATATACCAATATTGCAGCCAAAGCAGTAAATGGAATTTTCCCAAGCTGATGTTGAAAAACAACAACAAATAATAAGAGAAAAAAGGCATGAAAAAAATTTGATGAACGATTTGTGGCCTGGTTGTTTACGTTAACGGAACTTCTAGATATCACCGTACCCACATTCATTCCCCCGAGAAACCCACTAACAATAGTGGCAATGCCCAAAGCCCTCATGTCTTTGTTAATGTTAGACCTTCGTTTTTCAGGATCTAGCTTATCCACCGCTTTTATACTCAACAACGACTCAATACTAGAAACCAGCGTTACAGACAAAACAATTCCCCAAAAAGCAGGTTCTTTCCATTTTGAAAAATCTGGGCTAGGAATTGTAGTCAATATGTCGTTTGGTAATGAAATAAGGAGTTTTTTGCTAATAGGATTTTCCGCCCCTAAAATGGAAAAATAAGCATCAAAACCTAACGACAAAAGAATAACCCACATGGGGGCCGGAATAAGCCTAAAAACCCTGTTTGTTATCTTGCTGTAGAAAAACATAATTCCCAAGCTTACCAGACCAATGCTTACGGCATAAAGTTGACCTGTTGCCGCCCCCCCTAATGATTTAAACAATTCAGGAAGATTTACAAACAGATCAAGAACAGTGCCTTTGGTTTTCATATCGCCAAGCATCACGTAAAATTGTTTTAGTAGCAGTGTTAAACCAATTGCTGACAACATTCCCTGAATAGCACTCGCAGGAAAAAAATCGCTCAGGGCACCGAAACGTAAAAACCCAAAAAGCAGGAGTAAACCACCAGAAAGAATAACGGCAGATAAAGCATATAAATAACCTGCTTGCACATCGCCATCACCTAATACAGCAACAGCACTGAGCAATACGACTACCAACCCATATCCAGGCCCAGTGATGGTAACATATGAGCCACCAAAAACAGAAACAAGCACGCCGCCCACAACAGCTGTAATAATACCCGCAACCATTGGAAACCCCGAAGCTACCGCCAAACCAAGCGCTAAAGGCAAGGCGATAAGTGACACGACAAACCCAGCAAAGATATTGTTACGAAGACCAGAAAAGATAGAATCCTCAGTCATTATCTAACAATCAATACGTCGGTGGGTAAATCGGACAAAATATATTCTAGATCATGCGGAAACAAACGATCCAAAAGCGTCAGCTCGCTTGGGGCGTTCATTACCAATAAATCGGCACGGACAACTCGAGCAAAATGCCCAATGGAGTACCCCCTTCGCCCAAAAATAGGCTGTACAACGACCTCAAGCTTTTCTTTTATGTTTTTGGGAACATGACTAAGCAAGGCCTGAACCCTAGAGTTTTCACGCAGTTTGATACGCTCTTTGGCAATAGTAGACTTTCGCAGACTGCGGTCGTCATCTACTTTAATAGCGACACTGTCTTCGGGAATTTCTTCTACGATGGTTAGTTTCTGTGCCCCAAGAGTTGAAAGCACATAAAATGCACGGTCAATAGCCTCTTTTGTTTTGGGGTGCGCCAAACCGTTTACAACACCAGTAGAACAAACAATACGATCAACAGAAGGTTTTATAAGCAACAAGACATCACAAGGTGCTTTCCGGGTCACCTTTCTTGCCACAGAGCCCAAATAATATTTGAGTAAGCCCTCTCTTTTGATTGCCCCCAAAATTAATAAGTCGGCATTTTCGTTGCTACAAGCGCCAAGCAACACTGTAACAGGGTTGCCCGCTTTCCAAAGCACGCGATAATCAGGTGCCACACCATCAAAGCTAGAAATGATTTTTTCAAGAGACGCCTCTTTTTTGTTCGTTTTCTCTCCCACATGGACCATGACAAGTGAGGCCTTAAACATCTTGCTCATGCGCAAAGCCTCAAACACATTCGCCTGAATGTTGGGCGAAAACGCCACCCCCACGACAACCGTACTAAAGTGCCTTTTTTGCATCACTTTAAATATATTAAAATTTTAGAATAAAGAAAGCGAAACAACATATCGCGAATGAAAAAGCATAGGCAAAAAAGAAACAAGCATTTAAACTTTATTCATTTAGTTTAAGTACAGCCATGAACGCCTGTTGTGGAATTTCAACAAATCCAATTTGGCGCATTTTCTTTTTCCCTTTTTTTTGGCGCTCAAGCAGCTTTCGCTTTCGGGTAATATCACCACCATAACACTTGGCCGTAACGTCCTTTCGCACAGCCTTAACAGTTTCCCTAGAAATAATTTTTGCGCCAATAGCAGCTTGAATTGGTATGTCAAATTGCTGTCGGGGAATCATCTTTTGAAGCTTTTCACATATTTTTTTCCCTAACCCATAAGCATTATCGGCATGTACCAAGGCAGACAAAGCATCTACCATATTCCCATTAAGCAACACATCAACACGGACCAATTTAGAAGCTCGCATCCCGATCGGGCTATAATCAAAAGAAGCATAGCCTTTAGACACAGACTTCAAGCGATCATAAAAATCAAAAACAATTTC
>DCBE01000034.1:18511-41036 GCA_002313325.1 Flavobacteriaceae bacterium UBA1115
CGATCATAAAAATCAAAAACAATTTCTGCTAATGGCATATCAAAGGTCAATTCGACACGCTCGGTTGTTAGGTAGGTTTGGTTGGTGATGATACCGCGTTTTTCAATACACAGGCTAATTACATTGCCCACAAAATTAGCCTTGGTGATAATCGTTGCTTTAATAAAGGGCTCTGCCACACGATCTATTAGAGAAGGATCAGGCAAATCTGAGGGGTTGTTGACAATAAGAATATTATTTGGGTCTTTCCTAGTGTAAGCGCGATAGGACACGTTGGGAACGGTTGTAATTACCGTCATGTTAAACTCACGCTCCAAACGTTCTTGAATAATTTCTAAGTGGAGCATTCCCAAAAACCCACAACGAAAACCAAAACCAAGCGCCGCCGAACTCTCTGGAGCAAACACCAGCGAAGCGTCGTTCAATTGCAGTTTTTCCATAGAGGCACGAAGCTCTTCGTATTCCTCCGTGTCTACGGGGTAGATTCCTGCAAAAACCATAGGCTTGACTTCCTCAAACCCTTCAATAGCAACACCGGTCGGTCGATTGACAGACGTAATAGTATCACCAACTTTAACTTCTTTAGCTTCTTTCACACCCGTTATAATATAGCCCACATCACCTGCAAGCATTTGCTTCCTGGGCTCTTGCTTTAGCTTAAGGACGCCAATTTCATCAGCGCCATAGGTATTGCCCGTTGCCATGAACTGTATTTGCTCCCCTTTGTTGATTTTTCCATTCAAAATTCTAAAATAGGTTTCAACTCCCCGAAACGGATTGTAGACAGAATCAAATATTAGCGCTTGGAGTGGCGCATCAATATTGCCTTTGGGCGAGGGAACCCGATCAACAATTGCTTGTAATATGTTTTCAATTCCCAACCCTGTTTTGGCAGAGGCACGAATAATTTCTTCGGGCGAACATCCCAAAAGATCAACGATGTCATCTGTAACTTCGTCTGGGTTGGCAGAGGGTAGGTCTACCTTATTAAGCACAGGAATAATTTCCAAATCGTTTTCAAGTGCAAGGTATAAATTTGAAATGGTTTGTGCTTGTATGCTTTGCGCCGCATCTACAACCAATAGGGCCCCCTCGCAAGCTGCAATAGACCGTGAAACCTCGTAAGAGAAGTCAACATGTCCGGGGGTGTCAATCAAATTAAACACATATTGTTCCCCACCCAAAGAAACGTCCATTTGTATGGCGTGTGATTTGATGGTAATCCCACGTTCGCGCTCCAAGTCCATATTGTCGAGCAACTGGTCCTGTTTTTGCCGATCCGTTACGGCACCTGTGGCATCCAACAGTCTGTCGGCAAGTGTACTTTTGCCGTGGTCTATGTGCGCAATGATGCAGAAATTCCGAATGTGTTTCATAGCTGAAATAAACGCGTTATCTTACAAAGATACACCAAGCGATTAAAGGGGGCGCTACAACCAAAAAAAAACTAATTTTGTAAAAATGAACAGATGGCCTACCTACGCACTATACTTCAGTTTTTTTTAGCAGCAACCTTTTTGTTTTCGGCTTATACGAAAGCTATTGTCCCTGGGTTTTTTGAAGTTCTATTAGAGCAACAGGGTCTTGTTCCAAACAGATTGTACGGGGCATGGGCAACACGGATTATTATAGCCCTAGAAACATGGTTAGGCCTGTGCTTGTTGTTGTCTTTTTACACACGATTTATACTTCGTTTTATCTTTCTCTTGCTTGTTGCTTTTTCCATTCATTTGGGATATTTGATAGCCATAGGAGAAACGGGGAATTGCGGTTGTTTTGGGGAAAAGATAAGCATGTCTCCTTTGGCCTCCTTAGCAAAGAACGTGGCATTGCTGGTCGTAAACGGCTTTTTGCTCCGCTATGTATATAGGGGCAATAAAAAGCCGCTAATTACCTGGTTATTCCTCCCTATATTGTTTGCGGCAGCAACGCTTATTTGGCCGGTACAAACCCAGCCCGACGAGGTAGTACAAAAACTCCCTGCTTTCGAAACAGAAGCGCGGATAGACTTTACCAACGGCTCTTACTTGGTTGCCATACTCAATCTGGGTTGTGAGCACTGCCAAGAGGCGGCCCGGCAAATAGCCGCATGGCAAAACAACGGTATCAACCTCCCACAAGTAGTGGCCCTGTTTTTCGCAGAAGGCGACACTACCGTTGCGAATTTTAATGCCATGACTGGATCTAACTTCCCTTACCAGATGATAGACGTAAATTCCTTCTTTGATTTGATTGGTAGCGCACCGCCACGAATTTATTGGATTGTGGACGGACAAGTAAAACACTACTGGGACGAAACGCTTGGAGAAGACTTTCTAACTACCTTTGTACCTTGATGGTTAAAATTGGCGACATAGAATTAAGCGATTTTCCGCTATTGCTTGCCCCTATGGAGGACGTAAGCGACCCACCTTTCCGCGCCCTTTGCAAAGAGCAAGGCGCGGATGTGGTATATACCGAGTTTATTTCTAGTGAAGGCTTAATTCGAGATGCTGTAAAAAGCGTCATGAAGCTCGATATTTATGAGGCCGAACGCCCTGTGGGCATTCAGATTTTTGGCGCTAACCTCGACTCCATGCTGCAGTCGGTAGACATTGTTGAAAAGACCAACCCCGATATTATTGATATAAATTTTGGTTGCCCTGTAAAAAAAGTCGTGTCCAAAGGCGCAGGTGCAGGGATTTTAAAAGATATTCCCTTGATGGTTTCGCTTACCGCAGAAATGGTCAAGCGCACCCATTTGCCAGTGACGGTAAAAACACGTCTGGGCTGGGATCACGAAAGCATTCAGATTGTGGAGGTTGCTGAACGGCTTCAAGATGTGGGCGCCAAAGCTATTTCCATACACGGCAGAACACGAGCTCAAATGTATAAGGGCGACGCCGACTGGACACAAATTGCAGCGGTAAAAAACAATTCGCGTATGTACATCCCTGTATTTGGAAACGGCGACGTAAACTCACCAGAGAGCGCTAAAGAAATGCGTGACAAATACGGTCTTGACGGCGCCATGATTGGCCGGGCTAGTATTGGCAATCCTTGGTTTTTCAGCGAAGTGAAACACTTTTTTACCCATGACACACACGCCACGCCTCCTTGTTTGGCTGAACGCGCAGCTATGGCGCGCCGCCACCTCGAAATGGCGATCGACTGGAAAGGTGAAAAACTAGGGGTGTTTGAAACCCGCCGTCACTATACCAACTATTTTAAAAGCATCCCAGATTTTAAACCCTACCGTCAACGTTTGGTAACAGAAGAACACTCAACAGACGTTTTTGCTGTTTTGGATGAAATAGAAGAGATGTTCGGGGCTACTGCTCTATTACACCCTTAACAACAGCAGAGGCTAACCACGATACCAAAGTGGTCAAACCACTTACCACCAATATTACAGTCCAAAATGAAGACCACTCAAGCGCCACGGGATAGGGCAAGCCAGACCCTGGAATACTAAAAAAGGCAAAAGATTTTTGTAGCCAAACGACAAGAATGGCCAACAACAGCCCAACAACACTACCCAGGCCACTTAATAATAAGCCAAGCGTAAAAAACACACGCCGTAGTGATGGCGCGGTAGCCCCTAATTGGTGTAATGTTTTGATGTTGCCTTTCTTTTCCAAAAGTGTCATGATGATGGCACCCACCACATTAAAGAGCGCAATAAGCACGACCAATGTTAGTATTGCGATTACGGCAACACGTTCTGTTTTCAGCATTTTATAAATCGCAGGATTTAATTCGGTTTGGGTTTTTATGCTGTAATCACTACCTACGATTTTTTGCAAATCCTGCTGCACGGCAATTTCGTCAGCAGCATCAGTTAGTTTAATATATAATGCGCTGGCTTGGTTTTCGGGAGTGCGCAAGATTTGCTGTACCATGTCAATAGGCGCATAAGCAGTGTTATCGTCTATGGAAGCGCCAATTTGAAAAACACCTCTCACGATAGCCGACTGCGCACTAAAAGCCTGTTGGTTAAGCACGCCTGCACCACGCTTGTTGGGGACAAGAAGCGTTATGCCCTCTGGGCGGTCAAAGGCAGCGCCGTCGAGTTGTGACATTACGCCAATTCCCAACACCAATTCATAAGCTCCTGGCTGCACCCAGTCACCGACCATGATTTCGCCCGCCACAACATCATAAAACAAGCTGTCAACGCCAATAATATTTGCAAAGGCGGTTCGGTCTTCGAAACGCAACACCATTTCTTGCGAAAGAGTAGCAGATGTTAGGACAACTTCGGGGTGGTTTTGAACGGCCACAAACACACCCTGTTCAATGTTAAACTGACCGTTTATTGCGGAGGTAATACGGATATCGGGGTCAAATGCGTGTGCAAATTGAAGGCCAAACTCACGAAGCCCGCCAAAAGCGGACAAGACCACGAAAAAAGCAAATACAGCAACGCCGACTACAAAGGCAGCAAACCTACTGATGAGCGTAACGGCAATCTTCTTTCGTAGACCAAAGGTGTAGCGCAAAGCAAGTAGGTTAGTGAACCGCATGGAGTTATTTCAACGGGTTGTCTTTACGCTTAAGCGAATCTTCTATGGCATAAATATATTCCAGCGAATCGTCAAGATAAAAAGCAAGGTCAGGGACTTTGCGCAAATCGTTGCGAAGGCGTTTGGCCAAGTCGTGCTTTAATACGGTTTTGTTTTCTTTTATTCCCACCAAGGTATCTTTCGCTTTGTTGGCAGGAAACACAGACAGGTAAACCTTTGCGAGACTTAAGTCAACCGTAATGGCAACTTTTGAAACAGACAGCACTAAGTTTCTAACCCCTTGTGCGCGAATGGCACCTTGCAATAAAAAAGTAATTTCTTGTTGCAGCAGCGCATTAATTTTCTTCTGCCGTTGTGTTTCCATAAGCCAAAAGTACTAATAACGTAGCCAAACCTGTATTTTTACGCATGGATTTTCCAATACGAAAAATCGTACACATCGACATGGATGCTTTTTATGCGTCTGTAGAACAACTGGACAACCCAGCATTCAGGGGAACCCCTATTGCTGTTGGTGGCGGATCGGAACGCGGCGTAGTAGCAGCAGCTAGCTACGAAGCCCGTAAGTATGGTGTACGCAGCGCCATGTCTGGCCGACAGGCGAAGAAGCTTTGCCCTGAATTAATTTTTGTTTCTTCTAACGGCGCTCGATATCGAGAAGTTTCAGAACAAATACGAGAGATCTTTCACGAGTACACCGACTTGGTAGAGCCCTTATCATTAGATGAGGCTTATTTGGACGTTACCCTAAACAAAAAGGGAATGATCTCTGCCACACAAATTGCCGAGGAAATTCGTCAAAGAATTGAGCATAAAACAAAACTCACCGCTTCTGCAGGCATATCAATAAATAAATTTCTAGCCAAGGTAGCGAGCGATTACAACAAGCCAAACGGTCAAAAAACCATTCCTCCTGAAGAGGTTTTGGACTTTATGGAGGCTTTAGATGTCAGAAAGTTCCATGGCATCGGAAAGGTAACAGCCGATAAAATGTACCGTCAAGGAATATATACAGGGGCCGATCTAAAGGCACGAACCCTAGAAGATCTCACCTCAAGTTTTGGTAAGTCAGGGCAGTACTATCACAATGTTGTTCGAGGGATACACACTAGTGAAGTAAAGCCTGCTCGTATAGCCAAGTCCGTTGGTGCAGAACGCACCTTTACCAAGAACTTATCGAGTGAAATTTATATGGAGGAGCGATTGGAGGAAATTGTAAAAGCCCTTCAAAAGCGGATGGGCAAAAAAAAGGCTGCAGGAAAAACAGTCACCCTTAAAATCAAATACTCCGACTTTGTTATTCAGACAAGAAGCAAAACACTTCCGTTTTATATATCGGACGCCAGTTTGATTTTGGAGGAAGCAAAAAAACTACTGTATCAAGAAACACTTCAGGATTCCGTACGACTGTTGGGCATTTCCCTCTCTAATTTTAAGTCAGAAACAAAACAGCAACCAATAGAAGAGCAGCTAAAGCTTCGCTTTTAGGCCCTTGAAACACGAAGGGTGTTTACCTTACCGCGATCGGCAAGTGGCATGGCCACCAAGTTGATGATCAAATCACCTTCTTTGACATAGCCTTTTTCCTTTGCAATCTCATTGACCTCATTAACCGTTTCGTCTGTTGAGCCACGACCTTCATAAAGCCGCCCTTTCACCCCCCAAAGTAAATTGAGTTGCGCAAGAATACGCGGGTTTGAAGTAAAGACCAAAACGGACGCACTTGGTCGCCAAGCGGAGATCTGATATGCCGTATATCCGCTATTAGTTAGCGTACAAATGGCTTTCGCCTCTATTTCATCGGCCATGGTTGCGGCGTGATAACAAACGGACTTGGTAACAAATCGTGCGTTTTTCTTTTTAGGCGCTTTTTGTGGCACTTGGATTAGCGGAGAGTTTTCCACACTTACAACGATACGTCTCATTGTTTGAATAACTTCAACAGGGTATTTCCCGACAGAAGTTTCCCCCGAAAGCATCACCGCATCTGCTCCGTCCATTACAGAGTTTGCGACGTCATTCACTTCGGCACGCGTTGGCGTTAGGCCGTCAATCATAGACTCCATCATTTGTGTAGCTACGATTACGGGAATACGCGCCAGCTTGGCGTGTTGCACCAATTCTTTTTGAACGATAGGCACTTCTTCGGCAGCCACTTCAACTCCCAAGTCACCGCGAGCTACCATCAAAGCATTGCTGGCTTTCACAATTTCTTTTATGTTAGCAAGTGCCTCAGGCTTTTCAATTTTAGAAATAATAGGGATGTCGTATTTGCCGTGTTCTTGAATCAGCTTACGCAGGTCTTCTACGTCTTGTTTGTGTCGCACAAAAGAGAGTGCTATCCAATCCACGTCTTGGTTGATGGCGAAGATGGCATCTACCACATCTTTTTCTGTGAGCGCTGGCAAAGAAATATTGGTATTGGGAAGGTTTACCCCCTTTTTTGATTTTAGTTCACCTCCTTGAACTACACGCGCTTTAACGCGCGCTTTTTTGTCCGTTTCAACAATTTCAAAAATCAGCTTGCCGTCGTCTAAAAGTATCCGCTCCCCAGGCGTTACATCTTGCGGAAACTGTTTATAGTTTATATAGACGGCATCTGCTGTACCTAGATCCACCTTATCGGTTGTAAACTGTACTTCATGTCCATCTTTAACAATAGTTCCTTCTGTCATTTTACCAATGCGCAGTTTAGGCCCTTGTAGATCGGCAAGTATGGCTACGTGATATCCAAGGGAAATATTGAGTTCGCGAATGATTTCGATTCGCTCCAAAACATCTTTATGGTCAGCATGGGAAAAGTTTATCCGAAAGACATTTACACCACTTTCCATCATGGCTCTTATGGTTTTCCTAGAAGAGGAAGCTGGGCCGAGGGTAGCTACAATTTTGGTTTTCTTAATTTTTCGCATGCTTAAAAGGTCAGTTTTTCTTTGATTTTGCCATAGTTCTTTGGCAGCAGTGAACAAGACATAACACGTCTTATGGACTGTATTCTTTTTACAAGGCTATTTGTCACCCCATTGACAGAGACCAAAAGATCAGTTTGGGATAAACTAGGAAACAAAAAGCGCCGTTGTTCTGTTTGGTCAAACATGCCCACTTGGGCGCTCGGCGCTGTAGAAATAACGTGATTTTCCACAACACGCCATGACTGTTGCATGACCTCACAATCATACTCATAAACAGCAAAGCTATCTACGGTATTTTCAAACCTAAGGTCTTCTTTGCTTCTAACAAGCGACAGTCCCAAAAGTCGGTTTAATTCAAAAACAAAGAGATAGGATGGCAATACCGTTGTCACACAAAGGACGTCTTGGTCGAGCGTTGAGGAATCCAAGTTTAGCGTATGTGTTACCATGAATTAAGCGAATATAAGAACAAAAAAAAAAACACCTATCGAAATACAGCTCTAATGTGTTTTAATGTTTGTCTTGGATTGATTTAACGTTGTCTTGAAATCTAAAATATGTGCGTTTTGCTACTTTTTCCACAGCTTTTTTTTTGTTTTTGGCCCTGGCTTTCGCCACTACTTTCCCATCTATCAAAAGTTTTGCCTTATAGTGATTTGCACGCTCTGTACCATTGTCCAAAGCAACCTCGAAAGCATAATTAACGCGTTTCTTTTGAAACCAATCTACCAACAGGCTTTTGTAGCTAAGGACCATAAATTCAAGTTTTTTCAAATCCACTAAGGGGTGTATCATTTTGTCAAACACAAACTGTGAGCAGTGCTCAAACCCGAGGTCTATGTAAAGGGCGCCGACCAAGGCTTCAAAAAGGTTTCCATGCACATTTTGACTGTAGTTTTTTGTTGGTACGTTTGAAGACAAATGATCAATTAGCGACAACTGCTTTCCCACCTTGTTTAAGAAATCACGGCGAACAATTTTTGAGCGCATAAGCGTAAGCGAGCCCTCGTTGTTTTGTGGCAATGATTCAAAAAGATGTGCCGCAACAATGGTGTTCAGCACGGCATCGCCCAAAAACTCTAGCCGCTCGTAGTTTATTTTTCGTCCATCTGCATTTGTCTTTTCCATGGATGTGTGCGTAAAGACACGGTCGTATAGCGACAAATCGATAGGAGAAAAACCAGTAATGCTTTTAACAAGTTGAAATAAAGGGTCTTGCTTATTGGAAGCATTTTTTCGCAAAAACCGCTTCAAGCCCATATCAGTCTATTTTTTTGAACATAACACAAGCGTTGTGTCCGCCAAAACCAAAGGTATTGCTCATGGCAACCGAAACATCACGTTTTTGCGCAGTATTGAAGGTGAAATTAATTTTTGGGTCTATGTTTTCATCAGCCGTTTGGTGATTGATTGTTGGGGGAACAATACCGCTTTTTATACTTAAAATACAGGATATGGCTTCAACGACACCGGCAGCACCTAACAGGTGACCTGTCATGGATTTTGTCGAATTAATATTAATGTCATATAAATGCTCGCCAAAGACTTTTTTAAGAGCTTTAGTTTCTGCAACATCTCCAAGCGGCGTGGATGTTCCGTGCATATTAATGGCGTCTACATCAGTGATTTCAACACCACTGTCAGCAATACAGTTTTCCATAACACTTGTAGCACCAAGCCCTTCGGGATGTGGCGCCGTTATATGGTGTGCGTCTGCCGAAAGACCACCACCAACAACTTCGGCATATATGGTAGTACCTCGGGCTTGAGCGTGCTCCAAACTTTCTAAAACTAATGCGCCGGCGCCTTCACCCATCACAAAACCATCACGGTCTTTGTCAAAAGGCCTAGAAGCGGTTTTTGGGTCGTCGTTTCGAACAGACAAGGCATGCATAGCATTAAAACCGCCAATACTGGCTTTGGCAACACCAGCTTCAGAGCCCCCCGTAACCATAACGTCGGCATAGCCTAAGCGGATATAGTTTAAAGCGTCAATAATGGCATTAGCAGAGGAAGCACAGGCCGATACGGTAGCAAAGTTGGGCCCGCGAAAACCATACTTAATGGATATCATACCGGGCGCAATGTCAGCAATCATCTTGGGAATAAAGAAAGGATTAAAACGAGGCGTCCCTTCTCCACTAGCGAAGTTTAGCACTTCGTTCTGAAAGGTTTCCAAGCCACCAACCCCCGAGCCCCAAATGACGCCAACTTTCGCTTTATTTATTTTTTCAAGGTCTAGGGCTGCATCATGTACAGCCTCATCTGAAGCCACAATGGCATATTGAGTGAAGCGATCCATTTTACGGGCCTCCTTACGGTCAAAATGCTCCTGGGCATCAAAGTTTTTTATCTCACAAGCGAATTGTGTTTTAAACTTTGAAGCATCAAAATGGGTAATTGGAGCCGCTCCGCTGGTTCCTGATACTAAGCCGTTCCAGAACGCATCTTTTGTATTACCAACAGGAGTTAATGCCCCTATACCAGTTACGACAACTCGCCGCTTATGCATGAAAAATGATTATTTACTTCCTTCTATGTACTGAATAGCCTGACCAACAGTAGCAATGTTTTCTGCTTGGTCATCCGGAATTTGGATGTCAAATTCTTTTTCGAACTCCATAATGAGTTCTACTGTATCTAAAGAGTCTGCGCCTAAATCATTAGTAAAGCTAGCTTCGGCAACTACTTCATTTTCGTCAACGCCTAGTTTATCTACTATGATGGCTTTTACACGTGATGCAATATCAGACATAATTTTGGTTTTATTATTTCCGACAAAAATAGAAAAACTTTCACGCACACAGATGTTTTTTTAAATAATACACACTTTAAGCTGTTGTAGCAAAGCGATTTTTATTGCGTAAGTTTGCAAAAAGGCATTTCATGTTTTGAAAACAATAGTTGTTTTTGCCTCTGGTTCTGGCACTAATGCAGCAAAAATAATCACATATTTCGACGCCATTGAAACAGCTGCCGTAAAATGTGTTTATTGCAACAACCCAAATGCTGGCGTAATTGATCGAGCGGCACACCTTGGGGTACCCACAAGTGTCTTTAGCCGTGCCAAATACCAAAAAGAAGTTCTAAAAGAGCTAACAGCTCTTAAGCCCGACTTAATTGTGCTCGCAGGATTCTTGTGGAAGCTACCCAAGAGCTATATAGATGCATTTCCCAACCAAATTATCAACATTCACCCCTCCTTGCTGCCCAAATACGGCGGAAAGGGCATGTATGGACAGCACGTTTTTGACGCAATTGTTTCCAATAACGAATCTGAAACAGGCATTACCATTCACTATGTTAACGAACATTATGACGAAGGAGCCGTTATTTTTCAAGCCAAAACAACTGTAGCAGACACCGATACAGCAACAGACGTAGCTGCGAAAACACATCTGTTGGAGCATGCGCATTTTGCACCTCAACTACACCAATTGCTTGATCAAAGATGAAAGAGGTTCACCTATATACAGATGGCGCCGCTCGAGGAAACCCAGGACCGGGGGGATATGGGCTTGTTTTAGAGCTTCCAGGGTCAACTTATAAAAAAGAATATGCAGAAGGTTTTTTGCACACTACCAACAACCGCATGGAACTCATGGCCGTTATTGTTGGGCTAGAACTGTTAAAAGAACCACCAGTTGAGGTTACGGTTTTTACGGACTCCAAATACGTTTGTGACGCTGTTGAAAAAAAATGGATTTTTCGCTGGGAAAGAACGGGATTTAAAAAGCAAAAAAACCAAGATTTGTGGAAGCGTTTTCTAATCGTGTTTAGAAAACACAACGTACAGATTAAATGGATCAAAGGTCACAACCAACACCCGCAAAACGAAAGGTGTGATGCCCTTGCAGTAGCAGCGTCAAAACAGCAAAAACAAAAAGAAGACACGGGATATAAACCGCAAACCACATGAAAAACAACAAGCTTCTTATCGTAGGCACAATGGCATTTGATGAAATTATCACACCCAAACAAGTTTCAGGAAAAATTTTAGGCGGCGCTGGAACCTATATAGCTTTGGCTGCTGCATATGAAGCAGCAGATATCGGAATTGTTTCTGTAATTGGCGACGATTTCACAACCGAATACACCTCTCTACTTACCGATCGCGGCATAGACCTTTCGGGAGTAACTAAGGTTGCGGGTCAAAACTCTTTTTATTGGAAAGGCAAGTATCACGACAACATGAATAAGCGGGACACACTCGACACCCAACTTAATGTGTTGGCCGATTTTGATCCGATTGTGCCTGCTCATTACAAAGACGCCTCTGTGGTAATGCTTGGTAATTTAGCTCCAAGCGTGCAACAAAGCGTGTTGAATCAACTTGAACCAAACCTAAAACGAGTGGTATTACTGGACACCATGAATTTTTGGATGGACGTGGCATTGGACGAACTTTTAAAGGTTATCAAACAGGTTGATGTCATTACCATAAACGAAGAGGAAGCCAAGCAGTTGAGCGGACAACACAATATGGTTTCAGCCGCCAAGGACTTACACAAATTAGGACCCGCCTATGTGATTATTAAAAAAGGAGAACATGGGGCCTTGCTTTTTTACAAAGACCAACCCTTTTACGCACCAGCGCTCCCCTTACAGCAGGTAATTGACCCAACGGGCGCAGGCGACAGCTTTGCAGGCGGCCTATCTGGGTACTTGGCTGGGCAAGAACAGCTTACAGCGGCTGCAGTCAAACAAGGAATTTTAAACGGCACGGCCGCCGCATCTATTTGCGTGGGCGCCATGGGAGTCGATGGATTGATTTCTGCCCAAAAGGAACAATTTTTAGCGCATTTACAAGAATTAGAGCGCTTACGGACAGTATCGTAATTCAAAAATGGTCTATTATAAATTTAATTAATTTTACCTAATGAGTGATGCCATCAAGCACGAGTGTGGAATAGCCCTGGTTCGGCTACTTAAACCCTTAGAGTTCTATAAAGATAAATACGGAAGTTCATTTTACGGCCTTCAAAAAATGTATTTGATGCTGGAAAAACAGCACAACCGCGGTCAGGATGGCGCTGGTTTTGCAAGCATTAAGCTAGACATGGCGCCTGGGGAGCGCTTTATGAGTCGTGTTCGGTCTTCAGACCCTCAACCCATCAAAGATATTTTCAACACAATCAATACACGCATTAATGCGGTTGAGGAAAGCTTACCCACTAAAGACCTGTCTTCTAAAGCATTGAAATCCGCATTCCCATATGTAGGAGAAGTTATGCTGGGCCATTTACGCTACGGGACTTTTGGTAAAAATACAATTGAAAGCGTGCACCCCTTCTTACGACAAAACAATTGGATGCACAGGAATCTTATTGTAGCGGGTAATTTTAACCTAACCAATGTAAATGAGCTTTTTGAAAACCTGGTTACTTTGGGGCAACACCCAAAGGAAATGGCAGACACCGTTACAGTTATGGAAAAAATAGGTCATTTTCTGGACGACTCTGTTGCCAAGCTCTATAAAAAATTAAAAAGCGAAGGCTTTGACAAACAAGGCGCATCGCCGGAGATAGCCAAACGCTTAAATATTGCCAAGGTTTTACGCAAGGCATCCAAAAACTGGGACGGTGGTTATGTCATTGGCGGGTTACTTGGACATGGAGATTCTTTTGTGCTCCGAGACCCTGCCGGGATTCGCCCAGCCTTTTTCTACAATGACGATGAGGTGGTAGTGGTCGCATCAGAACGCCCAGCCATTCAGACGGTATTTAATGTGCCCAAGGAGGCTATTCACGAAATAACCCCAGGGCATGCGCTTATTATTAGGAAGTCAGGCGAATTGTCGCACACCGAAATAAATGAGCCAACGTCACGCCTGGCGTGCTCGTTTGAGCGCATCTACTTTTCCAGAGGGAACGATGCGGAGATTTATAACGAGCGAAAGGCACTTGGACGCTTGCTGTTTCCAAAAATACATGAGTCAGTCAATGGAGAATTGAAAAACACCGTTTTTTCATATATCCCAAACACGGCAGAAACGTCTTTTTATGGACTTGTTCAGCGGGTACAGGATTTTATGCTTGAACAGTCCGAAGCAGCGCTATTAAATGCGAAGAACCTCTCTCCTGACCGCTTAAAGGCGTTATTATCACCACGGCCACGAATTGAGAAGGTTATTCTTAAAGACGTTAAGCTGCGCACCTTTATCACAGAGGACAGTAGCAGAGACGATTTGGTGGCGCATGTTTACGACATCACCTACGGATCTGTAAACAATGAAGATAATCTTGTAATTATTGATGACAGTATTGTAAGGGGCACGACCTTGCAAAAGAGTATATTAAAAATATTAGACCGTCTAGGCCCAAAAAAGATTGTTGTGGTCTCCAGCGCCCCACAGATTCGATATCCAGACTGCTATGGCATCGACATGGCGCGTTTAGAAGATCTAATAGCATTTAGAGCCATGCTGGCATTACTAGAAAAGCAAAACAAGACTGCACAGCTTGAAGCGGTTTATGAAAAGGCCAAAGCGACAATAAACCATAAGGCAGCAAACATTCAAAATCATGTCAAGCCGCTTTACGATCAATTTACAGACGAGGAGATTTCAAAACAAATATCAGCTATGCTGCGCACCAAAGAAATCAATGCGGAGGTAGACGTCATTTTTCAATCTGTTGCCAACTTGCACAAGGCTTGCCCCAATGACAAAGGTGATTGGTACTTTACAGGCAACTATCCAACCGATGGCGGGAACAAGGTTGTCAATCAGGCTTATATCAACTTTTACGAGGGTAACAAGGGGCGCGCTTATTGAAATTTAAAAAAAACTTAAATTTTACTTTGATTTGTAAATTCTGTTTGTATATTAGCAAAGCCATAACATAAGTAGGTTAAGTTCATGGTAAGATTTGGGGCAAAAAAGGTGGATTCTTTCCACCTTTTTTATTTAATACAAAAAAAGAGGGCTAATTTAGCCCTCTTTTCTGTTTTGTAACATACTGATTTTTAGCCAGCTGCGTAGCGGGTGCTCACTTCAGACCAATTCACAACATTAAAAAACGCTTCAATATAATCGGGGCGTCTATTTTGGTAATTTAGGTAATATGCGTGTTCCCAAACATCCAATCCAAGTATGGGAGTTCCCTCACAGCCGATGTCTTTCATTAGCGGGTTATCTTGGTTTGGCGTGGAGCATACCTCTAATTTGCCATCATTGTGCACACATAACCATGCCCATCCAGAACCAAACTGTGTTGCTGCTGCTTTTGAAAAAGCATCTTTAAAAGCGTCAAAAGAACCAAACGCACCCTCAATCGCAGCGCTTAGTTCGGAAGACATCTCTCCAACGTCAGGGCCCAGGATTTCCCAAAACAAGCAGTGGTTGTAATAACCACCGCTATTATTACGAACGGCAGCGTTACTCATGTCAAGATTACCTAGAATTTCTTCAATTGATTTGCTTTCAAGCGCCGTGCCTTCAATGGCAGCATTAAGCTTGGCGGTATAACCGTTGTGGTGTTTTCCGTGGTGAATTTCCATTGTCTTTGCATCAATGTGTGGTTCCAGCGCATCTGCGGCGTATGGAAGTTTAGGAAGTTTAAAAGCCATATTCTATATTTTATTTAGCACAAAGTTACGCATATATTCCTATATTTAGTTCTGATAAATACCAACTGCCGTGACAAGCGCAGCCATACCTCCTTTTGTTATTTATAATGCTTCGGCGGGCTCTGGAAAGACCCATACCCTTGTTCGCTCTTTTCTCTTTCGTCTGCTTGACGGCAACCAACCGGAAAAGCTAAGGCGCTTGCTTGCCATAACCTTTACCAACAAGGCGGCACAAGAAATGAAATCCCGTATTTTAGTCCACTTAGCTTCATTTGCTTCAAGCCCCGAAAAGGCCAAAGAAGACAGCATGTTTCTGGAAATCGCCGACATGTGCGGCCTAACCAACGCTCAGCTGCACCAACGGTCAAAAAGGGCATACCGCTATATTTTACATCACTTTGGACAGCTGCAAGTTGCCACCATAGACAAGCTAACGCACAAAATTATTCGGACGTTTGCAAGAGATCTAGGCATCAACCCCCGATTTGAAGTGGCCTTAGAAGGCAAGTCATTTATGGCAGAAGTGGTGGAGCAAGTACTCAGCAGAGCAGGAGAAGACAAAGCACTTACCCAAGTCTTGGTCAGTTATGTATTGCAAAAGTCAGATGATCTCAAATCTTGGGACGTTACCAAGGAGTTAAATACCATTGCTCAAATGTATTTAAACGAAAATCACATGCAATCACTGGCCGACTTGGAAGGCGTGCCCTTCAAGGCCTTTGTTGACCTAAACCAAAAGTTAAAAACGCAAAAAGAAACTATAATGGACTCCATACAAGCGGAGTCAAAAGCGATACTCTTAGCCCTTCAAGACTTACAAATCTCGACATCGCTTTTTCCACACGAATCCTTACCTAAGTTGTTGACACTTTTGGCAAAGGGCGAATGGCCCAAAGAAATGCTCAACCTAACCTTGTCCAAAAGCCTTGAAACGGGGATGTTTTTAAAAAAGAGCGTCACAGACCTTAAGATTGCGTTATTTGACAGTATTAAATGCAAGGTCACTGCACTCTTGGAAACGTATACACAATATTGGCGACAGCTTGTTTTGTTAAACTTGCTCCGCAGGAATGTGGTGCCACTGTCGCTTATGCAGCACATTGGTCAGGGAGTTTCGGCCTTACAGGAGGAACGAAACAACCAGTTGTTGGGCTTTTTTAACAAACTGATTTCAGATGCTATTAAACATACGAACACCCATTTTATGTTTGAACGACTTGGCGTGCGCTTCCAACACTTTTTTGTTGACGAATTTCAAGACACGTCTTCATTACAGTGGGCAAACCTCTACCCGTTGTTTTCACACGCTTTAGAAGACAGCGAACGTCAAGGTTCTTTGGTTTTGGTGGGCGACGCAAAGCAATCCATTTACAGATGGCGAGGCGGAGATCCAGAGCAGTTTATGGCCCTGGTTAATAAAGAGGTTCCGTTTACCATAAGCCCCGAAATAGAAAATCTGCCAAAAAACTTTAGAAGCCTTCCCAACATAGTTTCTTTTAACAACGATTTTTTCACCAAGGCCTCTCAATTCTTACCCCTGCCCTCTCAGCAGGCACTTTATGCAAAAACGTGTAAACAAGAACCTAACAGCAAGGCAGGCGGCTATGTTACGGTTGCAGCCATAGCGGGCAAAAATAACGATGAACGTATGTCGGCATACCAAGCTCACGTTTTAGGGCGTGTCAAAGACTGTTTAGAACAGGGTTATGGCCCCGAAGACATTTGTGTTTTAGTCAGAAAAAATAAGCAAGGCGTACAGATTGCCAAAGCACTTACACGAGCAGGAATTCAGATTACCTCCTCAGAATCGTTACTCGTGTCACAAAGCCCAGAAGTTCAGTTTTTAATGAATCTTGTAAAATTACGCGTAGCTCCGAAAAGTAGAATAAATCGTTATGCTGTTCTAGAACACTTCGCGGTTTTAAAGCCCAAGCCTTTTGAGTGGACAACACAACAAATACAGCATCCATTACGACAAGTTCTTTTGTCGTTGTCAAACCAAAAGTTTGACTTGAACACGTTTAACCAATTGCCCATCTACGCTGCTTTAGAATATGCTGTATGGGCGCTTTCGCTGGCAACATACCTAACCGCTCACATACAAGCTTTTTTAGATGAAGTCTTAAAATGGCAGGGCAGTAGACAGGACACCCCCTTAGCGCTTATTTCGCATTGGGATTTAAACAAAGAAAACTGGACCGTTCGGACCCCTGAAAACAGAAACGCGGTTAAAATTATGACCACACACAAGGCAAAAGGCTTGGCGTTTCCAGTGGTTATTTTACCGTTTTCAGACAGCAAATGGATTGAAGGCAACAACAACCTAGCTTGGTTTCCGCTTCCAGAAGGCGCCTATGCCCCGTTCAAAGAAATGTTGCTGCCCATATCTCAAAAACTTACCAAACTTGGCGAAGGGGCAAGGCAAACCTATGACACCTATTACGCCCAATCTTTTATGGACACCTTGAACACGCTTTATGTAGGAATGACACGACCTATTGAAGAACTTCACATCATTACGCAAAAAGGAAATAGAGAAGCGTTGCCCAAAGGCCTCCCAGATATTTTCGCACAATTCCTTCCCGAGCTAGAAGCGCAAGAAGTCACGTTTGGTATGCGGATGAAGCGAGCACCCAAAACAACAGCTTTAAATGAGACCACAACTCCGTTTACTTTTAATTTAACCCAAGCCACTAGTGTTGTTGCAGAAAGGTCTATCCAATCAACGGAAGCACTTTTTGGCACCGTGCTTCACGAGGTTATGGCTCATGTAGACGTGCCACAAGACTTAGAGCGCGCCCTTAGCCAGGCTAACGCTAAAGAGCGGCTGGGGACAACACCATACGAACGATTATTTAAAAGTGTACAAGAGATGCTGGCTCACGAGCAATTGGCTGTTTTTTTTGACCCCGCCAACACACCTTATAAAGAGCGCGCCCTTATAACTGCAAACGGGGAGGTATTGCGACCCGATAGATTTATCATAACAAAAGAGAAAAACGTCTTTTTACTGGATTATAAGACAGGCCAACACCACAAGAGTCATGCGAATCAGCTTGAAGAATATGCCACATGCTTGAGACTTTGTGGGCTTAACGTTAAACAAAAACTACTGCTTTACTGCGGAAACAGCCTTATTTTCAAAGAAGTTTAGTATTTTCGCATAAATTATTAATCTACAAACATGAAAAATTATATATTCACAATGTTTATGGTGGCTGTGTTTTCTTCAGCTCTGTATGCACAGAACGAAAGCAATCCATGGGGCATAACAGTTGGGACCAACACTGTTGATCTGTACCAAACGGGAATCTTTGCCAAAGAAGACTTAAGCATTTCTCCAAACTTTTCTTACCTCGAAATTTCAAGGTATATCGGATCTGGATTTTCCGTTGATCTAGCAGGAACAATCAATAATATTGATCGCATTTCAGGAGCTGATGATTTGTATTATGGCCTAGACCTAGGCACATCGTTGACTTCTAGAGAAGTGATTGATTTAGGCAATTTTGAGTCAATACTACGTACCGGCTTAGGTTACGTGGGGGGTCTATCGGGCATATCATCTGAGAGTGAAGATTTTTTCACTGTTTACGCTGGAGCAGGAATTAACTATTGGTTTAACGATGCCCTTGCGCTTTCTGTTAAGACGACGTATAAAATGTATACCAGAGAGTTTGATGGTCTAATTAGCAACGACGACGGCGGACGTCACCACTTTCAACACCTTGCAGGCTTAACGTTTGCCTTTGGCGATGGCGACAAAGACAGAGATGGCGTTAAAGATAGCGTTGATGAATGTCCAGAAGTTCCAGGGTTAGAAAGCCTTAACGGTTGTCCAGACGACGACGGCGATGGCATCAAAAACAGCGACGACGATTGCCCAATGACAGCTGGTTTAGCGGCCCTTAACGGTTGCCCAGATGCAGACGGCGATGGCATCAAGGACACAGACGACGATTGTCCTAAAGAAGCTGGTGTTGCAGCCTTGAATGGTTGTCCAGATGCAGACGGTGATGGCATCAAAGATGCAGACGATGCTTGTCCTAACGCAGCGGGAAGCAAGGCCATGAATGGCTGCCCAGATGCTGACGGTGATGGCCTTGCAGACAAAGATGATAAGTGTCCCGCAGTAGCAGGTCCAGCTTCAAACAATGGTTGCCCGGAGTATCCACTTTCTATGTTAGTAGATTACGACATTAACTTTGATCTAGAAAAGTATAATATTGACGCTACGGACGTTCAACGTCTTTCTACAGTGATCAAAGTATTGTTGGCTAACAGCGATGCAAACATTAGCATTGAGGGTCACGCAGACAATACAGGCGAAGAGTCTTTCAACAACCCACTGTCTAACAACAGAGCAAGCTCTATTAAAGACTACTTGGTTAATGTTGGTATTGACGCGGGCCGTTTAAGCACAAAAGCATTTGGCGAATCTATGCCAAAAGCAAGCAACGACACGGAAGAAGGTCGTGCGATTAACCGCCGCGTTGAGTTCAAAGTAGTGAACTAAATACCACAACAGCAATAACATAAACAAAACGCGGTGATTTCACCGCGTTTTTTTATTTTAGGGCATGGCGAATTCTTTTTTAGGAAACGTAGTGCAATCGTTAAAAGCGCAACAACCCGACTGGGAAAACATGTGCTTCGTTTTGCCAAACCGAAGGGCACAAATCTATCTTCAAAAAGAACTCACAATGGCCTTAGGAGGCCCTCTTATTCTTCCTCAGTCTTACAGCATCGACGACTTTGTTGTGGCCATAAGCATGCTTAAACCTGCGACAGACTTAGAGCAGCAACAGGCGCTTTATCAGAGCTATTGCGCAACAATAGATCAAAAGGACAAGCCCAGTAGCTTTGAAACTTTTTTGGGTTGGTCTACCCCCTTGCTAAAGGACCTAAACAGCATAGATCAATACTTGGTAGACCGAAAGGACTTTTTCTCTTATATGTCGTCCTTAAACGAAATTAGGGCATGGGGACAAGCGCAAGATAAAATTATTCAAGATTACAGAGCGTTTTGGAAACGCCTTCCAGACATGTATTACGAGTTTATGCATCGCCTTGAAGAAAGCGGACAAACAACGCCCGGCATGTGTTATCGCATGTCAACCGAACTTTTGGAGACCTTTTTACAGCACAACTCAAAAACCCAATTTGTTTTTTGTGGCTTCAACGCCTTAAGCCCTAGTGAAATTTTTATTGTTCGCGAGCTACTCACACAAGACCGCGCACAGATTTTTTGGGATATTGATAAGCATATGTTAGACGATGAGCTACACCAAGCGGGGCGTTTTATTTGCAGCTATATTTCAACTTGGCCAGAGTATAAACAGCAGCCTTTTAATCAAGCGCACGCTCATTTTCACGAGCCCAAGAGTATAAAGGTAACACAGGTGCAGCAACAGCTAGGACAGGCCAAAGAAATAGGGGATTTATTGGCCAAGATGGACAATCAGCAGGATTGGTCTAAAACGGCAGTTGTGCTTGCAGACGAGTCTTTGCTTATGCCGTTGCTTTATGCACTCCCGCCTTCAATTGACAAATTGAATATCACGATGGGCTTTCCGCTCGACCAGCACCCTACAGCTATTTTTGTAAATTCACTCCTAAAAATGGCACTTCGTCAAACGGAAAAAGGCTTTTATTTTGCAGATGTAGAAAGCGTTTTATCCATGCCTGAAACCAAGGCGTTGTTTTTAATCACAGCACCCAATTTAGACGAAGTATTGGAACAGGCAAAAAAAGAACACAGAAGCTACTTAGACACCGCTTATATAAAAGCGATTGTTCCCAAAGCAGCACATTCAAGCGTTGATACATTATTTAGGCTGAACGGAACACCCGACCAGTGGGTTGCCGATATGCTAGAGTTTTTACCGCTGTTTTATGACGTGCAACAAAGCCAAGCTGTAAGCCAAGCATATAGCCTTGCCGTTGATAAGTTGATGGTACTCTTGAGCCAAATTAGAGACGTAGCAGCAGGGCTACATCAAGACTTTTCATTTTCCTTGCTTCGCAATCTTTACAGCCAACTAAGCGCAGGACAAAAACTAAATTTTGTAGGCGCTCCATTGGAAGGCTTACAAATACTAGGGGTCTTGGAAACCAGAGCCATTGATTTTGACAATGTATTGGTAGCAGGTGTTAACGAGGGCGTTTTACCGGGGCAAAGTGAGCAGTCGTCTTGGATTCCTTATGAAGTTAAAAAGGCGTTTGGGTTACCTACACAAGATGAGCGAGACGCCATATTTACCTATCATTTTTATCGCCTCATGTATCGCGCCTCCAAGGTTATGCTATTTTACAACGGCACTACAGATGGAATCCAAGTAGGGGAGCCTAGCAGATTCATAAGACAATGGGCGTTTGATTGCCCAGAAAAACACAGTTGGCAAGAGCACACCCAAAACGTGCCATTTGTACCACCGCCAAGCAGCCATATAAGCATTCCAAAATCACCCGCAGTGATGGAAAAGCTACTGGAGTTGGCTAAGGCCGGCTTTTCTCCTTCAGGACTAAACGTGTTCGTAAAAGACGGGTATGCTTTTTACAAACGATACTTGTTAGGGCTGAAAGAAGAAGACGAGTTTGAAACGTATTTCTCGCACAAAACCTATGGAACATTAACCCACAAATGTTTGGAAGCGCTTTATATGCCCTATGTGGGTAAGCAGTTATCACAATCTGATTGTAAGGACATGATAGACCGTGTGGATACCGTTGCTGACGAATTGGTTAAACGCGAACACCCTCAAAACATTTCAGGGAAAAACGTGCTTGCCTTGGCAGCGATAAAGCGGAACATTCAAAATACCATTGCTCACGAACAGGGTGAAATTGAAGCAGGGAATGTGATTGAAATTGTAGCATTGGAGCAAAAGTTATCCATGACCCAAACGTTATCGGGCATTGAAGGGCCTGTTACCTTTAAAGGTACGGTTGATCGGGTGGACAAATACAACGGAACTATTCGTGTTTTGGACTATAAAACAGGGCAGTTGCAAGATTTAGGGATCATGGACTGGACGGACTTGGCTTACCATCCAGATAGGGGACAGGCACGGCAGTTGCTTATGTATGCAATGCTATGGAACACACACAACCCAAATAATCTAGCCGTACAGGCGGGTATTATAGCCCTTAAGCAACATAAAAAAGGGGTGCTTTATGTAGGAGAAAAGGCATCACCTCGCGGGAAGGTGTCACCAACACTAGCGGCCGAACAGATGCAAAAAGCAGCCCTTGTTTTTGAACAACTTACACAAGCACTTTTTGACCCGAACTGTCCTTTTTCAGAACCAGAGGCATAAGGTTTCCAAGTCTTTTAGGCTTATGTTAGATGACAGAAAAATGTTTTATAACAGATGAAGAACTGATAAATTATTGTGTATTTTTGACGTTCAGGTCCTATAGCTCAGTTGGTTAGAGTAGCTGACTCATAATCAGTTGGTCCCTGGTTCGAGCCCAGGTGGGACCACCAGCAAAAAACCTCAACTTGTTGATTTATAACTTGTTGAGGTTTTGTTTTTA
>DCBE01000019.1 GCA_002313325.1 Flavobacteriaceae bacterium UBA1115
ACTGCCAGTCAAGCGCTCTAGCCAACTGAGCTACATCCCCGTATCAAGCAAAAATAAATCATTTTTATTTTATCGTTTTATTAAGGCAGATAAGTAGTTGGGTAGTGCAGCTATTGAAGATATAATCCCGTCGGGTTTAATTTGACTTTGATCTACAAGATCTTTTCGGTACTTCCCTGTTTGTACTAATACAGCGTGATAGCCTGCATTTTGGGCACCTTCAATATCATTGATTAAGTCATCACCTACCATAATTAATTCATCTGTCGCGGCTTTTAAAAGTGCAGTGCTCATCTCAAAAAATGCAGTATTAGGCTTGCCCACTACATGCGCCTTTTTCCCTGTTGCATGCTCTAGTGCAGCCACAAAAGCACCACTGTCAAGCATTAGGCCTTTGTCGGTTTGAAAATAACGACCCTTATGAAGTGCGATCAGTTGTGCACCCTCAAGAATTTGATTCATCAAAGTATTTAGTAAGTCATAATCCCATTCGTTGCCAATGTCTCCAATAACAATCGCCTCTGGGTCGTAATCAACAGATGTTGGATAGTCAGCTTGTGCATCCTCAGCCAGCACCAATCTACAACGGTCCAGACCCATTTTTTGCAATTGCAGAACACCAGCATAGTTGGCACTCAACAATTCGTGCTCTCTTATGTCAAGGCCCAAATGGTGGAGTTTAGCAACAAGCGAACTTCTTGATAAAGTGGTGTTGTTTGTTACAAAACGATATCCGATGCCTTGTGCACGTAGCCAAGCAAGAGTTCTTTTTCCGCCAGGGAGTAATTCATTCCCCACATAAAACACCCCATCTAAATCAAACAAAACACCTTTAATGGATTTCATTCCTATCAACCGTTTATTCCGTATTTTTGCTAAATAACAAAGATATGGGGAATCAACGCATAAATGAAGGAGTACATTTGGATAGTTTAGCTAATGTAGCTACAATATGCTTTGCCCACCCCAAGCAAAATTGTTTTCCGCAGGCACAACTCAAAGCACTCACCAAAGCCATTGAAACTTGTACTAAAGATGATAGCGTCAAAGTGATATTATTAAAAAGCGATCCAACGAACGCATTTTGTGCCGGGGCATCTTTTGATGAATTATTAACCGTGCAAACACATAAACAAGGGAAAAACTTTTTTATGGGTTTTGCCAATCTAATTAACGCAATGCGATTGTGTTCTAAGCCTATTGTTGCTCGTATTCACGGGAAGGCAATCGGCGGAGGTGTTGGCATCGTAGCTGCTTGTGATTATGCCATTGCGACTAATTTTGCAGCCGTACGTCTTTCAGAATTAGCAATTGGCATAGGTCCTTTTGTGATTGCTCCTGCCTTAGCTCGTAAAATTGGATCAGCTTCGCTCGCTTCTTTGGCTTTACAGCCTAATGAATGGAAAACAGCTGACTGGGCCTTATCAAAAGGGCTGTATGCAGAAGTACATCCTGATTTTGAAACCGCTGATAGCGCTGCCATAGCCTTGGCAAAACAGCTGGCAACCTATGCTACAGAAGCCTTAGCGGAACTAAATAAAACTCTTTGGGCTGATACCGACCACTGGGCGGAATTATTACCTAAAAACGCAGAAATTTCTGGAAGACTATTGTTACTTCCTGAAACACAACAAACCTTGCATCAACTAAAATCAAATAAATGAGTACCATTCGAATTACAAAAAGCTTTTCATTTGAAACAGCACATGCACTTTATGGCTACGATGGGTTATGTAAAAATATTCATGGCCACAGCTACAAACTTGAGGTTACAGTTATTGGAACACCAATAGTAGACAATAGCCATATCAAATTTGGAATGGTGATTGATTTTAAAGATTTAAAGAAGATAATTAAATCTGAAATTGTGGATGTGTTTGATCATGCAACTGTATTTAATCAAAACACGCCTCATTTAGAAATAGCAAAAATCCTTAAATCGAATGGGCATAAAGTTCAGTTGGTTGACTATCAACCTACAACCGAAGAAATGATAATCGATTTTGCAGCTAAAATAAAGTCTAAATTACCCAATTCTGTTAAACTACATCATTTACGCCTACAAGAAACAGCCACCTGTTATGCGGAGTGGTTTGCTACCGATCAGTAATTTGTACTTTTGCATTATGGATATACCTAAGGGTAAAAAAGTATACTTCGCTTCTGACAACCATCTAGGCGCACCCACAGCTGATAAAAGTCGTATACGCGAAAAGCGGTTTATCGCTTGGTTGAATAGTATCAAAAAAGATGCGGCCGCCATTTATCTTATGGGGGACTTATTTGATGTTTGGATTGAATACAGGCGTGTTGTTCCAAAGGGATTTGTACGTATATTAGGCAAACTAGCTGAACTAACCGATAGTGGTATTCCTATATACTTTTTTGTGGGGAACCACGACATGTGGATGAAGGGCTATTTTGAAGAAGAGCTGAATATCCCCGTTTATTATGAGCCTCTGGAAATTACACTCAATGATAAGAAATTACTAATTGGTCACGGAGACGGGTTAGGTCCCGGCGACAAGGGATATAAGCTTGTTAAAAAGGTATTTACCAACAAATTGTTCCAATTCTTTTTCCTTCGGATTCATCCTGATATAGGCTTGCGTTTAGCACAATACCTATCGCTTAAAAACAGGTCAATTTCAGCTGGTGAAGACAAAAAATATGAAGGACCAGACAGTGAATGGCTGGTGCACTATTGCCGAAAAAAACTAGAAACTAAAGACCTAGACTATTTTGTGTTTGGTCACCGTCATTTACCGCTTGATATTGAGTTGCCCAAAAATGCCCGCTATATCAATTTAGGTGATTGGATTGAGTACAATACCTACGCAGTCTATGACGGAGATAAACTCACCCTTATCACTTGGGATGATTGAAAATAAAGAACACGATTACGAATATGCCGTATTGATAGGCATCATCAGTCAGGAGCAATCCGCACAGCAAGTCAGTGATTATATGGATGAATTGGCTTTTTTGACCTTGACCGCAGGAGGTGAAGTAAAAAAACGCTTTACGCAAAAGCTAAACACCCCACACCCAAAGACCTTTATCGGAAGTGGAAAAATGGAAGACGTTCGTGCTTATGTCAAAAAACATGACATCAGCAACGTTGTTTTTGACGACGAGCTAACACCCGCCCAGCAGGCCAATATAGAAGAACTTTTAAAGTGTAAGATTTTAGACCGCACCGGATTAATCTTAGACATATTTGCGCAACGCGCCAAGACCAGCTATGCGCGCACCCAAGTGGAGTTGGCACAATATCAATATTTACTTCCTAGACTAAAGGGATTGTGGACACACTTGGAGCGTCAACGCGGTGGTATTGGCATGCGTGGGCCTGGTGAAACGGAAATAGAAACCGATCGACGAATTGTCCGCGATAAAATATCCTTGTTAAAGAAAAAACTTACCACCATAGATCGTCAGATGGCAACACAACGAGGCAACCGGGGTTCGCTGATTCGTATAGTACTTGTGGGCTATACCAATGTGGGAAAATCTACCTTGATGAATGTGCTCAGTAAAAGTGACGTGTTTGCCGAAAACAAGCTCTTTGCCACTTTGGATACCACCGTTCGCAAGGTTGTGATTGGCAACCTGCCATTTTTACTATCCGACACTGTTGGATTTATCCGCAAGCTGCCAACGCAACTAGTAGAGAGTTTTAAAAGTACCCTTGAAGAGGTAAACGAGGCTGATTTGTTGCTGCATGTAGTTGATATTGCCCACCCACAGTTTGAGGCGCATATTGCTTCGGTAAACGAACTGCTGGCAGAGCTAAAAGTTCAGGACAAACCCACACTTATGGTTTTTAACAAAATCGATGCCTATAAGGCCGAACCCTATGACGAAACGGACCTAATCCTTGAGCGTGGCAGCGAGCACTACAGTTTGGAGGAGTGGAAAGAGACATGGATGTCAAAAACGCAAGGAGATGCTGTGTTTGTTTCAGCCGCTAAAAAAACCAATATGGAATATTTTCGGAATCGTGTATATCAAAAAGTACGTGAACAACACATTACGCACTTTCCCTACAATCACTTTCTGTATCCAGATATTGAAGTGGAGGAATAAGCTTACTTCAGCTTCAAACGCAGACCAATACCAAATACTTGCCTTACCTGAAGGTTTTGCACCGCATTGTCATCGTATACTAACTGTATGATGAGGTTAGTAGAGATACGTTCATTGACTTTCATTTCAGCGCTTATTTGATAGTCTAAGTCTACATTTTCAGCTTGGTCTAAATAGTCTGAATAAAGCCCTAACCGTTGTTCGAGCGTGATGTTTTCTAGTGGTGAAAATTTATAAAAGGCATTAACCGAGGCACCCAATTCAAAGCGATGGTTATCCCCTTTGCGAACACCAAAGTATTCTTGCCCTTCTTGCAAATCGGCGGTAAACTTTCTGCTCACGAGCGTAAGTCGTTGGGTAATGGGTGCCATGTTCACCCAAATGTCTTTGCTTTTTTTCCAGTACAAACCAACCCCCAATTGAATATAAACAGGAGAGAAAAACTGCGTTCTCAAACTTCTGGTTTCTTCACTTTCGCTATTTTTACCAAAAGTATAACCGCGGGCAAACTGCGTTTTTACGCCAAAAACCGTTGAGTAACTCCATTTTTTAGAGAAGCTTTTACCTAAAAATGATTGTAAGTCAATTCGGTCGTTGGTTTTACGTAAAAATTTGGTGCCACTAATTTTGGTTAAACCAAAGTCTCCTAAAAACTTGGTATCCCAATTCCAGCCATTTCTTTTGAAACTAATATCATAGTCTGTGTGAAAGCTAAGCGAAATACTGTTTTGTCCTCCGGACGCCCATTCGCTAAAGGCAGATTGGTTGAATAAAAAAGTTGCGTTCCCGCCCCTTTTCCAGCCCTCATCTGAAGGAGCTTCGGAATCATTTTGAGCAATCAACATCTGGGAGCCAATTAAGGCTATGAATAGACATCTCATCATGTGTAAAGGCTTAGGGTTTCTTATACAAAGGTACAGAAGAGCAGGCTTCTCCGAAAGATAATTTTTTAACAATTGGGGTTAATTTAGCAGCCAACAGTCCCAGCGCTTGTCCTGGCACGGGCTTGTTTGAGCAGCCTTTTATCATCACTAGGCCATCTTGGTAGCGTGTAAAATCCATATGCGCCAGTTGCTCGATAAAAAGCTGCTGTTCCAAATCAGTTGCTGTTCCCACCGCAACATACTTAGCTATGGGTTGTAAATGGGTAACCACCAGCAATGTTGCCCATTGCGGTACCAGAATATCATCTGGGCAATGCACGGCTACAAATCGATCTCGATATTTGTTCCAATCATGAGATTGAAGTCTTTCGCGGAAGGTCTGCTCGCGCAAAACAACCCCGTCATCTAAAAAATCAGTAATTGAAAGTTGGGTGCGCGTTCCTTCTTGGTAGAGCTCTTCCAAGTCAATAACTTGAAGCGCACTGTTTGCCACACGATTGATAATTTGGTCACTCATTATAAAAATCCAAGTTCTAGTTTAGCCTCTTCACTGATTAAATCTCGTGTCCATGGCGGGTCAAAAGTGAGCTCTAGTTCAACCTCATTTACTTCGTATAGTTCACGCACTTTTTCCTTTACTTCTTGTGGCAAACTTTCAGCCACAGGGCAGTTTGGTGTGGTGAGGGTCATCAAAATTTTGACATCATTATCTTCATTGACAAAAACGTCGTAAATGAGTCCTAGCTCGTAGATATCAACCGGAATTTCGGGATCGAAAATCGTCTTCAGTACACGAACAATTTTTTCGCCAAGTGCTTCAGTATCCACAGTTAAGAGAGTTGCGTTTGATACGCCAAGGCGTACATTTTAAGTTGTTTTATCATGGACACCAATCCATTTGCTCGGGTTGGCGATAGGTGTTCTTTAAGTCCAATCTCGTCAATAAAATGGGTTTCAGCAGCCAAAATTTCTTTGGGCGGTTGATTGGAAAACGCACGAATCAAAATGGCAATGATGCCTTTGGTAATGATGGCATCGCTGTCTGCTGTAAAAACAATTTTATCGTCGTCTAGTTCGGCGTGAACCCAAACCTTACTTTGACAACCTTTGATGACGTTGTCATCCGTTTTGTGTGCTTGGTCAATAAGCGGAAGTGATTTACCAAGTTCAATCATATACTCATAGCGCTGCATCCAGTCGTCAAACATGGAAAATTCAGACACAATTTCGGCTTGTTCGGTAGCTATACTCATAGGTTAAAGATAAGGATTAACGCAACATGCCCACAGCTTTTTCTACACCCGCTATAAA
Source organism: Flavobacteriaceae bacterium UBA1115 (assembly GCA_002313325.1). Lineage (GTDB taxonomy): Bacteria > Bacteroidota > Bacteroidia > Flavobacteriales > Flavobacteriaceae > UBA7446. The sequence continues at coordinate 6,285 of DCBE01000019.1, forward strand.
TCGCTCTACTTCTTCGTGGGTATTGTAAAAAGCGAAGGACGCTCTTACGGTACCTGGAATTTGGAAATGATCCATTATGGGTTGGCAACAGTGATGTCCCGTTCGAACCGCAATGCCCATTTTATCTAAGAGCGTGCCAATGTCATAAGGATGTAGTCCTTCCACATTGAAAGAAATTACGGCCACTTTGTTGTCGACATCACCATATATGTGTAAGCCCTCAATTTTTCTAAGCTTTTCGGTAGCATGGCGCATTAAATCGTTTTCATGTGCAGCAATGGCATCAAATCCAATGTTATTCATATAATCCACCGCAGCACCAAACCCCACACCACCAGCAATATTGGGCGTTCCTGCCTCAAACTTATGAGGTAAATCGGCATAGGTGGTTTTGTCAAAAGTTACTTGATCAATCATTTCTCCACCTCCTTGATAGGGGGGAAGTTTGCGTAACCACGCTTCTTTACCATACAAGGCACCCATGCCAGTAGGACCACATATTTTATGTGCCGAAGTGGTATAAAATTCAACATCTAATGCTTGTACATCGGGGATTATATGGGGAGTGGCTTGCGCACCATCGATAAGCACGGCAGCGCCAAAGGCATGTGCCTCTTCAATTATTTCTTCAATGGGGTTAATAATACCTAGTGCATTGGACACATGATTGACAAAAACCACTTTGGTTCGATCCCCAAGCAAATCGGCATAGACGCTCATGTCCAAGGTCCCGTTTTCGTTAATGGGAATTACCTTTAGTTGTGCCCCTGTGCGCTCACAGAGCATTTGCCAAGGCACAATATTAGCGTGATGCTCCAATGTTGAAACGATGAGTTCATCTCCTTTTTCCAAGAATGACGCAAAACCATTGGCAACGAGGTTAATGGAATGTGTTGTTCCTGAGGTAAAGATAATTTCATGCGCCTGTGCGGCATTAAAATGCGTTTGTATTTTTTGTCGCGCTGCTTCAAACTGATCTGTTGCTTCTTGGCTAAGTGCGTGTACGCCCCTGTGAATGTTGGCATTGGTGTGCTTATAATAATCGCTTATGGCATCAATAACTGCAAGTGGTGTCTGCGAAGTCGCTGCATTGTCTAAATACACCAACGGCTGTCCGTTTACTTGGCGTTGTAATATGGGAAAATCAGCGCGTATTTGCGAAATATCAATGGTAGTGCTATACATCAAAGCCAATATTTACACCCAGTTTTTCGGCAATCAATTTATTGATGCGCTTTTTGACCGAGTCGATTTTAACACTTTGAAGCACATTGTTGGCAAAGGCATAAGTCAATAAGCCCCTTGCTTCTTTTGTGGGGATGCCACGTGTTTGCATGTAAAACAACGCATCTTCGTCTAACTGACCTATGGTACAGCCATGACTACACTTCACATCGTCGGCGAAAATCTCCAACTGGGGCTTGGTGTTGATGCTTGCCTTGTCATCCATTAAAATATTATTGTTTTGCTGAAAGGCATTTGTTTTTTGCGCCTTTTTCTCAACAATTATTTTTCCGTTAAATACACCCGTTGATTTTTCAGCAAAAATTCCTTTATAGTCTTGGTGGCTTTCGCTATTTGGTTGGGCGTGGTGCACCAAGGTGTGGTGATCCACAAATTGGCTACCTTCAATAAGTGTAATACCTTTCATCGTGGAGTTGATTTCCGGATCTTTATGATAGAAGTTCAGGTTGTTTCGGGTTAGTTTTCCGCCAAAAGAAAAGGTGTGCACTTTGGCATGACTGTGCTTTCGTTGCGAAATATAGGTGCTGTCAATAAGCGAAGCCGTTGTTTGGTCGTTTTGTATTTTGTAGTAATCCAATTGTGCATTTTGCTCGTTAAAAATTTCAGTTACCACATTGGTAAAAGATTCGTTTGTTGTCAAGCTTTGGTGGCGCTCCACAATTTGTATTTCCGCATTTTTCTCAACCACAATGAGGTTGCGTGGTTGCAGCAATAGACTTGGATTTTTATCCGTGGTAAAATGGATGATTTGCACAGGTTTCTCCACCAATTTTCCTTCTGGAACATGAATGTATGCCCCCTCTTTTGTAAAGGCAGTATTGAGCGCTGTTAATGAAGCGTCTTTTGCTGCAATTTGATTGAAGTATTTCTTAATCGTAGCCGCATACTTTGGCTTGGTGAGTGCCGCCGATAGCAAGCAAACATCAACGCCTACATGTGTGGTTTCCGATAGATAAGCATTATAAATACCATCTACAAAAACAATTTTATAAGTATCAACATCTTGCAAGATGTATTCTTTTACCTCGTCTAATTTTAGACTTACTTCCTCTTTTGGGAAAACCGTATAGTTCGTTTTGATGAGGTTACGTAAAGGCGTGTATTTCCAGTCCTCTTCTTTTTTGGTAGGAAAGCCTTGCTGCTCAAAAACTTCAATAGCAGCCGCACGCTGGTCTTGCAGTTTATGTTGCGGGCCATATTGAGCGTCAAATGCCAAGTATGAAGACAATAAGGTTTCTTTTAAATCCATTAGGCGCCTTGTTTTATCCAGTCGTATCCTTTTTTTTCTAACTCAAGGGCGAGCTCTTTGGTCCCAGACTTCACAATCTTACCTTCGTGTAGGACGTGAACAAAATCAGGAACAATGTGCTCTAGTAAACGTTGGTAGTGCGTGATAACAACAATTGCCCTATCCTTGCCCCTAAGTTTGTTTACGCCATTGGCTACAATACGCAAGGCATCAATGTCCAAACCCGAATCGGTTTCGTCCAATATGGCAAGCTTGGGTTCAAGCATGGCCATTTGAAAAATTTCATTTCGCTTCTTTTCGCCACCAGAAAAACCTTCGTTTAGTGAGCGCGACAAAAACCGGGAATCAATTTCCAAAAGGGCGGCCTTTTCACGAATTTTTTTCAGCATTTCGTTCGCAGGCATGTCTTCCAAGCCTTTTACTTTTCGGTTTTGATTGATGGCTGTTTTTATAAAATTAGTTACCGTTACGCCAGGAATTTCAACGGGATATTGAAACGATAAAAAGATGCCTTTGTGTGCACGTTCGTCTGCAGTTAAATCAGCAATATCCTCTCCATCAAACAAAATTGTTCCTTGAGAAATTTCATAATCTTCATGACCAGCAACAACGGTCGAAAGCGTACTCTTTCCAGAGCCATTTGGCCCCATGATGGCATGTACTTCCCCAGGCTTTACGTCTAGGTTAATCCCTTGTAAAATGGTTTTGCCTTCACAGCCGGCATGTAAATTGTCTATGCTTAACATATATTAATTGTTGGGTTTGATACTTGTTTTGTCCGTTGGATTTACCAAAGAATCGATATCGGTTACTCGGATGAGTTTATCCCAGCCTTCATCAACAGTATTGTCTTCCACGACTCCTTTGATATACACAGGGATCATGTCATATTCGTCGCGCTTAATGGGTGTGCACAAGTCGTTTAGCTCGTGCATTTTATCATCAATAATAACGCCGTATATTTCAGTTCCAGTATTGAGCACAGCAGCATCGGCCAGAAATAGAAATTCGCCAAAAAATTGCGGGTTTCCAGCTGATTTTTTTGAAATTTGCGCGCAAGAGACTACAAACGATAATATTAAAATAAAAATGGATTTTTTCATGAAATAGGGGATTTATCCGACAGAGCCTTCCAATGAAATCTCAAGTAGTTTTTGGGCTTCCACAGCAAACTCCATGGGCAGTTTATTTAAAACATCTTTACTAAAACCATTTACGATAAGCGCGATGGCTTTTTCAGTGTCTATACCACGCTGGTTACAATAGAATATTTGGTCTTCGCCAATTTTACTAGTCGTGGCTTCGTGTTCTATTTTGGCGCTTTTGCTCTTTGCCTCAATGTATGGGAACGTGTGTGCGCCGCAAGCATTGCCCATCAGCAGCGAATCGCATTGCGAAAAATTCCGTGCGTTTTTGGCATTAGCGCCAACTTTTACCAATCCGCGGTAACTGTTGTGCGATTGCCCTGCCGAAATACCTTTTGAAATAATGGTACTCTTGGTGCGTTTGCCCAAGTGAATCATTTTGGTTCCTGTATCCGCTTGTTGGTGATTGTTGGTAACGGCAATCGAATAAAATTCGCCAATGCTATCGTTTCCTTTTAAAATACAAGAAGGGTATTTCCAAGTAACAGCAGAGCCTGTTTCTACTTGCGTCCAAGATATTTTGGAACGCTCGTGACAGATACCTCGTTTGGTTACAAAATTAAAAACGCCGCCCACGCCGTATTTGTCTCCCGGAAACCAGTTTTGCACGGTAGAATATTTTATTTCGGCATCGTCAAGGGCAATAAGTTCCACCACAGCTGCGTGCAATTGGTTTTCATCACGTGCAGGTGCAGTACAGCCTTCTAAATAACTCACATAACTACCTTCATCAGCAATCACAAGCGTACGCTCAAATTGTCCTGTTCCCGCTTGATTGATGCGGAAGTATGTAGACAGCTCCATGGGGCAGCGAACACCCTTAGGAATATAGCAAAACGACCCATCAGAAAACACCGCTGAATTAAGCGCCGCGTAGTAGTTGTCAGTTCGTGGAATGACAGAACCAATGTATTTTTTAACTAATTCAGGATGCTCCTTGATGGCTTCTGAAATGGAGCAGAAAATAATGCCTTTCTCTGCCAAGGTATCTTTAAAGGTGCTTGCAACCGAAACAGAATCCATTACGATATCAACAGCAACACCAGCCAATTTTTTTTGTTCCTCCAGTGAAATGCCCAGTTTTTCAAAAGTTTTAAGCAGCTCGGGGTCTACTTCGTCAAGGCTGTCGTATTTGACCTGCGCCTTGGGTGCAGAATAATATGCAATGCTCTGTAAGTCGGGCTTTTTGTATTTGACATTTGCCCAATCGGGCTCTTCCATTTGTTGGAATTTTTCAAAAGCTTCTAGGCGCCATTTGGTCATCCAAGCGGGCTCGCCCTTTCGATTAGAAATCGCACGTACAATATCTTGATTAAGCCCAACAGGGAACGTATCCGATTCTATATCGGTATAAAATCCGTATTCGTACTCTTTTGTTTCCAGCTCTTTTTTTAATTCTTCTTCAGTGTATGCCATAGCATTTGTTTAAAGTGAAAAACTCTCCCCACAACCACAGGTACGGTTGGCGTTTGGATTGTTGAATACAAATCCCTTGCCATTTAATCCTCCTGAATATTCTAGTGTCGTTCCTACAAGATACAAAAAGCTTTTTTTGTTTACCACAATGCGCACATCGTTGTCTTCAAAAATTTTATCGTCCTCACCAAGGTCGGCGTCAAACTTAAGCTCATAGGACAAGCCCGAACAGCCACCACTTTTAACACCTACGCGTACAAAGTGTGAGGTAATATCCACGCCATCGCTCAGCATCATCTGCACTACTTTTTCTTTTGCCTGTGACGAAACTTTTATCATAGCCTTGTTTGGATTAATTTTAAAGCACAAATATACGTATTTTGGGTTGATAGTTTAGTTGTCCGTATCAGGTTTATATATCGTGCTATTTGCCTTTTCAATTAACGCTTGAATTGTCAACCTAAAATAACCTAATTTTGCGCCATGCTTGAAGAAAAAAAACCATCCAAAATCTCCCTTGAAGATTTAGGCGAATTTGCCTTAATCGAACAGCTTACGAAATCGGCTACCACAGCCCTGCCCTCAACCCTTCACGGGATTGGCGACGATGCGGCGGTATTAAAGCACGAAGGCGAAATGGTGGTCAGTACCGATATGCTTGTGGAAGGTGTACATTTTGATTTGGGCTATATGCCCCTAAAACACTTGGGTTATAAAGCGGTAGTAGTAAACCTTTCGGATATCTATGCTATGGGCGCACAAGCCACACAAGTATTGGTATCGATCGCGGTTTCCAATCGCTTCACCTTAGAGGCCGTGGAAGAGCTATACTCTGGCATACACTTGGCGTGTAAGACCTACGACGTTGACTTGGTTGGAGGCGATACCACGTCCTCCAAGCAAGGCATACAACTTTCGCTCACTGTGGTGGGTATTGCCCCCAAAACGGGTGCCATCAAGCGCAGTGGTGCCAACGAAAAAGATCTTTTGGTGGTTTCGGGAGATTTGGGAGCCGCCTATATGGGCTTGCAAGTGTTGGCACGTGAAAACGAAGTGTTTAAAGCCAACCCCAACCACAAACCTGACCTTGATCCCTACACCTATTTGGTGGAACGTCAGCTAAAACCCGAGGCGCGAAAAGACATCGTAACGCTTTTGGAAGCGCTTGAAGTTACGCCAACCTCCATGATAGACATCAGCGATGGACTGTCTTCTGAAATCTTGCATTTGTGTAAACAAAGCGAGGTAGGCTGCCGTCTATACGAAGAAAAGATCCCCCTTGACCCGCAGTTTATTGCTGTGTGTGAAGAATTTAATTTAGACAGTACCACGCTAGCGCTCAGTGGTGGTGAGGACTACGAACTCTTGTTTACCATCAAGCAAGAAGATTTTAAAAAAATAAAAGCCAACCCCAACCTAACGGTTATTGGACACATGACCAGCAAGTCTCGCGGCGCAAATTTGGTTACCCGTGGCGATGAGGTGATTCCGCTTAAAGCCCAAGGCTGGAAGGCGTTTTAGTCATTCATCAACCCCTCAATTTCATCTGGGTCTATCGGGATATTGGCCATTAAATTCACAGGCGCACCGCTTGCTTGCACCACCACATCATCTTCCAATCGGATACCAAAACCTTCATTAGGGATATAAATCCCCGGCTCAACTGTAAAGACCATATTGGGCTGCATGGGTTCGTCCAATAATCCGTAATCATGCGTATCCAAGCCCAAATGGTGGGAGGTACCGTGCATAAAGTACTTTTTATAGGCCTCGGCATTGTCCGACACCTCCTTTTTGGTTAGTAGGCCTAGATCGACTAGTGCGCTGCTCATCAGTTTACCTACTTCTATGTGATAAGCCTTCCAAAGCACACTAGGCATCAGCAACTGGGTGGCTTCATCTTTTACATTGAGTACGGCTTCATACACTGCTCGTTGTCGGGGGCTAAACCGTCCAGAAACAGGAATAGTGCGTGTCATATCGGACGAATAGTTTCCGTATTCGGCACCAACGTCCATCAATATCAATTCGCCTGCTTTACACTGCCTGCTGTTTTCAATATAGTGCAGTACATTGTTATTAGCTCCAGATGCAATGATGGGGGTATAGGCGAAGCCCTTGGATCGGTTGCGCAAAAATTCGTGTGCAAATGCTGCCTCAATCTCAAACTCCCAAACACCCGGTTTTACAAAACCCAAGACGCGTTTAAACCCTTTTTCGGTAATGTTGCAAGCCTGTTGTATGTGTGCAATTTCTTCTTGGTCTTTTACCCCTCGCAATTCTTGTAAAATAAAATTACTTTTTTCGTAATTCTTTTTTGGAAATTGTTCCTTGCACCATGCTATAAAGCGATCTTCCCGCGTTTGGGTTTCTACTTTAGCACGGTAGTGCTCGTTGGTGTTGATGTAAATATTTTCGACCTGCTTGGCCAACGCCAAAAAGGATGCTTCAAAGTCTGAAGTCCACTGTACATTGTCAATGCCTGTTACGGCCGTAGCCTCACTTTTGGTGAGTTTGTGTCCTTCCCAAACGGTAATATATGCTTTAGTCTCCCGCACAAAAACCATTTCCCGTTGCTTTGGATCTTTTGCATCGGGACATAGGACAAGGATGGTTTCTTCCTGATCGACCCCCGTAAGGTAAAATAAATCACGCTGTTGCTCAAAAGGCAAAGTGCTATCGGCACTGATGGGATAAATGTCATTAGCATTAAATATGGCAATGCTTTTGGGCTTGAGTTTTGCCATAAAACGTTGGCGGTGTTTGGTAAAAACAGCAGAAGGGAGGCGTGTATATTTCATATCGTAAAGTAAAAAAATTATATTCACATAAAATTATTACCTATGAAACATCTACTATTTTGCCTTGTTTTTTCGCTAGCATTCGCCCAACCTTCAGCGACTCCCCCTATTCATATTCAGCAAATATACAATCAGTTGGAGGCACTTGAAGCCACATCATGGGTGGCGGAATTGCCGTTAAAAAACATTGGGCCTAGTGTTATGAGTGGTCGGGTAACCGATTTGGACGTAAACCCCAACGCTACACACGAATTTTATGTAGCATATGCTTCTGGGGGTTTGTGGTATACAAATAATAACGGTACCAGTTTTACGCCGGTTATGGACAACAGCTCCACCCAAAACATAGGGGACATAGCGGTGCACTGGCCCACGCATACCATTTATGTAGGGACGGGCGAAAACAATGCATCAAGGTCTTCGTATGCTGGAATGGGTATTCTAAAATCCACAGACAAGGGCAGGCTTTGGACGCCAATATCATTAGCAGCTGCGCATCATATTGGTAAAATCGAAATCAACCCAAATAACCCCGACGAGGTGGTTGTTGGTGTGGTAGGCCCGCTCTATTCCAAGAGCAATGCAAGAGGCATTTATAAAACCACAAACGGCGGACAAACATGGGAACAAACGCTTGTTTTACCTGATCCGACAGGGATAATTGAACTTAGCGTTTTGCCAGGGAATTACAACATACAATACGCCGCAGCTTGGGAAAAAGATCGTAAAGCATGGGATTTCACAGGCAGTGGCGCCAATTCGGGGATTTATAAAAGTACCGACGCAGGCAACAGTTGGACCTTAATAAGCACGCCGCAAAGTGGCTTTTTACAAGGTGAAGGCGTAGGCCGCATAGGCCTAGCGGCATTTGATGCCAACACGCTATATGCCATTGTAGACAATCAGGCAAGAAGACCGCGTTTTGACACCCCCCAAGCCAAACTCAAAAAGCAAGATTTTGAGGGGATATCACTCGAGGCTTTTATGGCCATGGACAAAAAGCTACTCGGCACCTTTTTAAAAGACAATGGTTTTCCAAAAGTATACACAGCCGATCGTGTTCGTGAGGAGGTACGTAATGGCAAGCTAAAACCGTCTGATTTAGCACTCTTTTTGTACAATGCCAACGATGATTTGTTTGACACTCCTGTTGTGGGGCCAGAAGTGTTTCGTAGCGACGACGGGGGGCAGACGTGGAGCAAAACACATGCCGGATTTTTGGATGACATTTATTACAGCTACGGTTATTATTTTGGTATGGTACACGTATCTCCCTCCGATAAAAATCACATTTACATCTATGGAGTACCGATATTGACATCTACAGATGGAGGTAAATCGTTTAAAACACTAGATGCTGCCAATGTGCATGCCGATCACCACGCCTTGTGGATTAACCCCAAAAACCCACAGCACCTTGTGAATGGGAACGACGGCGGGGTCAACATTACTTATGACGGAGGTCAAAATTGGATCAAAGCAAATCAACCTACGGTGGGTCAATTTTATACGGTCTATGCCGACACTCAAAAGCCTTATCACGTCTATGGCGGCTTGCAAGACAACGGCGTTTGGGAGACCATTCATACTGCAACAGAAAGTGTGCGATGGCACCAAAGCGGTCATAACCCTTGGACGAGTATAATGGGAGGCGATGGCATGCAAATTCAAGTTGATAAACGTAATCCTAATATTGTCTACACAGGCTATCAGTTCGGGAATTATTTCCGTTTAGATCGTGTTACCAATAAACGCAAATACATACAACCCAAACACAAGCTAGGCGAGGCGCCTTTTCGTTTCAACTGGCAAACTCCCATATTATTATCTGTTCACAACAACGACATTATTTACCTAGGCAGCAACAAACTTCACCGTTCGTTGAAACAAGGCGACGATTGGGAGGCTATTTCTGAGGACCTTACAAAAGGTGCTAGAAAAGGAAATGTGCCTTTTGGCACCCTAACGGCTATTGATGAGTCACGAGATACTTTTGGAACTCTGGTGGTGGGTTCAGATGATGGGCTTATTCACCTCACCCAAAACAGCGGTACAACTTGGCGTTGTATCAGTAATAATTTACCTCAAGATTTGTGGGTAAGTAGGGTGCAATTCTCCAAGCACAACCCTGACCGCATCTACGCAACGCTAAACGGTTATCGTTGGGACGATTTCAATCCCTATGTCTATGTTTCAAATGATTTGGGCGTAAGCTGGACTGATATCAGTAGCAACTTGCCCAGGTCCCCTGTGAATGTAATCCGTGAAGATGCAACTAATAAAAACCTGTTGTATGTTGGAACTGACAACGGACTGTTTGTGAGTATAGACGGAGGAAAAAACTGGCATATTTTTAATAAAAACTTGCCGCGTGTAGCTGTACATGATTTATTTATTCAAGAAAAAGCAAACCATTTATTAGTGGGTACGCATGGGCGCTCCATTTACATGCTTGAGTTGGATGCCGTACAGCAGTTACCCAAAGTGTACGATAAAAAATTTGCAGTAATGGCTCCAAAAATACAAAAATATAATAAGCGTTGGGGCAATAAGACAAGAGTATGGTATGACGCTTTTTCGCCTTCATTTCATTGGACTTTTTTCTCTCAAGAGCCATCTGAAGGTGTTTGGACTTTGGTTTCTGACAAAGGAGTTGTTGTATTTGAGCAAGCGATTAGCTTGCACAAAGGGCTTCAACAATTACCGTACAATTTAACCACAGATAATACAGTTATTAAACAATTTAATCGCAAGCATAAAACGGATTTAAAGCCCGCTGGTGATGGTAATGTATACATCCCTAAAGGGACATATACTTTTTTCTGGAACGACGAGGAGTATACAAAACTCGTTTTGGAGTAGTTTTGTTTCATTTTCCCGGACATATTATGGAAATTGATTAAACAAAACTTTGTAACACATTAGAATCAGTATAAATAGAATAAATCTTTGCTATATACATTTCTATAGATTAACTTTGTAACACATTTTACTGTATTGAAAAATTCAACTATCTTAAGAAAAGTGTCAATGGCACTTTCAGGACTATTTTTAATAATATTTCTGCTACAACATTTTATAATAAATATCACTTCTGTTTTCGATGGAAGTGTATTTAATTGGTTATCTCACTTTATGGGAACAAACCCATTGGTTCAATTTATATTACAACCTATTCTTATTGCTGGTGTAATTTTTCATTTTGTTATGGGGTTTATTTTAGACTTACAAAATAAAAAAGCTAGAGGCACTAGATATAAAGTTTTTAAAGGAAATAGTAATGCGAGTTGGGTTTCTAGAAACATGATTATATCTGGCAGTACAGTTCTTTCTTTTTTAGTTCTTCATTTTTATGATTTTTGGATTCCTGAAATTGACTACAAGTATATCAAGGTTTTACCTGATGATCCACACCGATATTATGAGGAGTTGATTCATAAATTTGATAATTTAACACGAGTTGTAATCTATGTTGTTTCATTTCTTTTCTTAGCTCTTCATTTATCTCATGGTTTTGCCTCCGCATTTCAGACAATGGGATTTAATAACAAGTATACCGTAATAGTTAAATCAATTGGCAAGCTTTATTCAATTGGAATCCCACTCGGCTTTGCTTTTATTGCAGTTTTTCATCACATAAATTACCATTATCTATGAAACCTACATCAAATACTTCCATAAAAATAGTGTTACAAAAAATAATTATTACAGATCACAATGTGTGACAAAATCAATATAATAAGGTGAAAAAAATTACGTATTCATTAAATTACAGAAAACCAAAAAAGTCATACAAACAAGATGATGAATTGACGGTTTGTTTGCGCTCTTATCAAAAATTACAAAATGGCAAATTTAAAGTAATAAAAAAAAGCACAGGCATTAAATGCAAACTTCGTGATTGGGATTCGGACTGGCATAAATCTTCTGCAAGGAACCCGATAAAATCATCTGACGACAATTTTCTTGATAAAAATAGATTGTTAAAAGATAAATCAATTGAATTTCATGCCAAGCTTTTCAATTTGTTAAAACCCAATGGGTATAATGAGTCTGTTAATAAATTATCCCCATCAACAGACCTCAAATTAGAAAATAAAATTATTCAATCAAACCTCGAAGCTAAAGTTCCACCTGGCCCTATTGAAAAAAAATGGACCACTCACAAAAATAATATTCAACTTGTGAGCCCATCTAACAAAAGAGGGATTGATATAATTGTTGTTGGGACCGGCTTAGCAGGTGGTTCGGCTTCCGCTACTCTCGCTGAATTGGGTTATAATGTAAAGGCATTTTGTTTTCAAGATTCACCAAGACGCGCGCATTCTATTGCTGCACAGGGTGGAATCAATGCTGCTAAAAATTATCAAGGCGATGGAGACTCTATTTATCGTTTGTTCTACGATACCGTAAAGGGTGGTGATTATCGTTCTAGAGAAGCAAATGTTTATCGATTGGCGGAAGTTTCAACTAATATTATTGATCAATGTGTTGCTCAGGGCGTTCCCTTTGCTCGTGACTATGGCGGACTCTTAGACAACCGCTCTTTTGGTGGGGTTTTGGTATCCAGAACTTTCTATGCCAAGGGACAAACTGGTCAGCAATTGTTGCTTGGGGCTTATTCTGCTATGAACCGCCAAATTGGTCGTGGTAAAATCAAGATGTACAATCGCCATGAAATGCTGGATCTTGTAAAAGTAGATGGCAAGGCGAGGGGTATTATCACGAGAAATTTGGTTAATGGAGAAATTGAACGTCACGCAGCTCATGCAGTCGTAATTGCATCAGGAGGTTATGGTAACTTGTTTTACCTCTCTACAAATGCCATGGGCAGTAATGTTACTGCATCTTGGAAAATTCACAAAAAAGGTGCTTATTTCGCCAATCCGTGTTTTACACAAATTCATCCTACTTGTATTCCTGTTTCGGGTGAACATCAATCTAAATTGACCTTGATGTCAGAGTCTTTACGAAATGATGGACGTATTTGGGTGCCTAAGAAAAAAGAGGCCGCCGCAGCGATTCGCGAAGGGAAGCTTAAACCAACTGATCTTGCTGAGCAAGATCGTGATTACTATCTAGAAAGACGCTATCCTGCTTTCGGAAACTTAGTGCCTCGAGATGTTGCTTCACGTGCTGCAAAAGAACGTTGCGATGAAGGCTATGGCGTTAATAAAACTGGCGAAGCCGTTTATTTGGATTTTGCAGATGCTATTGTGCGTTATGGAAAAGAAAAAGCACACGTTAAAGGCTTAGATGAAAGTGATATGACTCTTGTCCAAAAATTGGGTAAAAAAATCATAAAGGCAAAGTATGGGAACCTATTCCAGATGTATGAGAAAATTGTCGATCAAAACCCTTATGAAACTCCTATGATGATATACCCGGCGGTGCATTATACCATGGGAGGCGTTTGGGTTGATTATAATTTGATGACAACTGTTCCCGGGTGTTTTGCAATAGGGGAAGCAAACTTCTCTGATCACGGGGCTAACCGTCTGGGCGCTTCAGCCCTTATGCAAGGATTAGCTGATGGCTATTTTGTACTACCATACACTATAGGGGATTATTTGGCTGATGATATTCGCACAGGGCCAATAGCTACCGATGGTCCTGAATTTGACGCTGCTGAAGAAAGTGTACGCTCTCAAATAAATACTTTTATTGATAATAAAGGTTCTAAAACTGTAGATTATTTCCACCGTAAATTAGGGAAAATCATTTGGGATAAATGTGGAATGTCACGCAACGAAAAGCAATTAAAAGAAGCCATTAAAGAAGTAAAAGCATTGAGAGAGCAATTCTATAAAGATGTTTATGTGCCTGGCACAGCTAACTCGTTCAACGAACCATTAGCCAAAGCACTTCGCGTGGCAGACTTTTTGGAGTTAGGGGAGTTATTTGCTAAGGATGCGCTTGAGCGTTCTGAATCTTGTGGTGGACATTTCCGTGAGGAATCTCAAACCCCCGAAGGAGAAGCCCTAAGAGATGATGCTAATTATACATTTGTCTCTGCATGGGAATACAAAGGCGATCCAACTCAGGCAAAACTTCATAAAGAAGCATTGGACTACGAAAACATTGAACTTAAAACACGATCATACAAATAGATATGAAACTGACATTAAAAATTTGGCGACAAGAAAATGCGACTGCAAAAGGGTGTATGCAAACGTATTCACTAGACGGTGTTTCACCTGATATGTCTTTTTTGGAAATGATGGACGTACTCAATGAGCAATTGATGGAAAATCGTATAGACCCTGTAGCTTTTGACCACGATTGTCGCGAGGGGATTTGTGGGTCTTGCTCCATGTTTATTAACGGCGAGGCCCATGGCCCAGACCGCCTGATTACAACTTGTCAATTACATATGCGTAAGTTTAAAGACGGGGATACTATTCATATTGAGCCTTTCCGTGCCAAGCCTTTTCCTGTTATAAAAGATTTGGTTGTAGACCGCACTGCTTTTGATCGCATTCAACACACAGGAGGATTTGTTTCGGTAAATACATCTGGTAATACGCAAGATGCCAATGCACTACCTATTGAAAAAGAATCAGCGGACAAAGCATTTGATGCTGCAGCATGTATTGGTTGTGGGGCTTGTGTTGCGAGTTGTAAAAATGCTTCTGCCATGCTGTTTGTTTCTGCCAAAGTATCTCAATATGCACTGTTGCCACAAGGACAGGTGGAAGCTAATGACCGTGTGCTCAATATGGTTAAGCAAATGGACGAAGAAGGCTTCGGAAACTGTACCAACACAGGTGCTTGCGAAGTCGAATGTCCTAAAGGAATTTCACTTGAGAATATTGCCCGCATGAACCGTGAGTATTTAACGGCAAACTTAAAAGGCTAAAAAGGCAGTTTACTTCTGCTTCCTTTTGTGACGTAATGTTAGCACAGTTATCAAAACAGCATTATCTGTTGATGATGAAATAACTAAAGCAATACTTATAACTTTTAAGTAGGTTTATTATTAAAAAGCATATTGTTTTTTATTTGGAGTATTAAATATAATATCTTCATAAAATGAATTCCCTACAAATCATAATACTACAACACAACACCGTTTGGCACAACCCTGTTGCCAACCAACAACGTTTCGAAATTCAACTTAATGAACTATCCGATTCAACAAAGCTTGTTATTTTGCCCGAAATGTGGACTTCGGGCTTTACTATGGCACCAGAAAGAGTTGCCGAAACCATGGATGGTACATCTATTCAATGGATGAAAGAAATGGCAAAAAAACACCATATAGCCATTTGTGGTAGCCTTGCTATTCAAGAAGAAAAATATTTTTATAACCGCTTTGTTTTTGTGCATCCCAACGGCAGGTTAGACACTTACGACAAAGCTCATCCTTATACACCCTCTGGCGAGGAAAAGGTGTATAGGGCTGGGAAACAAATCGCTTTGATTCAATATGCAGGTTTTCGGATTCGTCCATTGGTATGTTATGACTTGCGCTTTCCCGTATTTGCGCGCAATACAGATGATTATGACCTACTGATCTGTGTTGCCAACTGGCCAGCAGCCCGTATTCAAGCATGGAATGCTCTTTTGCGTGCACGTGCCATTGAGAATATGGCCTATTGTGTTGGTGTAAATAGGACAGGAAAAGACAACAATCAACTGACTTATTCAGGTGGTTCTGCAGCCTATAACGCTTTGGGGGACGAATTGATTTATATGGACGAAAAACAAACAGCATCTACCTTTAAAATTGAACTTTACACGTTGCGTCAAACACGTAAAAAACTTCCTTTTTTAAAAGATCAAGATGATTTTACTCTAACATAAATTGCTCTTGCAGCTCCCAGTTGGCGCGGACATCTATTAGTGGAGGGAAATGATAGACCGCTTCCGGTTTTTGTTTTTTTAGATAGTGACCCGTATCCCACTTGCCATTGGCGTTTTCATCGATACGGACTCTTATGTAGTATTTTTGTGGACTTAAATAGGCAAAGCGGAACAAACTCTTTTCTTCTGTGACATACATGGAACGCTTTATCTCTTCTTTTTCATCTAATAAATCAATGAAAATGGGAAATGAGGGTACATTGCCTAAACGCAGTGACAAATTGCCATAGTCTACACGGCTTTTAGTTTTGAGCTTAACCGCAAGGGTGTCATGCGTAACGTCAAAAAAATCAGTAATGGCACCTGGCAAAAGTTGTAATTGATAATTTTCACTAGGGAAAACATCAAATAGCATTTGAAGCTCGTGCTTGTTGTTTTGCACCAACTTAAATGGGACACTAACAGAATCTTTATCACGCAGTGAAATAGCATCGACATCAAAGCCTTTTAAGGGCGTATTAGTTTTGATTTTTAGGGTGTCAGCAAGATGTAAAGTGCCATTTTGCACTACAGTAACTTTGAGCGAATCAGGCTCTGCTTTTCTGATGCGGTACACATAGGACTTTGTCAAGGTGTCGTACTTGAGCGTAAACTTTAATGAGTCCGTATCAATCCCTCTATACCAATAATACATGGTATCCGTTTCACGATCTCGTGAAACAACAGAAGCAAAAGAGTCAGGCAACTCTCCTTCTAAAATGATATCAAAATCAGGGCTTCCATTATAGCCAAAGCCCACACGTTGCTTCCCAGCTTGGTAAGCACGGCCAAAAGCAAAACCGGGCTCTTCTTTGAACAAGGACAGGCAAAATAGGCTGTCGTTAGGCAATGTTATGGGTTCAGATATCACATCGATTTTATCAATCGATGGATCAAACATATAATTTTTTGAGACGTCTTTTATAGCAGCCAACAGAAAACGCCCCTCTTTCAGATTGGGAATGGTAAATTCAATAAGACTATCAAGGGTGTTGGTGTAATACAGCGGCTTGTTCTTAAAAATAACAGAGTCTGTAAAAGTGCTATCCACGGGGTATAACATGACAGAAACAAAGTTTTCGGACTTGCGTGACAAGGCATCCGAAATACGTCCACGCAACGTTAAAGAGTCAATGGCTGTTCCGGTTGAAAAAACATAGGAGAAAAAGGATAAGGGATTGCCCTCGTTGTTGTCCACCACACTATCTCCAAAATTGAAGGTATAGGTTGTATTTGGCGCAAGGGTGTCCATTAGCGTAACATTAATGTATTTGGCCGCTATGCCTTGCGGTGAAATAATATAAGCACTTTGGTCAAGTGGTGGAGAAATCACCAGTTGATCCCTTAATTTTTCGAGCTTGATATACTCGTCAAAGTATATACGAATCTCATCGTCTTTGAAGTTGACAGTTTTTTGTGGTGGATCAGCACGTAGCAGCACTGGAGGCGTTTCGTCTTTGGGACCACCTGTTGGCGAACCACGACGCGCACATTGAACAAATAATGCGCAAATGAACAGTAGAACAAAAATACGTTTAAGCATGTCACAAAATAACGACTATTTTCTTGCTTTCGGAAGAATGTTTTACGCATGGGCCATTACGATTACCGAAATTTTTTGGGTGGTTTGTTCAAGTAGCGCATTTCCATAGGCGTTTAGTGTCACTACCGTAGTAATCACATCATCGACCAATAACAAGTGTCTATAGTGCGTATCGATTTCAACATAAAAAAGCATTTTTAATCTCTTTCAAGCGCTTTTTCTACTCATGCGCACCAATGTTTTGGTTTCGTTTTTTCGCAACTGCATATTGCTGAGAAATGGCACTCCAAGTTCCTTTGCCCAATATTGCCTAAAACGTGCACTTTGATTGTAACCCCGCTGTTTTTCTCGCCTTGGGTGTAGCGGAACAGAAACTACAGCATTACACTGCATTAGTAAATGTTGTTGTGGCAGCAACGCATAACATTGCTTGGCCATCCAATCTCCTACTTTAGGTTTGCTTTGATATTTGGGCGTGCGCAACATCTTTTGAATGGGATTATTTGGAAAAAATAAAAAGATGTGTAAGCACTTTCTATTGGGTGGTGTTGCCGCATCATCAGTTTGAGGGGATAGTTTTTATCCCCTTCTAAATAGGATTTGGGCAGTTGAGATTGGCAATACACATACAGCCATTGGTGCTTTTTTGGCAAGGAAAGTCCACATCACCATCAACACTGTTGAAACTATACAGAAAGTAAATCCTGGAGCATAGTAAAAGGTTAAGCGGTTCCGAAGGTTTAAATTACGAAACTTATCCTATTTTTGCCCCATGGCAAATCAAGAGCTATTCAAAAAAGTATTGTCCCATGCCAAGGAGTATGGGTTTGTTTTCCCTTCTAGTGAAATTTACGACGGACTTAGCGCTGTATATGACTATGGTCAACAAGGTGTAGCACTTAAAAAAAACCTTCGCGACTATTGGTGGAAAGCCATGGTACAACTCAATGACAATATTGTAGGCTTGGATGCAGCTATAATGATGCACCCAACCACTTGGAAGGCATCTGGTCATGTGGATGCCTTCAACGATCCGCTTATTGATAACAAGGATTCTCAAAAACGCTACCGCGCAGATGTGTTGGTGGAGGACTATGTGGGCAAGCTAGACACCAAAATTGAAAAGGAAGTGACGAAAGCTGCCAAACGTTTTGGCGATGCTTTTGATAAAACCCAATTTTTGATCACCAATCCAAGAGTGGTTGGCTATAAAGAAAAAGGAGCTGCCATACAAAAGCGTTTGGGCAAGTCCTTGGAAAATCAAGACCTAGCAGATGTCAAGTCACTAATTGAAGAACTGGAGATTGTATGCCCTGTTTCGGGTTCTAAAAACTGGACGGAGGTCAAGCAATTTAACCTTATGTTTGGCACCAAGCTTGGCGCATCCACCGAAAGTGCAACAGAAATTTATTTACGTCCCGAAACCGCACAAGGAATTTTTTTAAACTTTTTAAACGTACAGAAAACAGGCCGCATGAAACTACCCTTTGGGATTGCCCAAACGGGGAAGGCTTTTCGCAACGAAATTGTTGCGCGGCAGTTTATTTTCCGCATGCGTGAATTTGAACAAATGGAAATGCAGTTTTTTATTCCGCCCGGCACCCAAAAAGAGTGGTATGCCCACTGGAAAGAAACCCGTCTGAAATGGCACCACTCGTTAGGTTTAGGTGAGGACAATTACCGCTTTCACGACCACGAAAAATTGGCACACTATGCCGATGCCGCTTGTGATATTGAGTTCAAGTTTCCCTTTGGATTTAAGGAGTTGGAAGGCATACACTCCAGAACAGACTTTGATTTGACAAGTCACGAGGAATTTTCAGGAAAAAAACTACAGTACTTTGATCCGGAGCGTCAGGAAAACTACGTGCCTTATGTGTTGGAAACTTCTATTGGGTTAGATCGATTGTTCTTGGCGGTATTTTCAAATTCCTTACAAGAAGAAACCCTTGAAGACGGTTCTACCAGAACAGTTTTACGCTTACCAGCAGTAGTGGCACCTACCAAAGTAGCGGTATTGCCTTTGGTCAAAAAAGACGGTTTGCCCGATATTGCCAAATCTTTTGTGGATGAACTTAAATGGGACATGATGGTTGCTTATGATGAGAAAGATGCTGTTGGCCGCCGCTACAGACGACAAGATGCTTTGGGCACGCCCTTTTGTATTACGGTCGATCACCAAACCTTAGAAGATCAAACGGTAACCATTCGCTATCGTGATAGCATGGCACAAGAACGCTTGACCCTAGCAGAAGCTAAAGCTAAAATCTTAAAAACAATTGCTTTTGAAAATTGGTTAATTTAGAAGTTTAAAACTTCTTCCCAACAACAATTCCTATTGGCGTATGGGCTTCATGGGAAGTTTCTGTTGCATAACGAGCTAGCCCTGCAAACAATTCAAATGAAAAACCATTAGTGGTAACCCATTTTTGACCAATTGTCATACCAAGAGATATTTGAAGAGACTCATTTTCAACAGAGGCAAAAGAACTGAAGCCCTCTACAAAAAAACCTCTTGCACCATATTCTTCAAAATTGTAAAAGTAAAATCTATAGTAAGGATTTATAGCAAATTTCCTATCAGTTAAAAGATCATAGTCTACTGCATTTATAAACATTGACAAGCCAAGACTATTAGACTTATTCAATATTTTTTTCATAAAATATATTAATGTCTTCTACAACTAAAAAACTTAGAGCATTTAATCTAATTTCATTATCACCCTTTGATATGTGGCTTCTAAAGACGAATCCTTTACAACTGCTACCTTAACTACCTTTTTTTCTTCTTGAGAAAACCCATAAAAAGCAGTTAAAAATATTATCGATTGGAAGATAATTTTTTTCATTCGAATAATAATTGGTTAGTTGCCAATGTAGCTATTTTTCATGTATTTTAGCATAGATGAACATCATTTCCTACAATGTAAACGGTATTCGCGCAGCCATCAAAAAAGGTTTTTTGGATTGGTTGCAGCACGCCAACCCAGACGTATTATGCCTCCAAGAGACCAAAGCACAGCCTGATCAATTAGACCTCAGCGTATTTGAAGCAGCGGGCTACCCCTACTGCTACTGGTTTTCAGCTCAAAAGAAAGGTTACAGCTCTGTTGCGGTATTGTGCAAAGAAGAACCAAGGCATGCTGCCTATGGCACAGGCATAGATTATATGGATGTTGAAGGGCGTAATTTGCGTGTCGATTTTGAAGATGTTTCTGTGATGAGCCTCTACTTGCCTTCGGGGACCAATCCCGACCGATTGGCGTATAAGTTTACGTACATGGACGATTTTCAAGCCTATATTGATGAATTAAAAAAAGAATTACCCAACTTAGTAATCTGTGGCGATTACAATATTTGCCACGAAGCCATTGATATACACGACCCGGTACGCAATGCCAAGGTTTCGGGCTTTTTACCTGAGGAGCGAAGCTGGCTAGACGACTTTATAAAAAGCGGTTTTGTGGACTCGTTCCGACACCTAAACACCGCACCGCACAATTACAGTTGGTGGAGTTATCGCGCCAATTCAAGGGCCAACAACAAAGGCTGGCGTATTGACTACGCCATGGTAAGCGAGCCCCTCAAGGCAAAAATAACAAGAGCATACATACTTCCCCAAGCTGTCCATTCTGACCACTGTCCTGTTGGCGTAACCTTAGATTTATAAGCAACACATAGATGAAATACACCACCATTCCATATACCGATATTCGGGTGAGTAAAATTTGCCTGGGCACCATGACTTGGGGCAACCAAAACACCCCATCCGAGGGTTTTGAACAAATGGATTATGCCCTAGACGCCAGAGTTAACTTTTTTGATACCGCCGAACTTTATCCTGTCCCTGCCACAGCAGACACCTATGCTGATACCGAGCGCATCATGGGCGACTGGTTTGCCACACGAAAGAATAGAGATAAAGTAGTTTTGGCAACTAAAATTGCTGGGCCTGGCGCCTATACCGCGCATATCCGCACCACAGGTTACACACCTGATAGTATAGGCGAGGCTCTTGAAGGTAGTCTAAAAAGATTGCAAACAGATTATATAGATCTCTATCAATTGCATTGGCCAGAGCGCAATGCCAATTTCTTTGGCAAACGAGACTATTTTCCTGAAACAGCTGAGCAATGGGAGGAAAATTTTCAAGAGATTTTGGAAACACTTCATCAATTTGTACAACAAGGAAAAATTAGGCATGTCGGTTTGTCGAACGAAACACCCTGGGCTTCGATGAAATACATTTCTTTAGCTGAGCAAAAGGATTTACCCCGAATGAAAACTATACAAAATCCGTATTCGCTGCTTAACCGGACTTTTGAGGTAGGCAATGCGGAGGTAGCCCATCGTGAGCAGTTGGGATTACTGGCATATTCGCCATTGGCGTTTGGTTTGCTGTCTGGAAAATATCGAAACGGACAGTTACCCGAAAACAGCCGTTTAAAACTATTTCCGCGTATGGCGCGTTACAACAGCGATCAATCACGTGACGCCACAGAAGCCTATGCGGCGATTGCTGAAAAGCACAATCTTACGCTGACGCAGCTTTCGTTGGCATTTGTTACCGACCGCCCTTTTGTAACTTCTAATATTATTGGTGCGACCACCATGGAACAACTCAAGGAAAATATTGGATCGGCAGAAATCACACTTTCACAAGAAATTTTGGACGAAATTAATGCGGTACATGGACGTATACCCAACCCAGCACCTTAAAATAAATGCAACACCAGTTCTTGAACGGTCGTTAGTCGAACAACCTCCAATCCTTTGGGTGAGGAGGTTACTTTTTGCGCCACTACCATACGCTCAAAGCCCAGTTTGACGGCTTCTTGCATACGCTGTTCCATTTTAGGGACGTTGCGCAACTCACCTGAAAGCCCCACCTCGGCAGCAAACGTATAGCCCTTTGGAATGGCTAAATCCAAGCTACTGGACAGTATGGCAACCATTACTGCTAAGTCTAAGCCCGGGTCGTCGAGACGGATACCTCCAGCAAGGTTTAGAAATACATCCTTTGCACCTAGCTGAAAGCCGGCACGTTTTTCGAGTACGGCAAGTAGCATGTTTAGGCGTTTGTTGTCAAAGCCTGTACTGCTGCGCTGTGGTGTACCATAAACGGCAGAACTCACCAGCGCTTGCACTTCGATAAGCATGGGGCGGATGCCCTCTACCGTTGCGCCTATGGCATGACCGCTAAGGCCTGCACTTTCGGCAGAAATGAGTAGAGCACTTGGATTGGAAACGCCCAAAAGCCCTTCTTGCGCCATTTTATAAATTCCGAGTTCGGCAGTGGTACCAAATCGGTTTTTATGCGCACGTAAAATGCGATACACATGATTGCGATCGCCTTCAAAGTGCAGCACGGTATCGACCATGTGTTCCAAAACTTTGGGCCCTGCAATAGCCCCATCTTTGGTAATATGACCCACCAGAAAAACAGGTGTTTGGGTGTTTTTGGCAAATTGGATCAGTTCGGCCGCACAGGCACGTATTTGCGGTACGCTGCCTGCGGTGCTGTCCAACACATTAGAATGTAGGGTTTGTATGGAGTCGATGACCACCAAGGTGGGTTTTAGCGTTCCCAAGTGGTGTAGAAGCGATTGGGTGTTGGTTTCGGTCAGTAAAAAACACTCGCTGGATTCTTCGCTTACGCGGGCACTGCGTAATTTGATTTGCTGTTCGCTTTCCTCACCAGAGACATAAACTACCTTTCCCTTAACAGCAAGTGCTGCTTGTAACAATAAGGTAGATTTTCCAATGCCTGGTTCCCCGCCAACAAGCATCACAGAGCCAGGGACAATTCCCCCACCAAGTACACGGTCTAGTTCCACATCTCCAGATGATATCCGTGCGATGGCATCAACGGCAACGTCTTGAATACGTACGGGTTTTGCCTTTTGTGTGCTTCTGCTATCTTGCCACGTAGCCGTGGCTTTGGGTTTTTCTAGCACTTCTTCTTGAAGGGTGTTCCATGCCTTGCAGGAGCTGCATTGTCCTTGCCACTGGGCATGTTGATGACCACAGTTGGTACAGAAAAAAGCTTTTTTGACTTTTACCATGAGGTGAAGCTAACTATTATTTTTTGGACAAAACAGGCAGTAACAAAAAAGATAGACTACCAAAGATCACGACCATTGCGGTTTGCCCGGTCCACATCACCCAACCAAAAGCTAGCGCTTGTAGGTACGGAATATTAAAAGCCTGTAGCACCGCTGCCACAGCTATGGGGTATAAACCAATACCGCCATTGGTGGCAGACATAGCAAAACCACCGGCTAAAAATGCGGGAATTAAGGCCGAAAACGACAAACCGCTTGTTTCTGGCAAGGCTAAGGTAACCACCCAAAACATCATCAAATACATCGCCCAGATAAAAAGTGTATGGCCGACAAAAGCCCATTTGCCCTTGATTGCTCTAATGGAAAGCATGCCTTGCCACAAGCCTGTAAAAAAGCGTATAATTTTCACAGCCAAAGCGTGCTGTGATTGTTTAAGATGGCGGGTGCCCAAGAAAAACACGGAAGCGGCAAGTACCATCCAGACAATCAACATGCCGTTTAAAGATGGATTGCCAATAACTTCTAGCAACAACTCCCCTTGCAAAACAAAGCCCAGTCCAATGAGCGAAAAGAGCATAACAAGGTCAATGATACGTTCGGTAACAATGGTACCAAAGCTTTTTTCAAAAGGCACACCGACATAGGTAGTAAGGGCCGTTGCACGCAACACTTCTCCAGAACGTGGAATACCTAGATTCGAAAAATACGAAATCATTACAATGAGTATTCGCATCATAAATGTGGGTCGATAGCCCAATGGGCGGAGTAAATAGCTCCAGCGATAAGCACGCGAAAGGTGGCTAAATGCCCCAAACACCAAGGATAAAAACACAAACCTTAAATCAGCTTGTTTGATGGATGCAATAATTTGGTGACGGTCTGCTTCAGAAGTATTGGCAAATGATAAGTAAACAAGGTATATGCCCAATCCCAGGGGGACAATATTTTTTAGAGTCTTTAAAAATTTGGACATGACAGTTAAACGAGGGTGTTGGTCGCTGCGTCAGGGAAAATAAGCGTAGGGCGAAAGGCTTTAGCTGCGTCAACGCTCATGCTTGCATAGCTGATGATGAGGATGACATCGCCTTTTTGAACCTTACGTGCAGCGGGACCGTTTAGTGTAATTTCACCTGTATTTTTCGCACCTTCAATGACATAGGTTTCTAAGCGCTCGCCATTGTTTACATTGACCACTTGTACTTTCTCACCTGCCACAATACTGGCGGCATCCATTAATGCACGGTCAATGGTAATACTGCCGATATAATCAAGTTCAGCCCCCGTAACGGTTACGCGGTGGATTTTAGATTTTAAAACCTCAATTGTCATGGGACAAATGTACTTATTTTAATGCGATATTGTCAATAAGTCTCACCCCTGCTATAGATGCGGCTACAAACAGCCTTGGCTTGTTGGCAGTAGCCAATTCTTTAACTTCTTTTAGGCTGTCTTCTTCGGCACAAAGTACATAGTATAAATCAAAATTTGGGTGTACTTCAAATGCCTGCTTAATGGTGCTGTAAACATCGGCTTTATCTAGACAGTTGTTTTTACAATGCAGCATGGCCTCATAAATAAATCCCGCTTCTTCTCTTTGTTTTGGCGCTAGTTGCGCATTTCTTGAACTTAAGGCTAGCCCGTTGGCCTCGCGCACAATGGGGCAGGGTACGATGCTGGTTGGGATCTGCTGTTCCTTGGCCCATTTTTTTATGAGTTGCAGTTGCTGAAAGTCTTTTTCCCCAAAATAAGCCCGATGAGGCTGTAGGGTTTTAAAAAGTTTAGCAATTATGGTTATAACCCCGTCAAAGTGTCCAGGCCGATCGGCTCCTTCCATTGACTTATCGAGGCCGTCAAACGTTTGCGTTATGGCCAACAAGCCCTTGGGATACATGTCGGATGCGGTGGGCGCAAAAATATTAATGTCTGGACTTATTTCATGTATGGCAGCTACGTCTTCAGCAAGGCTATTAGGATACTTGTCTAAGTCGTCTTTTTTATCAAATTGCGTAGGGTTAACAAATATGGTTACCCATACCACTTCATTATTGTGTTTTGCTTTTTTGATTAGCGACAGATGGCCTTGGTGTAAAGCACCCATGGTGGGTACTACGCCTAGCGCATTTCCTTTATAACTACTTCTCGCAGAATTCAGTGCTTTTAACGTTTGGTAAAGCGGCATGTACTCAGGTATCCTATTGAATTGGCACAAAAGTCGGTTAAATTTTAGTAATTTTGTCATTTAACACGAAAAACGCTTCTTTCCCACATGAAAGACAAAAAGATATTATACATATCATCTGAAGTCGTTCCTTATTTACCACATGGCGAATTGTCGAATTTAGGTTTTGAAATTCCAAAAATGGTAAACGATCGTGGCGGTCATACGCGTATTTTTATTCCAAAGTATGGACTTATCAACGAGCGACGGCACCAGCTACACGAAGTAATTCGTCTCTCTGGAATGAATTTGGTTATCAACGACATAGACATGCCCTTGATAATTAAAGTTGCTTCCATTCCAAGGGAGCGTATGCAGGTGTATTTTATTGATAACGATGATTACTTCAAAGGGCGCGGCTTGCACTCGGAAGACGACGGCAGTCTGTATACTGACAACGACGAACGCGCTATTTTCTTTGCCAAAGGGGTAATAGAAACGGTTAAAAAATTAAACTGGTCTCCAGACATTATCCATGTTCAGGGATGGATAGCTGCTCTTGTACCGCTTTACTGTAAATTGTATTATAAAGACGAGCCTTTGTTGGCCAGCACCATAATTGTGACCTCTTTCTACGAAGCACCATTCTCAAGTGACCTCAGTTGCGATATGTTTTCAAAAATTGCTTTTGATGGTATTGATGCCGAACACATGGAAACATTAAAAAAAGGAACACTTGACAATATGTTCGCAAATGCTGCCCAGCACTCTGATGGTATCATTCTTGCAAGTGAATCCGTAAGTGATGCGGTCAAGAAAGCGGTTCGCAACAGCACAAAACCTGTGTTGGACCTAAGCAAAGAATCAGATCCTTTAACTGCCCACGAAACCTTTTACCAGACTGATTTTTAATCACACCATGATAAAAAAACGTACCCTACTATTCACACTTGTGCTGCTTATAGCCTCCTGTGAAAAAAAATTCAATTACATTGGCGCAGAAGCCCTGCCCACAAATCCGTTTGTTGGAAAAAAAGTCTATTATCCTGTTGGTGTCAAACACGCTCTAGTAGATGTTGTCCAAACCAACAATACCAGCCCCATGCAACTAGGGGTACGGGAAGATAAATTATTTGGAAATACGGCTGCTACCATTGTTTCACAACTAAATTTAAGTCAATACGCACCAAGTTTTGGCGCACTTTCAGCTCAAAGTGAAATTGACGATAGTTTTGATGAGTCTGAAATGGTGAACGATGTCTGGCTTGAAATCCCTTTTTTCACCAGCCAGACTGACGCAGACGGCGATGGCTTGATTGATATTTATGATATTGATGACACAGATCCAAACAGTGATTCTGACGGCGATGGCGTAAGTGACATTGATGAAAAAAATAACGGAACAGACCCCACCAATCCCGATACAGATGGCGATGGAATACAAGACGGAGAAGACACTGAAACAGTTAACCCCAACCCAGATAAAAGACTTTATGATATAGACTCCTTGTTTGGAGATAGAGAAGCATCTTTTGATATTGAAATACATAAACTCAATTATTTTCTACGCCAACTGGATCCTAACCAAAACTTTGAGCAAGGGCAAATTTATTACTCTGATTTTTCCTCAAGCATACACCAAGACCAGCTTCTGGCAAATGAAAATATCACCCTTGACTTTAATGAAATTGTTAAGGACAGTGCCGATAATTTATCTCCACGCATTCGTGTTCCCCTCAACAAGCAAATTTTTCAACAGCTTATTTTAGATAAAGAAGGCGATTCAGCGCTTGCTAGCTCAGAAGACTGGCGCGATTTTTTCCGTTCCATTTCAATTGAAACAAGCAACTTTAGCAGCCCGCTACTTATGCTATTGGATACCAACAGTATGGTCATACGCATTGATTATACCTTCAAATCAGAAGATGCCAACTCCGACACAGCTGAAATAGAAGACAAGACAGACGAGTTTTTAATAAATACACTTGGCAGCATACGCTTTAATACACTCACAAAAACAACTACCGCAGCTGCTGAGTTAAATGATATTGTGAGTGCTACGTTGCCTGACCAAATTGCCCTAAGCGGTGGATTGGGAATGGTTGCCGACATACAATTGTTTGAAGATAACGATGTTCTTGAAGATCTTAAAGGCAGACCGTGGTTGTTAAACGAAGCTAACCTCACATTCCATGTAGACAAGCAAGCCGTTAATTTTTATGGACATACACTCCCAAACCGCTTGTACCTTTACAATGCCAACACCCTTGCCCCTATCATTGACTTTGCTCAAGACGGAGTGGCAACCCACTCCATGGCTAAAATTGTTTATGGCGGCTTTTTGACTAATGAAGAAGAAGGCGACAAACAGTATTACAAAGTTAGAATAACCGACTACCTTAAAAATATCATTTCCAATGACTCTATCAATGCTCCGCTGAGAGTTGCGCTAACCAATGTGTTGCCCAATCAAACCGAAGTACCCATGGCCAAGGTCAATGCCGCAGAAGTGCGTAAAATACCAGCGGGATCTGTAACGACTCCAAAGCCGGGTGTTTTTGTTGGCCCTAATCCTTCAAACCCTGATCTTCTGGATTTGAAATTGCAGTTAGAAATTTTCTACACCGAGATCAATCAGTAAAAGGAGCAAGTGGTTAAGGGGCACTAATTTGTTGCTTATTTGTAACTTTTTTTAGGCTGGTTTTATGTGCTTTTTGGTATTGGTTTTCCGGCGGTTAGTTGGATGGAATACCGCAATAAAAAAACTCATAACTCCTTCCGAAGCCGCGCCACAGGAGCGCCGATCATTTCACGGTATTTGGCAACGGTCCGCCTAGCAATCGGATAGCCTTTATCATTCATGATTTTCATCAATTGCTCGTCTGTAAGGGGACTTGATTTTTCTTCTGCATCAATAACGTCTCCCAATACTTTTTTCACTTCAATAGTGGAAATATCTTCTCCAGCCGAATTAGTAATACTTTCGGAGAAAAACCACTTTACCAGCTTAGTGCCATAAGGGGTATCGACATATTTGCTGTTGGCAACTCGTGATACCGTAGAAATATCCATGCCAATGCGGTCTGCAATATCCTTCAGTATCATGGGTTTGAGTTTTTGCTCACTTCCAGTTAGGAAGTATTCTTCTTGAAAATCCATGATGGTTTTCATGGTTTGGTGCAGGGTATTTTGGCGCTGCTTGATGGCATCAATAAACCAGCGTGCTGCATCTAGCTTTTGCTTGATAAACTGTACGGCTTTTTGCTGTTCTTTATTTTTTTTTGTGGCTTCTTTGTAGCCAGACAACATATTGCGGTATTCGGAAGAAACATGGATCTCAGGGGCATTTCGGCCATTTAGCATCAGGTTTAATTGCCCGTCTATAATTTGAATGGTAAAGTCAGGGACTATATGCGCATTTATTTTGGTGTTGCTGCCATAGGTTGCGCCAGGTTTTGGGTTTAGCTTTTCTATTTCCGACATGGCTGCCTTTAGGGCTTCATCCCCGATGTTTAGGCGTTGCTTTATTTTGCTAAAGTGTTTTTTACTAAAGGCATCAAAAAGGTCTTTGATAAGCAAGATAGCATGGTCAACGGCTGTGCTTTGTGCTTTTCGGTTGAGCTGAATCAACAAGCAATCTTGTAAATTAAGTGCGCCAACACCAGGCGGATCAAGATGTTGTACATCATCCATTATTTTTCGCACCGATTCTTCGTTGGTGTAGATGTTTTCGGTAAACGCCAAGTCATCAACAATATCAATCAGTTCACGCCTGATGTAGCCACTGCTGTCAATGCTGCCAACCAAAAAAGCAGCAATGCGGTATTCTTCCTCATTAAAAGTAAAGGTGTCTAGCTGTGCCATGAGCTGTTGGTGAAAACTGATACCTGCGGCATAGGGCACATGTTTTTCTTCGTCGTCCGCACTGTAGTTTTGACTGCGTAAGCGGTATTCTGGTATTTCATCATCGCTTAAGTAGGCGTCAATATCAATGTCATCGGCTTCAATCACATCGCCACGATCTTCTTCGGAATTGCTAAACTCGTCTTGGTTGTCTTCTTTTTCTTTTCCAGAAACCAATGCAGGGTTTTCCTCAATTTCTCGTAGTATCTGTTGCTCAAAAGACTGTATGGGCAACTGTATCAACTTCATGAGTTGAATTTGCTGTGGCGATAGCTTTTGCGAAAGCTTAAATTGAAGATGTTGTTTTAGCATGAATTATGTTTGGGTATTTAAATGTACGAAAAACCCACGCATTTTTCCCTAAAACTCGGCACTTAAGGGCGTTCTTGGATAGGGAATTACATCTCTGATGTTTGACATCCCCGTTGCGTAAAGTACCAAACGCTCAAACCCAAGACCAAACCCGGCGTGTTCGGCAGTTCCAAAACGCCGTAAGTCTGTATACCACCAAAGTTCTTTTTCGTGTATATCCATGGCTTTCATGCGTTCAACAAGCTTGTCTAAACGCTCTTCACGCTGCGAGCCGCCTACTATTTCACCAACACCTGGGAACAATACGTCCATGGCACGAACCGTTTTACCGTCGTCGTTCATGCGCATGTAAAAGGCTTTTATTTCCGCTGGATAGTCAAAGATTATTACTGGACAGGTGAAGTGTTTTTCTACCAGATAGCGTTCGTGTTCGCTTTGCAAGTCGATGCCCCAACCGTCTACGGAATATTTGAATTTCTTCTTTTTGTTGGGTTTGGAGTTTCTTAGGATGTCAACAGCTTCAGTATAGGATACTCTTTTGAATTCGTTTTGTGTGACAAACTGAAGCCTTTCCAAAAGCCCCATAGAACTGCGTTCTATTTGCGGTTTTTTGGCTTCTTCTTGTGCAAACCTTTGGTTTAAAAAGCTCAGGTCTTCTTTGCAGTGTTCTAGGACATATGCCAAAACCGACTTGATAAAGTCTTCGGCCAAATCCATATTGTCGTTTAAATCGCTAAAAGCCACTTCTGGCTCAATCATCCAAAATTCAGCCAAGTGGCGTGAGGTATTGGAGTTTTCTGCACGGAAAGTAGGACCAAAAGTATATACCTTTCCTAGTCCCATGGCATAGGTTTCTGCTTCGAGCTGACCCGAAACGGTTAGGTTGGTTTCCTTCCCAAAAAAATCAGGCTTGTCATCTGCTTGCTCTGGGTTTTTGGTGGTGACCCGAAACATTTCGCCTGCACCTTCAGCATCACTTCCCGTAATGATGGGTGTGTGCACTTGATAGAAACCATTCTGAGTAAAATATTGATGCACGGCAAACGACAGCGTCGCACGCACACGCATAACTGCAGCAAATGTGTTGGTACGTATGCGTAGATGCGCTTTTTCTCTCAAGAATTCTAGCGAGTGTTTTTTGGGTTGTATTGGATATTCATCTGGATTGGAAGTGCCTAGAATGATAACGTTACGTGCTCGAATCTCAAATTTTTGACCTTTCCCTTGGCTTTCGACCAAGTTGCCCGTAATTTCAACTGCCGCACCCGTATTTATTTCCGCCAGCACGTCTTCTGGAATTTGCTCAAAATCCACAACACACTGCATATTGGCAAGACAAGAGCCATCGTTGAGGGCAATAAATCGGTTAGCGCGAAAGGTGCGTACCCAACCACGAACGCATACCTCTTGATTGGGTTCATCTCCTAAAAAAAGCTGGCGAATATTCATATAGTGTTTTAAAACAGTAACAAATATAGCGCAATTATTCTGCTTCTTTCTTGGGCAAAATTTGAAATTTGGGTTCTTTTAATGTGTTCTTGTTTGCAATCTTCTTTTCTAGCGAAAGCAACAATGACGGCAATAGAATAAGATTGGCCAACATGGCAAACAACAGCGTAGCCGAAACTAATCCGCCCAGCGCTACCGTACCTCCGTAACTGGAAATCATAAACACGGAAAACCCAAACAACAATACTATAGAGGTGTAGAACATGCTAACGCCTGTTTCGCGCAAGGCGCTATAAACCGACTTTTTAATGTTCCAGCGGGTCGCTTTGAGCTCTTGTCGATACTTCACCAAAAAGTGGATGGTGTCATCAACCGATATACCAAAGGCAACACTAAACACCAAAATGGTAGAGGGTTTTATCGCAATACCCAAAAAGCCCATCATTCCAGCTGTTAGGATTAGCGGGATAACATTGGGCAGCAGCGAAATAAGAATCATGCGGAACGAACGAAACATATACGCCATAAACAGCGCAATCAACAAAATGGCAAGCCCCAAAGAAACAACCAAGTTGCGAACTAAAAAGCGTGTTCCTTTAAGATAGCCCAAGGATTTTCCAGTGATGGAAACATTAAATCGGTCAGCGGCAAAATGCTTGTCTATGCTCTTTTTCACTTCCATTTCAATGGCTTCCATACGTTCTGTAGTAACGTCTTGCAGCATAACGGTTACGCGCGCAAATTGCTCTGTTGGGTCTACCAAGCTTTTAAGGAAATTCACTTCTCCTTTTAGGTTTTTTGCGTATGCTCTAATAAAATAATCTTGCTGTCTTGTTGGCAATTGAAAGTACTTGGGATTCCCATTGTAGTAAGACTGCTTTAAATACTTTGCCACGGATACAGCCGAAACGGGGTTGGAGAGCTCGGGAATTCCTAGCAAGTCGCTTTCTAGTTTGTTCATGCGATTAAGTGTGCTTAGGCGTGTTGCGCCATTTGCCCGCTTGGTATCTATCATGATTTCAATGGGCATAACTCCATTAAAATGGGTTTCAAAGAACCGAATATCTTGATAGAAATCTGCTTTTTTGGGCATGTCGTCAATGATGGTTCCTGACAAACGAATCTCATAAATTCCAACGATGCTAAGCATCAGGGCAAAAACCGAAATAAAATAAACGGACACCCTTCGATGCTTTACCATTCGTTCCATCCATTTGACAAAACCAGACATCCATTCTCTGTTAAGGTGTTCCAAATGTTTTTTATTTGGAATGGACATAAAGCTGTAAATGATGGGAATCATCAACAAAGACAGCAAGAATATCATCATGATGTTTATGGAAGCTACGATACCAAACTCACGCAATAAACTGCTATTGGTAAGCGTAAAAGTTGCAAAGCCGCATGCCGTAGTCATGTTGGTCATCAGCGTAGCGTTACCAACTTTGGAGATAACACGCTGAAGCGAGCGCGCCTGATTTCCGTGTTTCTTAATTTCGTTTTGATATTTATTGATTAGGAAAATGCAATTGGGTACGCCAATGACAATGATGATGGGCGGAATAAGTGCCGTGAGTACGGTAATTTCAAAGCCCAATAATCCGATAATCCCAAAGGCCCACATAACCCCAATCACTACGATGGACATTGAGATAAATGTAGCCCTGTATGACCTAAAGAAAAAAAAGAAAATTAGAGTGGTTACCAGTGTAGCCATAAGTACAAACAACCCTATTTCGTCCAATATCATTTTGGCGTTTAGTGTGCGTATGTATGGCATGCCCGACACGCGGATATCAAGCCCCGTTTGTTTTTCAAATGTGGCAACGCTACCTGCAAGCAAGTTATCTACAAATTGCTGACGTGCCCCGCTATTAACCACTGCTGTTTTTAGGTAAACTGCTGTTTGAATAACTCCCGTTTCTTGATTAAAAAGAAGGCCGTCATAAAGCGGTTGTTGTTTATAGAGCCATTCCTTTAGGGCGTATGCTTCTGCTTGGGTCTTAGGCTGTTGGTATGGCAAGGGTGCAATCTCAAAGACTTTTTTTGTGTCGTTGCGCTTGAGTTGGGTAAGCCTACTTATATCAACCACATTTTTAGTACTTGGAGATGCCGCTAAACTATCGCCTAGCGCAGCCCATGCGGATAATTTTTCAGGCTCAAAAAACGCCTCGTCTTGCACGGCAAGTACGATCAGGTTTCCTTCTTCGCCAAAGCGATCTAGGAATTCCTGATAAAAGGTATTAAACGGATGATTGTCGGGAAGTAGGTTGGCTTCAGTAAAGCTAAAACGGATGTTGCTCCACTGTGTGGAGAGCAAAAATGTTGTACCCAAAATGGCCAGCAAAAAAACAATACGATTGCGGAGGATAAGTCGCGCCACGCTTTCCCAAAAGCGTGTGTTAATCCATTTTATCATAGCAACTATGTGTTCATTAACTGCTTACACAGTCATGATTTCTTTTTCTTTTATCTGAAACCTATCGTCTATAAAGGCGATAAATTTATCAGTAGCTTCCTGGACATCAACTTCAGCATTTATGAGTTCATCTTCGGAGAGTTCAAGTTTTTTCAGTTCTGCATTAGCCTCTTTTCGCGCACTGCGCACTCCGACTTTGGCGTGTTCTGCCTCCACTTTGGCGAGTTTTACCAATTCTCGGCGGCGTTCTTCAGTTAGTGGTGGAATATTAATGATAACAGACTCTCCGTTGTTCATGGGGTTTAAACCCAAATTGGCCATCATAATTGCTTTTTCAATCTCGGGGATAAGTGCTTTCTCCCAGGGCTGAACAGAAAGGGTTTGGGCATCAGGGGTGTTTACGTTGGCTACTTGATTAAGTGGTGTTTGTGTTCCGTAATAATCTACTTTTACGGGAGATAGCATCACAGGGTTGGCCTTACCGGCACGAATATTAATGAACGACTTGTCTAGGTGTTCTAGGGCTTTGTTCATGGCTTCTTCAGCCATTTCCAAAATAAGATTTAATTCTTCCATGATTTAAAGATTTACCAATGTTCCAATGGACTCGCCCATAACTACTTTTTTGAGGTTCCCCGGTTTGTTCATGTCAAAAACAACAATGGGCAACTCGTTTTCATGACTGAGGGTAAAGGCAGTGGAGTCCATAACCTTTAATCCCTTGCTTAGCACGTCTTTAAAGGAAATGTTGTCAAATTTTTCAGCGGACTTATCTTTTTCTGGATCTGCCGTATAGATACCATCCACACGGGTTCCTTTTAGGATTACGTCGGCATTTACTTCAATGGCACGCAATACAGCTGCCGAATCCGTCGTAAAAAATGGATTTCCAGTACCTCCACCAAAGATGACCACACGTCCTTTTTCGAGGTGGCGTACGGCTCTCCGTTTGATATAGGGTTCTGCTATTGCTTCAATTTTGATGGCGGTTTGTAGTCGGGTGGGTACTTCTGCATCTTCGAGAGCACTTTGCAATGCCATACCGTTGATACAGGTTGCTAACATGCCCATATAATCGCCTTGCACCCGATCCATACCATTACTAGCAGCTGAAACGCCCCTGAATATGTTTCCTCCTCCAATGACAATAGCAACTTCTACGCCTAGCGTAACAATCTCTTTGATGTCTTGGGCATATTCACTTAAGCGTTTTGGGTCAATGCCGTGGGTGCGGTCTCCCATGAGCGACTCGCCGCTAAGCTTTAAAAGTATTCGTTTGTATGGCATGGAGTGTATTTATGCAAATATAAGAAGTTCAATGGTATAGATTCCTCCATAAAACAAAAACAAAAAAAGACACCCGTTTTGGAGGTTTTATTTGTTTTTAACAAAGGTTTAGGACTAGCCTAGCGCCAGTCGCTTAAATCCTGTTATGATAAGATCAGCATGAACCGAGCTTACATAAGCCGAAACACTTTGTTTGCTGTCTTTGATATAGATTTGATTAACCAGCGTATTGTCTTTGAAGAAACGCTTGATTTTTCCTTTAGCAATATTATCGAGCATGGCTTCGGGCTTGCCTTCTTTACGCAGTTGATCTTTAGCAATTTCAATTTCCTTTTCGATTACTGCAGCATCAACGCCATCTTCGTTAAGTGCGATTGGATTCATCGCAGCAGCTTGCATGGCGACATTCTTGGCAGCTTCTGCAGCACCTTCCACCGCAGTAGAAAGACTAACGAGCGTGGCAATCTTATTTCCTGTGTGGATGTACGACCCTACAAAAGGCGCCTCCAAGCGTTCAAAACTACCAATTTCGATTTTTTCACCAATAACACCCGTTTGTTCCGTTAGCTTGTCGGCAACGCTAAGGTCTCCCTCAAAGGTGGTTGCTAAAAAGGCATCTTTCGTCTCGTGCTCCAGTGCAATATCCGCCAGCTTATTGGCGAATTCTAGATAACTGTCGTTTTTGGCTACAAAGTCGGTTTCGCAATTGATCGACACGACAACACCTGCGGTTGCATCGCCGTTCACACGTGCGATTACAGCTCCTTCAGAGGAATCACGGTCGGCGCGGTTAGCAGCAACCTTTTGTCCTTTTTTACGTAGTAACTCAATGGCGGATTCAAAGTCACCACCAGCTTCTACAAGTGCTTTTTTACAGTCCATCATACCTGCACCAGTGCTTTTGCGCAGTTTGTTTACTTCAGCAGCAGTAATTTTTGACATAGTGTATTTTATTTAGTTGTCTTCATCTGTTGGTTCTTCCGTTTCTACTTCAGGTGTACTTGCTTTTTTTGCCTTGGGCGCAGCTTTCTTTTTTGTTTTGGCTGCTGTTTTCTTCACCTTTGGCGCAGCTTTCTTTTTTGCTTTGGTAGTTGGCTTTGATTTAGCAGGTTTATCTACTGAGGTAGGTTTATATGCCTTAGCAGACTCAGCTTCTTCAGCAGCAGCCTCGACAACTTCCGCAGCAGTAGCTTCGACAGCTTCCTCAGCAACCGCCTCGACAGCTTCTTTAGCTGCAGCTTCCACAGTTGCAGTTAGCGCAACAACTTCACCTTCAGTTGCAGCGGCTTCAGCATCTGCTTTGTCTTTTTGCCGTTCCTTTAGTCCTTTGGCAACAGCCTCGGTAACCAAAGTCATGATTTTTTCAATAGATTTAGACGCATCGTCATTGGCTGGAATCACATAGTCAACCTCGCGTGGGTCTGCGTTGGTGTCCACCATAGCGAAAATCGGGATGTTCAATTTTTGTGCTTCTTTAACGGCAATTTGCTCACGACGGATATCTACCACAAAAAGCGCACCCGGCAAACGCGTCATGTCCGAGATAGAGCCTAAGTTCTTTTCTAGCTTGGCACGTAAGCGATCTACTTGTAGTTTCTCCTTTTTGGAAAGAGTTTCGAAAGTACCGTCAGCTTTCATCTTATCAATGGCTGCCATTTTTTTTACCGCCTTACGGATAGTAACAAAGTTGGTCAGCATACCACCAGGCCAGCGTTCAGTGATGTATGGCATGTTTACGTTAGCTACTTTTTCAGAAACGATATCCTTTGCCTGTTTTTTGGTTGCAACGAATAAGATTTTACGACCAGACGCAGCGATTTTTGACAAGGCCTCGTTGGCTTCTTCGATTTTAGCAACCGATTTGTATAGGTTTATGATGTGAATCCCGTTGCGCTCCATATAAATATACGGGGCCATGTTGGGGTTCCATTTGCGGGTAAGGTGACCAAAATGCACTCCGGCATCCAATAGGTCTTTGACTTCTATTTTGGACATTGTTGTTAATAGTTTACGTTCCCTGATTAGCAATATACAAGTGGCGATATTGTCGGCCTTGGACATTTAGATGCTAAACTAATGGCAACAAATTAATGGTATTTAAATGAACTTGATGTTGCGCTATCACAACTGTAAGGTTAACGTTTAGAGAATTGGAATTTTTTTCTTGCCTTCTTTTGACCGAACTTTTTACGCTCCACCATTCTTGGGTCACGTGTAAGTAGTCCTTCTGGCTTTAATACCAAACGGTGCTCTTCGTCAATAGCACAAAGCGATCTTGAAATAGCAAGGCGTATGGCCTCAGCTTGTCCGTTAGGCCCACCCCCTACAACAGTTGCATTCAGGTTATACTGTCCAGCTGTTCCTGTGAGCGCAAAGGGTTGATTTACTTTATATTGTAATGTGGCAGGTGCAAAATACACGGCCAATGGCTTTTTGTTTATCGTAATTTCACCTTTACCTTCAAAGATGTAAACACGTGCAATGGCTGTTTTACGACGACCAATTTTGTGTATAGTTTCCATATTAACTCAACTCGTTAATGTTTAATTTTTTTGGTTGTTGTCCGTCATGATCGTGCTCAGCACCTTCAACAACGTAAAGGTTTCGGAACAATTTAGCACCTAATTTGTTTTTTGGAAGCATACCCTTAATGGCTTTTTCAACAATACGTGTAGGGTCTTTTTCAAATAATTCTGTGGCACTAAGCGAACGCTGACCACCAGGATAACCTGTGTAACGAATATATGACTTGTCGGTCCATTTGTTACCAGTTAATTTAATTTTTTCTGCATTGATTACAATGACATTGTCTCCACAGTCAACATGCGAGGTGAAACTTGGCTTGTATTTGCCACGCAATAGCTTGGCCACTTTTGATGAAAAGCGACCTAGAATCTGGTCGGCAGCATCAACAACTACCCACTGTTTATCAGCGTTTTGCTTGTTGATAGATATGGTTTTATAACTTAATGAGTCCACTAAATACGTCTTTGCTCGTTAGCGCCATGCAGGATTTTCCTCCGTTTGGCGGGCTGCAAATGTACAAACTATCCCCAATAATGCAAACGCTATTTTTGGATTTGTTTAAATGGCCTAATGTGCCTCCAGCCAGTTGTCTCCAATGCCCATATCAACCGTGAGTGGAACTTGTAGAGAATAAGCCGCTTCCATTTCGATTTTTACGAGTTGCCTCAATGCATCTAATTCCGACTTTGGGCATTCAAAAACCAATTCGTCATGGACTTGTAGTAGCATTTGTGCCTTAAAGTTTTCTTGTTGCATCTTGTCGTATATGCTAAGCATGGCAAGCTTGATGATATCCGCAGCACTTCCTTGGATGGGTGCATTGATTGCATTGCGCTCGGCGGCACTTCGCACAATGGCATTGCGCGAATTGATGTCTTTCAAATAACGACGCCTGCCTAATAACGTAGCCACATAGCCGTGCTCACGTGCAAAGTCCACTTGTTGGCCCATATAGGCTTTTAACTTTGGATAGCTTTCGTAATAGGCATCAATGAGCGCCTTGGAGTCCTTGCGACTAAGTGTTGTTTGATTACTAAGCCCAAAAGCCGATACGCCATATATTATACCAAAATTGACCGTTTTGGCTTGACTTCTCTGTTCGCGGCTTACTTCTGCGAGTGGCACACCAAACACCTTGGCAGCCGTGGCAGCGTGAATGTCTTCGTTGTTGTTAAATGCCGCTAGCATACTGGGATCTTCACTCAGCGAGGCAATGATGCGCAATTCAATTTGTGAATAATCTGCAGCCATCAGCACATGCTCATCGTCTTTGGCCACAAAAGCCTTGCGCACCTGCCGACCTAGAGGCGTTCGAATGGGAATGTTTTGCAAATTGGGATGGTTGCTACTCAAGCGCCCTGTGACAGCAACAGCCTGATTATAAACCGTATGGACACGCTGGGTTTTTTCGTTTACGTCTTCTGGCAAAGCAGCTACGTAAGTGTTGTTGAGTTTTTGCAGGCTACGCCATTCCAAAATATCGGATACTATGGAATGATCTTTGGCAAGTGTAGATAGCACTTCTTCAGCTGTGGAATATTGTCCCGTTTTGGTTTTTTTAGGCTTGTCAACCAATTTAAGCTTATCGAATAAAATAGGCCCCAATTGCTTAGGCGATGCCAAATTAAAGGTCTCACCGGCTTGTTTAAAAACACGTTGCGCTAAGGCAGTAGCTTCTTGCTGTAAGACGTTGGACATTTCACTTAAATAAGGCACATCAATGCTTATGCCTGCTAACTCCATGGCGGCCAACACCCGAACCAAAGGCAGCTCTACCTTGTCTAGTAAAGCGCGTTGCTCGTTTTTACCAAGCTCCTTTTCGAAGTGCTCTTTTAGCTGCCAAGTAATGTCGGCGTCCTCGGCAGCGTATTCGGTTTGTTGGTCTATGGGCACATCGCGCATGGAACCTTGATTCTTCCCTTTTTTACCAATTAAATCTTTAATGGGTTTGGGGCGATACCCGAGATAGGTCTCTGCCAACACATCCATATTGTGACGCATATCTGGATTGATAATGTAGTGCGCGAGCATGGTATCAAATAATTTTCCCTTGACCGAAATCCCGTGCTGCTGAATCACTTTGAGGTCATATTTGAGGTTTTGCCCTACTTTCTCAATGGCTTGATTCTCAAAAAAAGGCGTTAGGCTTTCAAGAATTGCTTTACGCGTTTCAGCATCTTCTGGAATAGGCACATAATATCCCGTGTGGGCTTGCCAGCTAAATGCGATGCCAACGAGCGATGCACTCACAGCGTCCAGTCCTGTGGTTTCCGTATCAAAGCATACACTTTTTTGTCGTAGCATGGTCTGCAACAACAGCTTACGCTCCAGTTCGGTTTGCACACATTGGTAGTGGTGTGGCACATTATCAAGTGATTTGAAAGTAGACAGGTTTTTAATTTGTCCACTGCCGGGTTGATTAAATAAATCAAAGGTGGCAGGAGCCGCTTTGGTCTCGGATTTGGTTACTTCAGGAGTGGCTTCGGCGGGCTTAAAAATTTTAATAAAAGTTTCGCCCAAACGTCTGAATTCCAATTCTTGAAACAGTTCACTGACAGTATACACATCAGGGTCTGATAGTTTATAATCGTTGGCATCAAACTGCACAGGCACGTCCAGCATAATACGGGCTAGTTTTTTAGACAACAGCCCAAGCTCTTTATTGGCTTCGATCTTTTTTTTCATTTTGCCTTTAAGATCAGCTGTATTGGCCAGCAACTCTTCCATGCTGCCGTATTGCGCAAGAAATTTTTTGGCGGTTTTATCACCAACACCAGGAAGCCCAGGAATATTGTCAACGGCATCGCCCATCATACCCAAATAATCAATGACTTGTTCGGGGTGTGTTATTTCAAATTTTTTTTGTACCTCGGGGACGCCCCAAATTTCGATGCCATTGCCCATGCGCGCAGGGCGATACATGAATATATTTTCGGACACCAACTGGGCAAAGTCCTTGTCTGGCGTGACCATAAATACCTCAAAAGATTCTTTTTCTGCTTGCTTGGCTAGCGTACCTATTATGTCATCGGCTTCAAATCCTTCAAGCTCAATGATGGGAATGTTCAGGGCTTTGAGTAGTTGTTGTATATAGGGAACAGCAATCTTAATGGCCTCTGGCGTTTCTGATCGATTGGATTTATACTCAGAAAAAATATCGTTTCTAAATTTTGATCCTCCTTTATCAAATGCAACGGCCAGATGATCGGGGCGTTCTTTTTTGATTACATCAAAAAGGGAATTGGTAAAGCCCAATATGGCACTCGTGTCCATACCTTTGGAATTGATTCTGGGGTTTTTGATAAAAGCGTAATAACCACGGAAAATTAAAGCATAGGCATCTAAAAGGAAAAGGCGGTTTTTGGACATAGTTGTTTTTAAGCTGTGTTAAAAATAGAACTTATAAGTCGAAAGGGAAAAAGGAATTTTTAATAATAAAACCTTCAGATAACGTTTATATTCTTTGAGTTGTGGAAAAAATGTATTTTTGAACAATCAAATAATCCATCATGTCCAAGTTTGGAGAATTAATTGATGCTAATATTCCCCTTCTGTTGAGTTTTTATACCGACTGGAATGTCCCTTCTGTGCAAATGCATGCCGTGCTTCGGGATGTGGCAGCTGCCATGGGCGATAATGGGAAAGTAGTAAAAATAGATGTTGACAAAAATCCCAAATTAGCCGAAGCCCTACGTGTCAAAGGACTACCTACGCTTATGATATACAAATCAGGAGAGATGGTTTGGCGCCAAAGCGGCGAACAAGATGCCAATACACTTATTAGTCTGATGAAAGATTTTGTCTAATCCTGTTGATAAGGCGCAACAGCTTTTCTAAAGGCCTTATTGACTTCGGATACGAGCGCTAAATCTGAATCTACCATTTGATAGCTTTCAACCAATGATTGGTACCCACTAATTTCATAGGCGATGCTTTCCTTATAATATGCAAGCTCTTCATTTGGCACTTGACTAAATAGCGCAAGCCTGTTTTGATAGACTTGGGCAATGGCATCAAAAAGCAAACGCCCTGATGCTTCCATTTCTGCATCAAACAATACAGTAACATATGGCGCCATAGGTGTGTAGTAATCATAGGCCGAATACAATGGCGCAAAACTCCCTGAACTTTCAATAAATCCTTGAATTAGAGTCTTTGCTACCTCAAAGTGTTCGGCGGCCACCGTCGCATCTACAACCGCACGATAGCGTTCCATATCTGTTAGTATGATTTCTGCATAAGCCCGTTGGTTGTCATCTCCAATGGAATTGTAATAGTTTAGTTTGTCAAGGTATTTGTCAGCAATTTTTTCAGCCAGAGTACCTGCCTTTTCATTGGCCTCAGCTTGGTAGTAAGCGGCAACGATTGGCGTTAACAGGCTGTAATACCCAAAATATTCCAATGGCATTTTTTCCATGGCTAAGTCCAAAATAGCTATCGCTTTTTCAGGCTTATTTTCTTCGTTTAATTGTTCTGCCAGTCGGGTTAAGTTGCTTCTAAAAGAAATGCTGTTTTTACGTGTTTCTGGGTCGTGGTATATTTGGTCGCTGTCTGCATTTCCCCAATCCCATTTTTGGACAATGTCATACATTTTATCCGCATCAATGCGCCCCATTTGATAAGGATTGATGGGATTTTCGGTTGTTTTTATGGGTACCAACTTATAAACCAGCCCATCCAATTGTAAATAGTCTTTCATCCAGATGTATTCTTGATCCTCATAACTCCCCCCAGTATAATATATTGGACGTTTCCAATCGTTGTTATGTAAGATGTCTAGCATCATTAAACGGTTTTTGTATAAACCAGACTTAGGCAAGTCAATGTCGATATAATCCACAATTAAATCAGCATCTTCTGGCTTTACCGCACCACTCATTAATACATTTTCTTTGTTTACGGGCACCCTAATTTTATTCGTTGGATAGTACACCATGTTAAGCGTTTGCTTTGGTATTCTAGCTAAATCTACTTCATATTGTTGCAGTAAATGCTTGTAGCGTGTACGTGGGTTGTCACTGGAAACCCAAGTCATAAAGTCTGCCAAATTCCAACGCACACTGTCGTTTACCGCCTCAAACTTGACGTAATCACGTGTCCCGTAGGCATACTGTTTATGGCTCAGTTGAGACGGAATGGGATTACTTTCGTAAGTTTTGCGTTTTAACTGATCGATATACCAATCGGTCGCCAGCAGTTGCGTATTGATACTTCGCACATCGGTACGATACCCTTCAATTTCTTGTGCATACCAAATGGCAAAGGTATCGTTGTCTCCAATGGTAAAGATCATTGCGTCTTTGTCTTCGTCAATAGAATCCAAATAGGCTTTTGCCGTTGATTGTGCCGTATATCGATTTGAACGGTCGTGGTCGTCACAGTTTTGATAGCCCATAAGCATAGGTACTGCCAATAAACAAAGCACAACACTCAAAGGAGCCGCCATTCGAGCTGAAACCACTTTTTTCAGGCTGTCGCCAAGGGCTACTACACCAATTCCAATGCACATGGCAAACACATAAAAAGAACCAACAAGTGCGTAGTCACGTTCGCGCGGTTCAAAGACACGTTCGTTTAGATATACCTTTAGCGCTAATCCTGTAAAGAGGAAAAATACCAGCAGCACCCAAAATTGTTTTTTATCTTGTTGATATAAAAATAAAGCTCCCAGCAAGCCTAAGAACAAGGGCAGCATAAAGTAGGTATTGCGGCCTTTGTTGTTTTTTGCATCTTGGTAGAGATTGTTTTGTGGCCCTAGCCTGATGCTGTCCAGCCATGATATGCCGCTGATCCAATTGCCATTAAACGGGTCGAGTTCCCCTTTTTCATCATTTTGTTTGCCGGCAAAATTCCACATAAAATAGCGGAAATACATATAATTTATTTGGAAGTCAAACAGATAAGTTAGGTTGTCTACTAAAGAAGGTTTTTCGATGTCAATATAGGTACCAAAGCGCTGTAAAAACTCGTGATACCCTTTTGCGTCAACTTCATTGTTGTTAACTCTTGAAATAAAGTCATTTATTAAATTAGTAAGCTTTTCTTGGTTTCGGTATTCGGGCTTGATGTCAAAATCAGGCGCGCCGTAATACGTGATGTAGTTTACCGCATTTCCGGAGCTCCACATCCGGGGTAGCAGTCCTGTGTGCTTGTTATTGGCATTGATGCGCGCATCTTTCCATGCATTGACGATTTCATATCGCCCTTTCTTTAGATCTTTTTCATATTTGGGCTTGTCGTCTCTGTAGGGGTCTTTTTCATCCTGGCCCGCATACATATCCGTATACATAGGCCCATAGAACAAATGGGTTTC
Source organism: Flavobacteriaceae bacterium UBA1115 (assembly GCA_002313325.1). GTDB lineage: Bacteria > Bacteroidota > Bacteroidia > Flavobacteriales > Flavobacteriaceae > UBA7446. The sequence continues at coordinate 49,961 of DCBE01000019.1, forward strand.
GGGATATTGCTCAAGGTTGTAATAGGCCAACAATGCCCGCGCATCGGCCGGTGCGTTTTCGTTAATAACGGTATTTGCGTTGGCGCGAATGGGCAACATAATCCATGAGGAAAATCCGATGAGTATGAAGGCAATACACCAAAGCCCTGTGTTGAGCTGAACCCATTTTTTTTGCTGGGTGAAGCGCAAGCCCCAAAAGAAAAAAGCTATAATGGATAAACCGGCAATGATGGTTCCTGAATTAAACGGCAATCCAAATGAATTGACAAAGAAAACCTCAGCATTTCCAAAATAGGCGAGCGTTAGCGGCAGCAGGAGTTTGAAAACAAACAGCAATACGGCAACGGAAACCACATTGGCAATTATAAAAGACTTCCAAGAAAAGGTATAGTTTCTAAAATAGTACAACATGCCAATGGCAGGTATTGTAAGTAGCCCCATAAAGTGCACACCAAAAGAGAGTCCAATAAGAAATGCAATCATCACCAGCCAACGATCGCCACGCGGTGTATGCATTACTGCTTCCCACCTTAAACCTAGCCAAAATATGACGGAGGTGATAAACATGGCCATGGCATATACTTCTGCTTCAACGGCATTAAACCAAAATGAGTCTGAAAACGCATAGCTCAATGCGCCAACTGCCGCTGCGCCCAGCACCAATATTCCATTTGGTCCTTTTGGTTGTTCCTCTTTAATAACAACGCGTGTTAGGATGCGTGTAAGCGACCAAAACATAAAAAGTATGGTAAAGGCGCTGGCAATTACTGACATCATATTTACCCAGAAAGCTACGCTTTCGGGCCCACTGGCAAACGAGGAAAAAAAGGCACCCATCATCTGAAAAAGGGGTGCCCCAGGGGGATGTCCAACCTGAAGTTTTGCCGATGTAGCAATATATTCACTACAATCCCAGTAACTTGCTGTAGGTTCAACTGTTAGGTAGTAGGTAGTAAAGGCAATAAAAAATACAAACCAACCTGTTAACGTATTTCTTTTGGTAAAATTCATAGGTCTCGTAAAGAGCACTAAAGTACAATATCTGCTAAAACTTGACATAAGATTTTTTTAAACTATTGGCGCAACAAAAACTTTGTGCTATTTTTGCCAACCGTTTATTTGTAGTACAGCGTATTAAGTATCGCGTCTGCTATGTAAATTGAGTTTAATTTATTGGCCTATGGTGTAACTGGCAACACGTCTGATTTTGGTTCAGAAGAGTCTAGGTTCGAGCCCTAGTAGGCCAACAAGCCCACTCCTTTTTGAGTGATCTTTTTTATGCAACCTTTCTTTTTATACAGATGCTAATGAACTCAAATATTGGCATGCAAACGACACCATAATTTTGAAGATTTTTGTCAAGGTTACTAAATCCAATTTTATTTCTATATTTGCATCTTTTAACGGGATAGTGGTAGGGGACATTGTCCTCTTTTTTATTTTATGGATTTTAATAGACGCGTACACGAATTACTCAACAAAGCCTTGGCCAAGCAGCCCGCTTTATTTTTAGTGGATATAAGCATCGACCTAGCTTCGCACATACGTGTTGAACTTGATGGCGACACTGGGGTAACCCTTGAACAGTGCATACAAGTGAGTCGTCATATTGAGCACAACCTAGATAGAGAAGAGCACGACTTTTCACTTGAGGTAGGTTCTGCAGGTGCTGCCGCACCGCTTAAGCAACCGCGACAGTATAAAAAACATCTAGGTCGTATCTTAAAAATCATCACCAATAGCGATGAAGAGCTAAAGGGGACCTTAACAGCTACAGACGATCAAATGATTGCGTTGCAGTGGAAAGCACGCGAACCAAAACCCGTTGGCAAAGGAAAACACACGGTAAGTAAGGACGCTAAAGTGTCCTACACCGAAATTAAAAAAGCAATCGTTCAAATTCAATTTAATAAGTAATATGGAAAATCTCGCCCTTATAGAGTCGTTTTCGGAGTTTAAAGACGAAAAGTTTATCGACCGAGTAACGTTAATGTCAATCCTTGAAGAAGTGTTTCGCAATACCTTGAAAAAGAAATATGGAACAGATGACAATTTTGATATTATTATCAACCCAGACAAAGGGGATTTGGAAATATGGCGTAACCGCATTGTTGTGGAAAATGGCGAAGTAGATGATCCCAATGAAGAAATAGAACTTTCAGAAGCACAAAAAATTGAGCCCGATTTTGAAGTGGGTGAAGACGTTTCAGAAGAAGTAAAATTAGCCGACCTGGGGAGACGTTCTGTTTTGGCACTACGTCAAAACTTGGTGGCACGTATTCACGAGCACGACAACACCATCATCTACAAGCAATTCATTGACCTTGTTGGCGAAATCTACACAGCGGAGGTACACCACATACGCAACCGTGTAGTGATCTTGCTTGATGATGAAGGAAACGAAATCATTCTGCCCAAAGACCGACAAATTCCATCTGATTTTTACAGAAAAGGAGACAACGTTCGTGGGATTATTGAAAGTGTAGAACTTAAGGGAACCAAACCAAGTATTATTATGTCGCGTACGGCGCCACGGTTCTTGGAAAAATTATTTGAACAAGAGATTCCTGAAGTATTTGATGGCTTGATTACCATCAAAAAGGCCGTTCGCGTCCCTGGAGAAAAAGCCAAAGTGGCTGTTGATTCTTATGACGACCGCATCGATCCAGTTGGTGCTTGTGTGGGCATGAAAGGTTCCCGTATCCACGGCATCGTACGTGAATTGGGAAATGAAAATATTGATGTGATTAACTATACCAACAACACCCAACTTCTAATTACAAGATCATTAAGTCCCGCTAAAGTCACTTCGGTCAAAATAGATGAAGAGACCAAGCGTGTTGAGGTGATGATGGATCCAAGCGAAGTGTCCAAAGCCATTGGACGTGGAGGATTTAATATCCGCCTTGCAGGGCAACTCACGGGCTACGAAATTGACGTGTACCGTGAGGGCATGGAAGAAGATGTTGAGTTAACTGAGTTTTCTGATGAAATTGAAGCCTGGATTATAGCGGAATTTAAAAAGGCAGGATTAGATACTGCTAAAAGTATATTAGAAGAGGATATTGAAGATTTGATAAAACGTACCGATTTGGAAGAAGAGACCATTTCAGATGTGCGAAAAATATTAAGCGCAGAATTTTCTAACGAATAACCAAACCAAGCAATTTTTTATTGCGCAAAAGATTATATGGCAGATTTAAAAACAATTCGAATTAATAAAGTACTCCGCGAGCTAAACATCTCGTTGGACCGTGCAGTGGACCACCTGTCCGAAAAAGGATTTTCAGTGGAAGCGCGCCCAACAGCCAAACTTTCGCAGCAGGAGTATGAACTACTTTTAGATGCATTCCAAACGGATCGCTCCAAAAAAGAAGCGTCTCACGAAGTATTCGAAGAGAAACGTAAAGAAAAAGAAGCCATTCGCGAACAGGCACAAAAAGAAGAAGCGCCCACCCCCGAGCTTTCTAAAACAAAAAACGTAGTCAAGGCACAAGCAAACTTGAGCGGCTTAAACCCCCAAGTTAAATTTGACTTAAACCCGAATCCAAAGCCTGCCGAAGCTCCCAAAGTATCAGCGCCAGAAGAAACAGCACCACCACCAATAGAAACAGTTGTACCCAAAACAGACAAACTTTCCGTGGCAGATAAAACTGCTGGAGCAGATAAACCTACCGTGGCAGATAAACCTACCGAAGCTGCGCCAACTGCCAAAGCTAAAGAGGAAGCACCTGCAAAAGCAGCAATGCCTGTAGAACCAACGTCTGAAAACTCTGGAAAGATTGAAACTCAATACAAAAAGTTAAGTGGTTTAAAATCAGCTGGGGATAAAATTGATTTATCAAAATTCAAAAAACCCGCCCCAATGAACCCCGCTGACAGCGATAGCAACAAGCGTCGCAGAAAACGAATTACTAAAGACACAGGTCCTGGAAACCGCAAGCCCAACAATCGCGGTAATAAACAACAGCGACCAACGTTAGCTAAAGAAGAGCCTACAGAAGAAGAAATCCAAAAGCAAATTCGAGAAACTCTCGAAAAGCTGCAAGGAAAGACTTCCAAGTCAAAAGGAGCTAAGTACCGCCGTGAAAAGAGAGACTTTCACCGTCAAAAATCGGAGGAAGTAGAAGCGTTACAAGAAGCAGAAAGCAAAATCCTTAAGGTTACCGAGTTTGTAACTGTTGGAGAAGTGGCAACCATGATGGATATCAGTTCCACACAAATTATATCGGCATGTATGTCGCTAGGTATCATGGTTACCATGAACCAGCGCTTGGATGCAGAAACACTTTCTATTGTTGCTGAAGAATTTGGTTATGAAGTAGAATTTGTGACGGCTGACATTGAAGATGCCGTTGAAGTAGTTGAAGATAAACTGGAAGACTTAGAACACCGCTCACCTATAGTTACGGTTATGGGACACGTTGATCACGGAAAAACATCTCTCTTAGATTATGTGCGAAATGCGAATGTAATTCAAGGAGAGTCTGGGGGTATTACGCAGCACATTGGTGCGTATTGTGTGAAAGTGAAAAATGGACAAACCATTACCTTTTTAGACACTCCTGGTCACGAGGCCTTTACTGCTATGCGAGCGCGTGGAACACAAGTAACCGACTTGGTTATTATTGTGGTGGCTGCCGATGACGACATCAAACCACAAACCAAAGAGGCCATCAGTCACGCACAAGCGGCTTCGGTTCCCATAGTGTTTGCCATTAACAAAATGGACTTGCCAACGGCCAACCCGGATAAAATCAAGGAAAACTTAGCTGGAATGAATTTATTGGTTGAAGATTGGGGTGGAAAAATCCAATCCCAAGACATCTCTGCTAGGACAGGGGAAGGCGTTGAAGAGCTTTTAGAAAAAGTATTGTTAGAAGCAGAGCTACTGGAGCTAAAAGCAAACCCAAACAAGGCTGCTCAAGGTTCTGTAGTTGAAGCATTTTTAGATAAAGGTAGAGGATATATTTCCACTTTATTAGTACAATCTGGCACATTGCGCATTGGAGATTATATTTTAGCTGGACGGCACAGCGGTAAAGTAAAAGCGATGCAGAATGAGCATGGCATGGAAATTAAAGAAGCTGGTCCGTCTACGCCCGTTTCCATTTTAGGACTTGACGGCGCACCGCAAGCAGGTGACCGCTTCAATATTTATGGCGACGAAAGAGAAGCCAAGCAAATTGCCGCAAAACGCACCCAATTGGTGCGCGAGCAGTCGGTTAGAACGCAACGCCACATTACACTGGATGAAATCGGAAGACGTATTGCACTGGGTGACTTTAAAGAATTGAATATTATTCTGAAAGGAGACGTGGATGGTTCTGTCGAAGCGCTAACGGACTCGTTCCAAAAGCTTTCTAACGAAGAAATTCAAGTTAACATTATCCACAAAGGCGTTGGCGCCATAACGGAATCAGATGTATTGTTGGCTTCGGCTTCCGATGCGATTGTTATCGGCTTTAATGTACGTCCTATGGGAACTGCACGTCAATTGGCCGAGAAAGAGGAAATCGATATTCGAAGCTACTCTATTATTTACGATGCCATCAATGATCTTAAAGATGCGATGGAAGGCATGCTTTCACCCGATTTCAAAGAAGAGATTAGGGGTAATGCTGAAATCAGGGAAACCTTTAAAATATCAAAAGTGGGTACCATTGCCGGTTGTATGGTTACAGACGGTAAAATTATCCGCAACTCAGGTATTCGTGTTATCCGTGAAGGGGTTGTTGTTTTCATGGGCGAATTAGAATCTCTCAAGCGTTTTAAAGACGATGTTAAAGAGGTTACCAAAGGCTACGATTGTGGGCTTCAAATCAAAGGATTTAACGACATCAAAGATGGCGATGTTGTGGAGTGCTATGAAGAAGTAGCCATCAAAAAAACGCTTAAATAACTTAAGGCTTCAGTACAAAAGCCGAGCTAAATCTCCCTTTAACTTTTTCTAATTCTGCCAAAGCTTCCCGCTCATTGGTAAAACTACCTACACGTATTTTATAGTTGGGTGTTTCGTGAATCAGCTGTGCAATCATATTTGGAAATAAGGTTTCAAACCTTGCTAACTCTGCTGTAGTTTCCTCAAAATTGCCATAAAATATTTGAATTGTAAATTGCTTCTTGGCTGCATTCAATCGGTCTAAGGCTATTTTTTTCTGAAGTAAGCTGTCTAATTTCTGTGGTGCACGTATTTGTGTTTGTGCTTGCTGTCCCATTACGTAGGAACAGTTTATTAAAACACAAAAAATAAAACAGCAAGTTTTTCGATGCATGTTGAATTTCATTAAAGACAAAAATACACCATTATTTAAATTATTTTTTGTTAAAAAGATGCTAAACATTATTTATTTATGTGTCTGATTAACAGTAATATAACATATTATTTAGACAAAATATAAATTAAAACTTTGACAGCTATCTAGTTTTTAAAATGGGGGCTGTGTCGTAATTTTGCTAACAGATTCATTAAAGTGTGAATTAACCAAAAATTAACCTCGTATGTTCAAGGACAGCTTTCTAGCTCACCTTCTATTACTGCTCCTAACGCTCTGCTACAGCTTCGCTGTAAATGCCCAAGAGCCTGATATCCAAAAAGGAAAGTCTTTATTTAATGCCAATTGTGCTGCTTGTCACAAACTCAAAAAACGCGCTGTGGGTCCTGCTCTAGCAGGCGTATCTGCCAAGTATGACAAAGAATGGCTTTATACTTGGATTAAGAATTCGACTGCCATGGTAAAGTCTGGCGATCCCCAAGCGGTTGCCATTTATGAAGAGTACAATGGTTCTGTTATGACCTCGTTTCCACAACTTTCTAACGAGGACATCGATAATATTTTAGCATACACCGACTATACACCTCCCGCACCAGCTGCTCCTCCCATGACTGCTGCTGCTCCTGCTGAGTCAGGTGGTGGCTTTACAAACGATTTAATCTTAGCGGTGCTGATGTTGGTTTTGGCTGCTTTGGTAACCATGTTGTTTTTGGTCAACAAAACTCTAAAAAAAATCGCAGCGGCTAACGGCGTTGAAATTATTAAAAAACAAAAAACAAAGCGTACACCACTTTGGAAAGCCTATGCGCAAAACCCATTCTTGGTGTTTGTTACGGTTGTATTCCTATTGCTTTCAAGCGCATATGTTGGATACAGCTATCTGATGCAAGTAGGTATCGACCAAGGGTATATGCCCATTCAACCGATTCACTATTCTCACAAAATTCACTCAGGAGAGAACCAAATTGAGTGTAAATATTGCCAT